>JBAWVG010000028.1:0-20534 GCA_037147395.1 Nitrosomonadaceae bacterium | reverse complement strand
AAGAAGATGGTCTTAAAAGAGGTCAAGGCCGATCCAGATGAGGAAGAGGAGTAATACCCTCCTCTGATCAGTACCCCCACTGCCCTCCCGGGCAGTGGGCTGACTCTTAGATTCACCGCCTATCGGTAGAGTTCCCCTCTCTCAGTACGGGAGTATTAGCAAGGTAAAGACTCACCCGAGCAAAACTCAGCATATGTCATGTGGTTTCGTCGTCGTATCCTCTGGCAAGCTCTCCCCTAAAAACTTCCAATGCAAGTCAATTAAAATTGAATCTGCTACGTAATTTCCCTGACCCTAGTATTCCACATCCTCACAAGATCCGTGACTACTTCATAGCATCACTGACATTTATATGTGTAGCAATCAGTCTAGCAATCGACTCCGATGGAACCCTAGAACAGCAAAAAACCATGGGGGTCATCGCCTGGACCTTCTTAACTTTATTACTATTCGGTGAAAATAAAGAGGTTCGAATACAAGTAATCATTGCTGTCGCCTTCGCCACAGCGGGAGAGCACTTCGCGTCTATCTACATGGGTGGATATACCTACCGTCTAGAGAACGTGCCTGCCTATGTCCCACCAGGTCACGGGATGGTCTACTTAACAGCCGTGGCATTAGCCCGGTCTGGTTTCTTCATGCGGTATGCAAGAAGTATCGCTACATTTGTGGTGATGGTCTGTGGGTTATGGTCAGCCTGGGGGGTCAGCGGTTATCCCAATCAGGGAGACCAAGTAGGAGCGCTTCTCTTCTGTGTATTTCTGATCTATCTATTTAAAGGTCAGTCGCCGTTACTCTACCTCGCAGCCTTCTTTATAACTACATGGTTAGAGTTAATTGGCACTGCAGTTGGGACTTGGCAGTGGGCCACTATAGAACCCGTCCTTGGATTGTCACAAGGAAATCCCCCGAGCGGCGTTGCAGCTTGGTACTGCCTAGTCGATGCAGTCGCCATCGGTGGAGCGCCAGTCATATTAAGCTGTTTTAAAAAAGCTGGGGAGCGGTTTAAGTCGGGTAAGAAAAATAAAGATATACGGCAAGAAATAAGAAATGATTAGCGGTAAAATTCAGCCACCCTGTCTGTAAGCAAGATAAAGGGGCTCATATGATTTTCATAGTTAATGCTGTATTATTCTGATCCATGGTTGATTGGCGTTACTGTCCGGTCACAGCCACAACCAGTCGTGTCTCATGATCGTATGCGATTATCTAAAATAATTGTTCTGCCTAGACCGGTCCCAACGTGTGTTGGTAGGTGGTTTAGGAGTGATGAAAATGTCGTTTGATCAGCTCGGCTTATCCGCTGAAATTCTGCGTGCCCTTGTCGACCAGGGCTATACGGAACCTACCCCCATCCAGTCTCAAGCAATTCCGCTAATCCTTGAAGGTAAGGATATCATGGGAGGCGCTCAAACAGGTACCGGTAAGACAGCAGGCTTTACCCTTCCCATGCTGCAGAGACTCCAACCGCATGCCAATACCAGCGTCTCCCCAGCCAGACACCCGATACGAGCTCTGGTATTAGTCCCGACACGAGAACTCGCAGCCCAGGTCTATGAGAGCGTCAAGGCTTACGGAAAATACCTACCTCTACGATCCGCCGTAGTCTACGGTGGAGTCAATATGGATCCCCAAACCAAAGACTTGCGCGCAGGAATAGAAATCTTAGTGGCAACGCCTGGCCGGCTGTTAGACCATGTTCAACAGAAGACAATGAACCTTTCCAAGGTTGAGATCCTGATACTGGATGAGGCCGACCGGATGCTGGATATGGGCTTCCTACCCGATATCAAAAAAATTCTCGCGCTGATGCCGGAAGAGCGTCAGAGCCTAATGTTCTCAGCTACATTTTCTGAAGAAATCAAGAAGCTCGCTGATAAACTGCTAAAGCAGCCGATACTAATCGAGGTGGCAAGACGCAACTCCATCAGCGAGTTAGTGACCCATGTGGTACACCCAGTTGATCGAGACCGCAAACGCGAGCTCTTGTCGCATCTCATCAAAAAAGCTGACCTGAAACAGGTGCTCGTATTTGTCCGTACCAAGCATGGCGCTAGCCGCTTGGCTCAACAACTTGAGAAGGATGGCATCACCGCCACCTCAATACACGGCGACAAGAGTCAGCCTCAACGTACTCAGGCCTTAGCAGAATTCAAAGAGGGTACTGTACGCGCGCTCGTCGCCACCGATGTTGCGGCACGCGGGCTTGATATCGAGGATTTGCCTCACGTCGTCAATTTCGAGTTGCCCACAACACCAGAAGACTACATCCACCGCATCGGGCGTACTGGTCGCGCCGGCACTAAGGGCGACGCGGTCTCGCTCGTATGTGAAGACGAGAATGAATTACTGGGAGGCATTGAGAAACTTCTAAAGTTCAAACTCAAATTGGAAGTAGTGCCCGGATTTGAGTGCGGAACGACACAGCAAAGGGCAGAAACGGCTCAAGCTACTCCCGCCGCAAAAAGGCATGAGCATGTAAAACCAGAACAGAGGCATCGTCCCGAGCAACATAATGAGCGAGGTAATGTAGATCGCCCCTTCCCGCGTTCTGAGCCTCGTTCACACGGACAGGTCGTACACTCCAGAACGTCGCAAGACCCCCTCTTCAGTCAGCCTTACACACCCTCGGTGCGCACTTCTGATAACTCAAAAACATTACCCCCCACACCGCAAGGCTCTTCAGCCCATTCTCGACACGGTCAAATAAAAAAACCACTACCCGCTTTATTCATGCCACCACCCATCCACAAGTCTGAGCAAGAAGAGTAAGACGAGATTCCTGCCTATTAATCCCTAGTTGATCACCACCCAAGAACATGGCTAACCGCCTAACAAGGATATATACCCGGACCGGTGATGATGGCACTACCGGACTGGGGGATGGGACAAGGGCAAGTAAGGATAGCGCTCGCATTGAGGCCATGGGTTGCGTGGACGAGCTCAACAGCTGCCTCGGCCTGCTTCTTGTGGAGCACGTAGCGGAGAGTGTCCGCAGTCAACTGGAGAACATACAGCATGACCTATTTGATCTGGGTGGTGACTTAAGTATCCCCGGTCGCATCAGCATGAGTAAAGAGCAGATCATCCGTCTCGAACATCAGCTCGATCAGTACAACGCCAGCCTACCCGCTCTAAAGGAGTTCATACTCCCAGGTGGGTCGAAGGCCGCAGCACTTTGCCATCTTGCACGCACCGTCTGCCGTCGCGCGGAGAGGTCTTTAGTCAAACTCGTTCAAACTGAAGAAGTGGCCTCTCTAAATATCCAGTACCTTAACCGGTTATCCGACTTTCTATTCGTACTATCCCGTACGTTAAACCGTCAAAAGGACGTCGAAGATGTCCTGTGGCAGCCCTGTAAAAGTCACTCTACAGGCACCGAGCAATAGGTACTGTCAACTCTCTTTGTGGCGGAAGCTCTCTACTATCAGGAGCATGGCCCCAACAAAGATTGCTGAATCGGCCACATTGAATGCGGGCCAGTGGTAGCCGCTTAGATGAAAATCAAGAAAATCGACCACATGCCCCAAACTAATCCGGTCCCATAAGTTTCCCAATGCGCCACCCAGCACCAGACTTAGCGCCCAGCAGAACAGTTTCTCAGCTGCGTGCTTGCGTAATAGATAGACAATCAGAACCGAGGCTGCTGCAGCAATTCCGCTGAAGAACCAACGCTGCCAACCGGAAGCGTCACTCAGGAAACTAAAAGCGGCTCCAGCATTATAAGTCAGCACTAGATTAAAAAAATCCGTCAGTGGGATCTGTTGTCCCTGAATTAGTAGGGACTCTACCCAACGTTTGCTGACCAAGTCCAGCACCAATACCACCAGCGCTAGAGTCAAACTAACATACAGCTTCATCCTTCCCGATGCTTGATTGCATCACCTGAACGTTCGTTCCGAGCGCCATTCGATCGTGAAATAATGGCGAGCGACACTGATAAAAAAGTAACGCTAAAATTAAGCATGCCGCCTCACCTCGCCCACACCTAAAAGATTAGACACGCAACGACTACATAGTGTTGGGTGCTCAGCACTTCTGCCAATATCCTGTCGATAGTGCCAGCATCTTTCGCACTTCGGATGCACAGAGGGAGTCACAGTAATTAACTCCTCCGCTGAATCTTGAACCTGCAATGCATGTGCTTCAGAAGTAATCATAACCAATCGCAGATCATCCCCAATTGATTTTAGTAGCGCGTAATCATCTGCATTGAGACGCATCTCCACAACGGCTGCAAGAGAGGATCCGATCTCCCCTTTAGCACGCGTATCCTCCAAAGATCTTTGCACTCGAGATCGTAATTCACGCACCCTCGCCCAGCGACTTATCAATAACTGCTCACCCGGTTGTGACGGGAGGTCGTGCCAAATATGAAGTAACACACTATCGTGGGCATTCCCTGTCAGTTGCAGCCAAACCTCCTCAGCGGTGAAACTCAGGATCGGCGCAAATAACCGCACCAGACTGTGTGCAATATGATGTAGCGCGCTCTGTGCTGACCGTCGTGGGATGCCTTGGGTTGAAGCGGTATAGAGCCGGTCCTTGAGAATATCAAGGTAGAATCCGCCCAAGTCTTCCGAACAATAATTATGCAGTTTATGCACCGCCAAGTGAAACTCATAACGAGCATAACTCTGCGTCAAATCGTTCTGCAGTTCCTTAGTAAAGGCCAGCATGTAACGATCGATCTCCACCCAGTCTTCCACCGGGAGCATGTCCTTCTCGGCATCAAAATCTGCTAAGTTCGCCAATAAAAAGCGCAGTGTGTTCCGTATCCGTCGATAACTCTCAACCACCCTCTTGAGTATTTCATCAGAGATAGTCAATTCGCCAGAATAGTCTGTCGATGCAGCCCATAGTCGTAGAATATCCGCCCCGTACGTGTCCATCACCTTCTGAGGGGCGATCACATTGCCCTTCGATTTACTCATCTTGTGGCCGGAACCGTCGACCACAAAACCATGAGTCAGTAGCGACTCATAAGGTGCCCGTCCGTCCATGGCACAACCAGTCAGTAGTGAAGACTGGAACCAGCCCCGGTGCTGGTCAGACCCCTCCAGATAAAGATCGGCGGGATACGCTAATTGATCCCTGCGCTTTAGGACAGAGTGATGAGTGACTCCTGAGTCGAACCACACATCCAGCGTATCGGTGACTTTTTTGTATTGTGTGGCATCCACACCGGGGAAGTTCTCAATCTCCAAGCTGAACCATGCCTCAATGCCCCTCTCCTCCACCTGCTGTGCAATCCTCTCCAACAGCGCTGATGTGTCAGGGTGCAGTTCGCCGGTCTCCTTATGGATGAACAACGGCATCGGCACGCCCCAGTTCCGCTGGCGAGAGACGCACCAGTCGGGGCGTTTCTTAATCATGGCCTCCAGCCTTGCACGTCCCCATGCCGGGAAGAATTGCGTATGCTCCACTGCCGCGCTTGCAAGGCCGCGTAATGTTCGTCCATCCTTCCCGTGCTGACTCATTCCAATGAACCATTGATGGGTAGCACGAAAGATTACCGGCGACTTGTGTCGCCAGCAGTGCGGGTAACTATGGTTCAGTCTGTTTGAAGAGCGCAGGTTGCCATTGTTCGTTAGTATCTCGATGACTGTCTTGTTGGCATCCCACACGCTCATGCCTCCCACCATCGGAATCCTTGCAAAGAATCGCCCGTTATCATCTACCGGGTTCTCCACTGGCAGGTCATAACGCATACCGACCGCATAGTCTTCCAGTCCGTGTGCCGGCGCGGTATGTACGAGCCCTGTCCCGGCATCTATCGTTACGTGGTCGCCACAGATCACTGGTACCTGGTGAGGATAGAATGGGTGCTGCAGCTTCAGGTGCTCAAGAGCGCCTCCCTGGCAACTTGCGAGAATCTTTGTGCCTTCTTCGCTGTAACGGGCCAATGCGCTCTCAACAAGTTCATGCACCAAAATCAGAAGGCCTTTACTTGTTTCTATTAGGTCATAGGTTAGTTCGGGGTGCACACATACCGCCTGATTAGCAGGTAGTGTCCAGGGCGTCGTTGTCCAGATCACAGCATAGGCCGGACCATTGATGTGCCCTATGCCAAATGCCTTCGCCAAGGCCGCATTGTCCAGCACTTGGAAGGCCACATCGATTGCGGGCGAGTTCTTATCTTCGTACTCGACCTCCGCCTCGGCTAGTGCGGACCCGCAATCTACGCACCAGTGAACCGGCTTGCTCCCCTGATACAGGTACCCGTTCTTATAGACCTCTCCCAGAGTGCGCATGATATCCGCCTCGGTCTGGTAATCCATCGTGAGGTAAGGCTTGTCCCACTCACCCAACACACCGAGCCTAATAAAATCAGCCTTCTGACGATCAACCTGAACACTTGCATACTCACGGCACAATTCTCGGAACTTGGCGGGGCTAATATCTTTCCCGTGAGTTTTTTCCACCACTAACTCAATCGGTAGTCCATGACAATCCCAGCCTGGTACATAGGGTGCATCAAAGCCCGATAAAGTCTTACTCTTGACGATGATGTCCTTCAGAATTTTATTGACCGCATGCCCGATATGGATGTCTCCATTAGCATAGGGAGGGCCGTCGTGAAGTACGAACTTTGGGCGCCCTTTGCTGACTTCGCGAATTTTCTGATAGAGTTTCTTTTCCTGCCAATCCTTGAGCATGACCGGTTCACGCTTAGCGAGATCGCCACGCATCGGAAAGGGTGTATCGGGCAGGTTTAGAGTCTTCTTATAGTCGGTCATGGGGTATCAATTCAGGTTATGCGACTGTCTGCTTGGATCAGACCGTTACAGATAGTGAGTTTTGAAAATACTTCTTTGCATTTTCTACATCGAGCCCGATCTGCCTTATAAGCGTTTCCAGATCGGAATATTTTTCTTCGTTGCGCAGCTTATGCAGAAAATCCATTCGCAAGTGTCGTCCATAGATCTCCTGGTTAAAATCGAACAGGTGGACTTCCAACACTGGCTTACCATTTTCATGTACCGTAGGGCGCACTCCCAGACTGGCTACCCCGCGGGTTACTTGTTGTGGCGATGAGCTCAGAGCCCCCCTCACCTCCACCGCAAAAATACCTGACAGAGGCGGCCGATTATGCCGCAACTGCATATTGGCCGTTGGGAAGCCTATCCTCTTGCCCAGTTTATCTCCACCCACCACCTTCCCGCTGATGCTGTAAGGCCGCCCCAGTAACCGTCTCGCAAGACCGAGATCATCGCTCGATAGCGCCTCCCTCACAGCCGTACTCGAAACCCGCATTCCATCCACACTGTAAGTTGGCATTTCCGCTACTTCAAAATCGTGGCTGGACGAGAGCGCTCTCAACATTGCAAGGTCACCGGTGCGACGCGCACCAAAACGAAAGTCATCCCCCACCAGCACCCATCGCGCACCAAGTCCCTGTTGGAGGATATTCCCTACGAAATCTTTTGCATTAATCTTTGCAAAATCAAAATTAAATTTGCATATCTGGACCTGTTCCACACCATACTCAGCCAGCAACTCGAGCTTTTCCCTTAAACTGGTAAGTCTTGTTGGCGCTTGATCCGGCGCAAAAAACTCCCTCGGATGTGGCTCAAAGGTCATTACACAGGAGGCTAAATTCAATCGGTTTGAGGTTTCCTTCAATCGCGCAAGCATGGCCTGATGGCCCAGATGCACTCCGTCAAAATTGCCGATAACCAGAGCAACCGGCATCTCAGCCTGAGTAGGAGTTCCACGATTAACTTGCATGATGCAATGTTGCCTAAAAGCCTGAATTGTAGCCTGTTTCCGCTTGACGGGTCTAGGCGGCGCAGACCTCGGTACACTCTAACTCAATAGATCATGCTCAATTAATTATGAGCGTGCCTACCTTGCAAGGGCTCCCAACTGGTTCTTGATAATACTTGGTAGGGACCGATTTAATTAACCTATCTTTACAGAGTGGGGACACCCTTCAGGGGTTAAAATGAAACCTTTATGATGACCGCTTCATCTGTATGATTAATTTCAGTAACGTCTCTAAGCGTTATCCTAATAGCTATGATGCCCTAACCAAGGTCAGCTTCACCATTGAGTCGGGTGAGATGGTCTTTGTTACCGGTCATTCTGGTGCCGGTAAGAGCACCCTTCTCAAGCTTATAGCCGCCATTGAACGGCCCACTTCCGGCACCATTATTGTCAATGGCCAGAATGTTGGTGCTCTTAAAGGTGGAACTATCCCTATTCTGCGGCGTAATCTTGGCCTCGTCTTTCAAGATCAAAAAATTTTATTTGACCGCAACGTCTTCGACAATGTGTTACTCCCGCTTCAGATCAGTAGTTTTGATCCTAAAGAGGCCAGTGGGCGAGTGCGTGCCGCGCTTGACAAGGTTGGGCTCCTCAGTAAGGAGAAAGCAAAACCCATTACCCTCTCTGGTGGTGAGCAACAACGCTTGTGTATCGCACGCGCTGTCGTTAATCGGCCCTCTATTTTGATTGCAGATGAGCCTACCGGTAATCTAGATTCTGATTATGCCCACGAAATTATGAATATGTTCCGTTCGTTCCATCAAGTGGGAGTGACTGTTCTGATCGCCACCCACGATGCTGCCCTTCTGGGTGGTTCTCAAGACCGTATTCTTGCACTTGATCGCGGGATACTTACTGTATGAACGTGTGGCTTTCACATCACCTCTATGCCCTCCTTTTGGCCCTGAAGCGTCTTTCTCGTAATCCATTTCCCAGCCTTCTCAGCATTATCGTTATTGGTATCGCGTTGAGCCTTCCCGCTGGGGGCTACATGCTCCTTGGAAACCTGCAAAGCCTTTCTGGACATATATCGGGAAGTCCACAACTGAGTCTATTTCTAGCGATGGACTCGGGTTCAACTGATATTTCTAAGATCGGTTCACGACTAAAACAGCATCCCCAAGTATCGAGCTTTAATTTCGTTCCCAAAGATAGCGCCTTAGAGCAACTCAAACAGGGTAGCGGCCTTTCCGATGTCGTTGATAGCCTTTCTCAAAACCCACTCCCCGATGCCTTCGTAATCAACGCTAAAAACTCAGACCCTGTCGTATTGGAAAGTTTGCGTTCCGAACTCCAAAAGTGGCCTAAGGTTGACCATGTTCAGCTTGATTCCGCCTGGGCTAAGCGACTAGATTCACTGCTAAACCTAGGTCAGTTGGCCGTGTTGATGCTCGCCACCTTGCTGAGCTTTGCTTTAGTTGCCGTGACCTTTAACACCATTCGCTTGCAAATCCTTACCAGGCGAGACGAAATTGAAGTATCAAAGTTGATTGGAGCAAGTAATGGATTCATCCGGCGTCCATTTCTCTATTTTGGTGCAATCCAGGGGATGACGGGCGGGATCGTTGCCTGGCTCATCATTGCTCTCGGAATCTATCTCAGCAATGATGCTTTAGCCGATCTGGCATCACTCTACACCTTCGATTTTCGCCTCCAGCATCTTTCATCGAGAGATTGCTTGAGCCTCTTACTCTTCTCGACCTGGCTCGGATGGGTGGGTGCTTGGTTGTCGGTAACGAGTCACCTCTCTCATATAGAGCCCAGATAATTCAGATGGTTATTCCTTTTTCTCAGAACTTTCAAAAAAACTGGCACTCTCAGACATAGACTGCTAATATTTTAATATGGCATTGAGAATCTAAGGAGGATGAGATGACCTTTTCTTTGAGCTTACCCTCGACCAGCGGCAGTATCGAGAGTTATATACAATCTATCAGCCGACTCCCCATCCTCTCTCAGGAGGAAGAGGTTCGCCTAGCACGACGCTTGAGAGACGATGATGACATCGAAGCAGCTCGCCAATTAGTACTATCGCACCTGCGCGTTGTTGTCTCCATTGCACGTGGCTACAAGGGCTACGGTCTTCCACAAGCCGATCTGATTCAGGAAGGTAATATTGGCCTGATGAAGGCGGTCAAGCACTACGATCCGGAACGCGGGGTCAGGCTGATATCATTTGCCGTTTATTGGATTAAGGCTGAGATTCATGAGTTTGTTCTGCGTAACTGGAGGCTGGTAAAGATCGCCACCACCAAGGCTCAACGTAAGCTGTTCTTTAGCCTTCGCAGCATGAGGCAAGGCTTGGATACCATGAGCCCAGAGGCGGTTGATACGATGGCGAAGCAACTGGGGGTCAAACCAGAGGAAGTAGTAGAGATGGAGACCCGCTTTAGTGGTCGAGATATTTCACTCGAGCCCTTATCTGAGGATGAAGATGAGTCATATAGCCCCATCGCTTATCTTACAGATGGCTCCGAGCCTTCACAATTATTAGAGGCCAAGCAGGCCAGCCTACTGCAAGGAGAAGGGTTAGAGTCAGCCCTGTCCAGTCTGGACCCTCGTAGCAGACATATCATCGTGTCTCGCTGGCTGAAGGAGAAGGATACCGCGACACTTCATGACCTTGCGGCTGAACTCGGGGTATCCGCAGAACGGATCCGTCAGATTGAAGCCAAGGCAATGCAAAAAATGCGGGGAGCATTGGCCGCGGCCGCCTAGCTTTATTTATCAGCCCAGTCCCTCTCTTGCAACAACAAGTGGTTGAAGTAATAAGAGGCTAACGATGACTCGCGTCTTTCCACTGCTCCGGTGTCAGTGTCTTCATCGACAGTGCGTGGATCTCCTCCTTCATCCTGTCTCCTAGCGCACGATAAACTATCTGATGTTGCTGGACCATGTTCTTTCCCTGAAATTCAGCACTGACAATGACTGCATTGAAGTGGTGTCCGTCACCCTCCACCTGCACTAGTTCACACGGCATGGCCGTTTCTATGTAAGTTTGTATATTCTCTGCTGTAACCATTTCGTTTTCCTGTTGAGATGAATAATAATATTTGACCTAAACCTCACCTACCAAGCGTATCAATTGATATGAATACCGGTGATCAATGTCGAAGCTTGTACCCCGTCTTCAGCATTCTCAGCGTCAGCCATGATACTGCCATAAAGCAAATCACCACAATTCCAAAACTTAAGTACGGTGAAACATCTGACACTCCAAAAAAACCATATCGAAATCCGTCGATCATGTAAAAGAATGGATTGAGTTGTGACAGCCCCTGCCAAAACGGAGGAAGCGAATGAATCGAATAAAATACACCTGACAGAAATGTCAGCGGCAGGATGATGAAATTTTGAAATGCCGCTAGCTGATCAAACTTTTCTGCCCAAATTCCAGCAATAATTCCCAGCGTTCCTAGCAAAGCACTCCCTAACAGAGAAAATAGTAGTACCCATGTTAGTGAACGTAACGGTACGTCAAAGAAACACCATGTCACTAGATATACTCCTATTCCCACCACTCCCGCCCGCACTACTGATGCCAACACATACGCCATAAAAAAATCACGGTGCGAGAGTGGCGAGAGCAGTACAAATACGATATTACCAGTGACTCGTGACTGAATTAGGCTGGATGACGAGTTTGCAAATGCATTTTGTAACACCGACATCATCACCAAACCCGGAATCAAAAACACTGTATACGCCACACCGGGATAAATCTGCACATGCTCTTCCAGCACATGGGAGAATATTAGTAGGTAGAGCAAAGTTGTCAGCATGGGTGCAAGGATGGTCTGTAGGCTCACCTTCCAAAACCGCTGCACCTCCTTATGTAAGAGCGTGTAGAAGCCAGTCATAGCTGCTTCTGATCTGACTTGCTGCCCACGATCTTGACGAAGACCTCTTCCAGATCTGGCTGCATTAGCTTCATCTCCAGCACCTGCAATTGCGCCTTCCGCAACGCACCCAATACCTGTTCAATCTCCGAATATTCCTTTACTGTCAGGGTGCAATACCCCTCACTTCTACTGCGTACCAAAGGCTCTAGCGCGACGGGTATTGGGCCGGGCGATAACCTTAATCGTATTGAGATACCGGATATGCTGTTAATGAGATTCTGAGTGGTATCGAGCGCAACGATCTTTCCCTGTTTCAACATCGCTACTCGATTGCATAGGACCTCAGCTTCGTCTAAATAATGGGTTGTCAGGACGATGGTGTGCCCATCTTTGTTCAACTCTTGGATAAAGCGCCACAGACCCTGGCGCAGCTCCACATCGACCCCTGCGGTGGGTTCATCCAAGACAATGACAGGGGGCTTATGCACCAGTGCTTGAGCCACCAATACCCGTCTCTTCATTCCTCCGGATAGGGCTCGCATGTTCGTGTTTGCTTTTTCTGTCAGATCCAGACGATGAATTATTTCGTCTATCCAGGAGTCATTCTTCTTCAGTCCATAATAGCCAGACTGAATGACCAGCGTCTCTCTTACAGTAAAAAATGGATCGAACACCAGTTCCTGCGGTACTACACCGAGGAGACGGCGGGCCTCTTGATACCCAGTGACTACGTCATGCCCCATAACCCGAGCCGTTCCACTGCTAGCTAGTGTTAGACCCGCCAAGATGTGGATGAGCGTGGTCTTACCTGCCCCATTAGGTCCGAGTAACGCAAAAAACTCTCCTTGATCGATCTGGAGATCGATCCCCTCCAAAGCGATCAACGTTCCGAATCGCTTCTTTACCTGATTAACCTCAACTGCCGGGGTCATTTGAAGGATTTAATTCGTGTACAGATGGGTAAGGAATAGATCCGACTGCTGATTTTACTTTAGTGACAACCCTTTTTCTGGTCGTTCTCTATTGTCTTTAGCACATCGGAATCAACTCAGAGACACCGTACAACTGGGCGAGACTTTTTAATGTCTCCGGCAGATTGGCAAATTGAATCTGCCCGTTATGGCTATGTGACCTGCGCTGCCACTCTAGTAACATACTGACGGCGGATGAGTCGACCTCCGTCACCTGTTGCAAATCAACCACGCAGCCCTCTCGGTTAAACATGGTCAACCCCTGCTCGGTCAGTGTGACGACATTTTCAATGGTGATGGCACCTTTAACGATTAGCCGATTTCCGTCGCGCAAGATCATATCTTTCGCCACCAATGATTATTTTGCAACGGTCTTATTCTCTTTATCCCTGGCCTCTAAACCTCGGTTCTTGTCCTGCAAGGTCTTAAGTAACTTTACAACCCCCCCATCTCGAATCTGAGTATTGAATGAGCCTCGATAATTAGTTACCAGACTAACTCCGGCCACCGTTACATCGTATACCTTCCAGCCATCAGCAGACCTCTCCATGCTGTAATCAATCGGCACGGGCACCTGACCATGCTCCTCCATCACCTGAGTCTTAACGGTAATATCCGTATCGCTCGGCTTCACTCTCGCTGGCTCTACCTTAATCTGGTGATCGCGATAACTGGCCAAAGCATTGGAATAGGTTCGAACTAGCAAGGCGCGGAACTCCTTCACCAGCTCTTGCTGCTGCTCAGGACTGGCTGCGTTCCAATTTTTTCCCATCGACAAACGGGTCATCCGTGTGAAGTTGAAGTGTGGCAACACTTTAGCCTCCACCAGATTAAGAATCTTGCCGGTATGTCCTGCCCGTATATCTTTATCTTGCCTGATAATGGCGAGCACCTCCTGAGCGGTTGTATCGACCAATGTATCGGGCGAAATTTCTGCAGCCGATACGGGGAACGCCAGTAACCATGCTGTCACAAGTACAGAGATACCTAAATTTATCTTCTTCATTCTTCCCTCATTTAGATCAAGTCACCTCACCACGGACCCTAGTCAAGGGTCGTGCATTTGAGTCCGTATTAATTCTTCCCATCTTTATTCTCTGATGCCTTGTTGAATAAGAATCGTCCGATCATCTCCTCCAACACCATCGCCGAGTTAGTCTTCATGATCTTATCACCACTCTTCAGCATGACCTCATCACCACCCGCCGCAAGGCCAATATACTGCTCACCCAAAAGTCCGGACGTCAGGATGCTGGCAAATGTATCTTTAGGAAACTGGTAGCGGGTATCGACGCTCATTGTAACTACGGCATCAAATGTTTCCGGGTTAAACTGAATATCCAGCACCCGACCCACCACTACCCCAGCACTCTTCACTGGGGCTCGAGGCTTTAAGCCTCCAATATTCTCAAAACTTCCCATCAACGTATAGCTCTGTGCGGCACTATATGTACCCATGTTTCCGACTTTCAGCGCCAACACCAACAGCGCTCCAATCCCGGCCGCAACAAATAACCCCACCCATAAATCCATTGTTGTCCGCTGCATCAGCTCATCCCTCTAAACATGAATGCGGTCAAAACAAAATCCAGCCCAAGAATCGCCAAAGACGATGTCACCACCGTCCGTGTGGTTGCGCCGGACACTCCCTCCGCTGTAGGGGGCGCGTCATACCCCTCGAATACTGCGATCGCTGTTACCGCCACCCCAAATACACAAGTCTTGATGATGCCATTGACAATGTCGTATCTAAAATCAACAGCATTCTGCATCTGTGACCAAAATGATCCCTCATCCACGCCGATCAGCACCACCGTCACCAAGTAACCACCAAACACACCCACTGATGAAAACATCGCCGCTAGAAATGGCATCGAGATTACCCCCGCCCAGAATCGAGGAGCAACCACACGTGCCATCGGATCCACCGCCATCATCTCCATTGCAGCCAATTGCTCGGTGGCCTTCATCAGACCGATCTCTGCGGTGATGGCAGAGCCGGCTCGGCTCGCAAACAGCAATGCTGCCACCACTGGGCCCAGTTCCCTCACGAGGGAGAGCGCAACCAGTGTCCCCACGGCAGACTCGGATCCATATTTTTGCAGGGTCTCATACCCCTGTAAACCCAGCACCATGCCCACAAATAGACCAGACACCACGATGATGATCAGAGACAAGACCCCTGTAAAGTAGATCTCCCTGATGACGAGTCGAAACCGTCTCATGCTGGTACCCGACTTCACCAACATCAACATAAAAAAACGGCTAGCACGGCCCAATCGCCAGACACTCTCTATCACCCGGTGACCGACACCCTGAATGCCGAGAACGATCCTCCTAGGCAACACTTCCCCCCATTCTCAGGTCGCGTGCGTACGCGCTCGCGGGGTAGTGAAAAGGTACCGGACCATCCTCTTCTCCGTGAACAAACTGGTGAACAAAGGGCGCGATTGATTCCTGAACCTCTTTCGGCGTTCCATGCGCCGCTATCACGCCCTCTGATATGAAGTAGACATAGTCAACTATTTTCAGCGATTCCTGCACGTCATGGGTTACAACGATTGAGGTCATGCCTAAGGCATCTGTCAGTCGACGAATAAGACTGCCGATCACACTCAATGAGATTGGGTCGAGCCCCGTGAATGGTTCATCATACATGATGAGCAATGGGTCAAGTGCAATCGACCTGGCTAACGCTACTCTTCTCGCCATCCCGCCAGATAGCTCCGCTGGCATTAGTTTATGTGCACCCCGCAGACCAACAGCATGCAGCTTCATTAGCACCAGATCACGAATTACTGCTTCCGGCAAGTTGGTATGCTCTCTCATCTGAAATGCCACATTGTCAAAGACAGAAAGGTCCGTGAAGAGTGCGCCAAACTGGAAGAGCATACTCATCTTACGGCGCATCTGAAACAACTCATCCCTGCTGAGATCATGCACCACTTGACCAGCAACCTTGACGCTACCAGATGACGGCGTTACTGCACCCCCGATCAACCGCAATAAAGTGGTCTTGCCACACCCACTCCCGCCCATAATGGCGATAACCTTGCCTCTATGCATCGTCATATTGATGCCCTTCAAGATGGCACGGTCACCATAAGAAAAATTTAGGTCTTTAATCTCGACTAGGTTTTCTGATTTCATTCTGCTCGGGGGGTCAGCGCTTGGTTTGACTGGTTGTCGATTCTAATCTAAATATGGGCTCTTCACAGCTCCCTAATCACGCCCCTGTTGCGATTGCTACCGTCTAAAAAGCGGTTCATTTCTAACCTGATGGTTACTGGTAGAGTAAGAATAATTTATAACCCGCCACATTTAGGCCGCCGATATCTAGACGTAACCTGATCTCAACCTCCTGCCCTGCTGCTATCGTCTGTTCTGGTCTCATCTCTCTACCGAGATACTCATTTGGCTTGAAGATATGACTCGCAAGCGCTTGTTCATGAACGTCGGTCAGAGTCAGTTCGAGCATTGGATACGCTTGAGGGATTGGTGCGTAGTTTCGAAGTACTGCTGTCAATACTGCAGCCTCGTCGCCCGTAGTAGGATCTGACTTTAAATCAGATGACTCAATACTCAACAGATCCGATTGTTGTGATGACGGAACTGTACATCCTAAAAGCTCACAGTAATTTTCCAAGTAGGGACGTGCACTCGGAACTTGAATAGAAATTTCAGACCGGTATGAGTAGATTAACTGCCCCGCCAGCATGATCACTAAAAATATACTTACTGCAATCCAACCGCCTTGATTTTTGCGTGGCTCTGAGAGTTCATAGAACTCCCGCTCGATTGTCAGGTTATCTGCATCAGGGGTCTCTCGGGCTATGTCTCGCGGAACTGTTGATGAGATTGGGTCTAATTCCCCTGCAACTCTTAACTCGTGATCAGAATTGGGTCTTGATGACCCCATTTCTTTGACACCGGTTACAGTGATGGTGTCTGATTTGACGCCCTTTAAGTCTACCGATGGTTCATCGCCCTTCGTTTCTTGCACCGTCGTCAGTGTGGCAAACCCATTAAATATATGAGCACAGCTTCCACACCGCACATCGCCCCCATGTGCCTTCAAGTGCTGAGCGGTGACGCGAAATGTGGTATCGCAGTTTGGGCAGCGTGTTACCAGCGCCATATTTGATTTCTTACAAGTGACTTGGACTTCATTTTCTTGTCCCCGTTAACAGCACCCACCCCTCTCGCTCTCCTGCGTTCCGCATCTTAAACCATTGACGATAGACTTTTTCAACATCTTCAGATTGATCCTTAAGGATACCAGAGAGAACAATTGTTCCACCCCTGCGCGTCATGCTCATTAGTAATGGTGCTAATATTTTCAATGGGTTTGCTAAGATATTCGCGACGACTACATCTGCCCAACCTGTTGTTGTCTTTGCCAGTTGGAGTTCGGTATGTGCTGTATAAAACTGTGCCTTCTTTTGCTCTATTTGGTTGCGGGATGCGTTATCTTGGCTTGCCACAATCGCCTGAGGGTCAATGTCTACTCCTACCGCCTGTCTCGCCCCCAACTTCAAGGCTGCTATGGCGAGGATGCCGGAACCACATCCATAATCCAACACATCTTCACCGCCCCTCAAATTTTCGTCTAACCAAGCTAGGCATAACTGAGTGGTAGGGTGACTCCCCGTCCCAAAAGCAAGTCCCGGGTCAAGCGTTAGATTAATCGCCTCGGAATCAGGTGCCTGATGCCAACTCGGCACAATCCACAGTCTCGATGAAATCTTAATTGGGGTGAATTGATCCTGACTCATCCTCACCCAATCCTGTTCTGGCAACTCATCTACACGGTACACCGGCAAGCTTGTAATTTCGGCCGCTTGAGAAGCAGCTCTGATAAATTCTTCCACATCAGCATCTGTCGCTAATATTGCTGTTATTTTCGCTGACTGCCAGATTTTTTTTTCTGCTGGCTCGCCGGGCTCTCCGAATAATGGCTGCTCAAGGTCTGTGCCTGCGGCAGCGTCTTGTATATCGACTGACAATGCCCCCATCTCAAGTAACGCGTCGCTTAGTACTTCGGCATGGGCAGCATCGGTCTCTATCGTGATTGAGATCCAGGACATATTCTTGATTAACGATTACGTCTATCGGCGTAAAATTGATTTAGTAGCTTGATGGGCCGTCATTGTATCTCTTGACTGCCCAGATGGGGATTTATGCTCTAAGCCAATTTATTGTGATTTGCGAGCTTCTGCTCTAGATAATGGATCGGGGTTCCACCACTTAGGAAAGCGGCGTCTGACAATAGATCGAGGTGAAGTGGGATATTCGTCTTTATGCCACCAACCCCCATTTCGGATAGAGCAATACGCATCCGGGCAATCGCCTGGTCCCGCGTATCTCCATAGGCGATTACTTTCCCAATCATGGAGTCGTAATATTGAGGCACCATATAATGCTGATAAATATGTGAATCCACACGAATACCGGGCCCGCCTGGCGCATGATACTGCGTGATGCGTCCAGCCGATGGTGTGAGTTTATAAGGGTCCTCTGCATTTATCCGACACTCAATTGCAAATCCTTTTATTACGATATTACGCTGGCGCAAACTCAGCTTCTCACCCGCAGCAACGCGGATCTGTGCCTGAACCAGATCGATCCCCGTCACAGCCTCCGTAACTGGGTGCTCGACCTGCAACCTCGTGTTCATCTCTATGAAATAAAATTCGTTCTTCTCAAACAAGAATTCAAACGTTCCTACACCACGATAACCGATGCTACGACAGGCGTCTGCGCAACGCGTACCAATCTTATCCCGTTGCCGAGGCGTGATTCCAAATGCCGGCGCCTCTTCGATGATTTTCTGGTGACGGCGCTGCATTGAGCAGTCCCTCTCACCTAAGTGCAACGCATTCCTGTGCTCATCCACGAGCACCTGAAACTCTATATGCCGGGGATTCTCCAGGAACTTCTCAGCGTAAACAACCGGATTGCCAAATGCCGCTTGAGCTTCATTACGGGTCATGATGACCGCGTTTAGTAGCGCCGCTTCCGTGTGTACTACCCGCATTCCGCGCCCGCCACCTCCACCTGACGCCTTAATAATTACTGGATATCCAATACCTCGAACAATCTTTTTTATTTCTTCTGCCGACTCAGGTAGCGGTCCGTCGAATCCGGGCACGCAGGGTACGCCCGCCCTTTTCATCGCATTTTTTGCACTGATCTTGTCCCCCATCAGCCGTATCGTTTCCGCGCGAGGGCCAATGAATACAAATCCACTTTTTTCAACTCTCTCCGCGAAGTCAGCATTCTCAGAAAGGAACCCATAGCCAGGATGAATCGCCTCAGCATCGGTTACTTCGGCCGCACTGATGATGGCTGGAATGTTGAGATAGCTCTGAGCTGATGGCGCAGGCCCAATACAAACGGACTCATCAGCAAGCTTGACATACTTAGCCTCAGCATCTGCCTCGGAGTGCACTACCACCGTCTTAATTCCCATCTCGCGACATGCCCTCTGAATACGTAAGGCAATTTCACCACGATTGGCTATAAGTATTTTTTCGAACATGTCTATCTATGGAATATTGTTTAACTTACGGTTGGGCTAACTTCTGATCTGCTTTTTATTGCATAGTGCTGCGTCGATCCCTCGGCCATCACTCAACTTCAAATAACGGCTCGCCATACTCTACCGGCTGACCATTTTCTATCAGGATTGCCTTGATCACCCCAGTCTTATCAGACTCAATCTCATTGAGCAGTTTCATTGCCTCGATGATGCAGAGAGTATCCCCCTCCTTAACCGATTGTCCCACCTCTACAAATGCATTTGCACCAGGCGCGGATGAACGGTAAAAAGTACCCACCATTGGGGACTTCACCATATGTCCCGCTGGCAATACCTCCTCTGCCACCACCTCTGTTTCTTGGATAGCAGTTGATGTAGTTATAGGGGCTGCCTGTAGGATCGCTGGTGAGTTTACGTAGCTTTGCACCATTGATCCTGACTTGCTGATGCGAACCTTTTCTTCGCCCTCAGTTATTTCCAGCTCACCAATCCCAGACTCCTCAACCAACTCAATCAGTTTTTTTAGCTTTCTTAGATCCATGATAGTTCTCTCGTTATGAGTCTCTGAGTTTTGACATTTTTAGCATTCAGAGCCTGTTGGCATGCTGTTTTATTCTTAAGGGTTGATTCTGGATATTCCATGGCTGTCCTATCTATAGTTTTGATAAGCTTAGAACCGATACCATTTTAAATTTGCCCCTATCGGGTAGTTAATGCGTACTCCAAGGCCAGTTCATAGCCCCTATGCCCTAGGCCGCTAATAACACCCAAGGCTATGTCTGAAAAATAGGACTCTTTACGAAAACTCTCACGTGCAAAGATGTTTGAAAGATGAACCTCAATAAATGGTAACTTCACTGCTACCAAAGCATCTCGCAGAGCAACGCTGGTGTGTGTAAATGCTGCCGGATTAATTATAATAAAGTCGGTCTCATCTCCGACTGTCTGCTGAATTCGGCTAATTAAGTCTGATTCGGAATTACTCTGAAAGCTTTGTAGGGAAGATCCCCCATCTTTCGCTATCTTGCTTAAACTTCCGTTAATTTCGTCGAGCGTGATTCGGCCATAAATTTCCGGCTCGCGAGTTCCCAGCATATTTAAGTTAGGGCCATGCAAGACAAGGATTTTTTGGAAGGGGGCAACTTGCGGTCTCATGGGCGCAATTATGCCAAAACCAGTCTTTAATGTCTAGATGATTGAAGCTTTTCGCCGATTTTAAGCGAATATCTCTTTTTTACAACCGCCGCCCAATTAGTTTTTTCATGCTATTGAGCGACTGGCCTGATTTTATATAACGATTATATTTCGTAAGATATGCTCGGGGCAGGAGAGCCGAAAGTCCCGCAAGGGTGGTGGATATTGGTGCTGTTGAGAGGAATCGAACCTCTGACCTACTGATTACGAATCAGT
>JBAWVG010000027.1:0-21088 GCA_037147395.1 Nitrosomonadaceae bacterium | reverse complement strand
TCCCACTCGATCGTTGCAGGCGGTTTCCCAGAGATATCGTATACCACTCGGTTGATGCCGCGTACTTCATTGATGATGCGATTAGAAACTTTACCTAGCAAGGAATAGGGTAATTCTGCCCAATGTGCGGTCATAAAGTCCTGTGTTTGGACGGCCCTTAACGCAATCACGTACTCATAAGTCCGTCCATCACCCATGACCCCTACCGATTTTACGGGTAAAAATACGCTGAATGCTTGTGATGTCTTTTCATACCAACCGGAGGCATGAAGCTCCTCGATAAAGATTGAATCAGCGCGTCGTAATAGCTCGGCATATTCGTATTTAACTTCACCAAGGATACGTACCCCAAGCCCCGGACCAGGGAATGGGTGTCGGAAGACCATTTCATGCGGTAATCCTAGTGCGATTCCGAGTTCACGGACTTCATCTTTAAATAATTCTCGTAATGGCTCAAGCAATTTCAAATGCAGTGTATCGGGCAGTCCGCCGACATTGTGGTGAGATTTTATGGTGTGTGCTTTTTTAGTCTTGCCACCGGCCGATTCAATTACATCGGGGTAAATTGTCCCCTGTGCTAACCACTTGGCATTAGGGATCTTGGCAGACTCACGCTGAAAGACTTCGACAAACTCACGCCCGATGATGCGGCGTTTCTGCTCCGGGTCAGTGACTCCCTGTAGATGTTTGAGAAATTCTGCACTGGCATCGATATGGATCACCTTCAGCCCTAGATTCTTGGAGAAGGTGTCCATTACTTGTTCGGCCTCGTTCAGTCTCAGTAGGCCATTGTCCACGAATACACAGGTTAGTTGTTTACCAATGGCACGCTGGATCAGGACCGCCGCTACCGATGAATCTACTCCACCCGATAAGCCAAGAATTACTTCGTCTTTACCTACTTTTGAACGAATTTTTCCGATTGCTTCATCGATATAGTTAGGCATGTTCCAGTCAAAACCGATTCCGCAAATGTCATGGACAAATCGCTCGATGATGACTTTGCCTTGCAGGGTATGGGTGACCTCGGGGTGAAACTGCACACCATAGAATCGGCGTACTTCATCTGCCATTGCAGCGATAGGTGTGGCGGAGTTATTTGCCATGACACTGAATCCTTTGGGCAGTACAGCCACTTTATCGCCATGGCTCATCCATACATCCAGAAATCGTTGGTCCTGCGAGCTGGAACGGTCATGAATGTTTTTTAGTAGAGCGGAATCTCCTTGCGACTGTATCTCGGCATAACCGAATTCGCGTACTTTGGAAGTTTCAACAGCCCCCCCCAGCTGTGCCGCCATGGTTTGCATGCCGTAGCAGATGCCGAGTACAGGAACGCCTAACTCGAATACGACTTGAGGGGCCCGTGGTGTCTCATCCTCGGTAACTGAGGCAGGGCCGCCGGAGAGGATGATTCCTTGGGGAGAGAATTCTCGAATGAACTGATCAGTTACGTCGTAGGAATGGAGTTCGCAATAGACGTTGGTTTCGCGAATGCGGCGGGCGATCAGCTGAGTGTACTGGGAGCCAAAATCAAGGATAAGGATTTTTTGATGCATATCCCTATTCCACGTGATAGTTCGGGGCTTCCTTGGTGATCTGCACGTTGTGCACATGGGATTCACGGATCCCAGCGGAGGTGATCTCAACAAACTCAGCCTTATTGTGCATTTCATCGATGGTGCCGCAGCCGAGATAGCCCATGCCGGAGCGAACACCACCGATGAGCTGATGGATGACTGCGATCACACTGCCCTTGAAGGGAACGCGACCCTCTACACCTTCTGGCACCAGCTTTTCAGCATCCCGCTCTGCTTGCTGGAAATATCGGTCGCTGGAGCCTTGCTGCATGGCGGAAAGTGAGCCCATGCCGCGGTAGGTTTTATAGGACCTACCTTGGAATAACTCAATATCTCCGGGGGATTCTTCAGTACCTGCAAATAAACCTCCCAGCATGACTGAGTTGGCCCCGGCAGCAATTGCCTTGGCAATGTCACCGGAGTAGCGGATGCCGCCATCGGCGATCATTGGTACGCCTGTTCCGGTCAATGCGTCGGCAACATTTTGAATTGCGGTGATCTGAGGTACTCCGACTCCTGCAACGATGCGTGTAGTACAGATTGATCCGGGGCCAATACCGACTTTCACTCCATCGGCTCCGTGGTCTACGAGTGCTTTCGCAGCTGCCGCCGTGGCAATATTGCCCCCAATCACCTGGATATGCGGGAACCGTTTCTTGACCCATTGAACCCGCTCAAGAACACTCTGTGAGTGGCCGTGTGCAGTATCCACGATGAGCACGTCTGCACCCGCCTCGACCAGCGCTTCGGCGCGCTCATCGCTGCCCTCGCCAACACCGATGGCGGCACCCACACGTAGACGTCCGAGGTCGTCCTTACAGGCATTGGGGTGTTCGGACGTCTTGATGATATCTTTTACGGTAATCAGCCCGCACAATTCGAAATTAGAATTCACCACCAGCACTCTTTCCAATCGATGTTGGTGAAGTAGTGCCATGGCCTCTTCACGGCTAGTCCCCTCCTTCACAGTCACCAGTCGGTCTTTCGGCGTCATGATTGCTCTGATAGGTTGGTCTAGATTGGTCTCGAACCGTAGATCTCGGTTGGTGACGATACCGACCACTCTGGATCCTTCCACTACCGGTAGACCTGAGATCTTGTGATGGCGGGTGAGGTTGAGCACTTCCCGCACTGTCATGCTCGGAGGAATGGTGATGGGGTCCTTCACTACCCCACTTTCAAACCGTTTGACCTTAGTGACATGGGCCGCCTGAGATTCTGTCGGCATATTCTTGTGGATGATGCCGATCCCACCCTCTTGAGCGAGGGCAATTGCAAGCCGCGACTCGGTAACCGTGTCCATGGCTGCTGATACCAGTGGGATATTGAGAGAGATGCTGCGGGTTAGTTTTGTAGCAAGCTTTACATCGCGGGGTAAAACTACGGAGTGGGCAGGAAGCAGCAAAACATCATCAAAGGTAAGTGCCTTCTTAACCAGTCGCATAATAGTGCCCTTTACAAAGTAGCATTATAGCTAAACCCAAGGGTTCCAGGCAAACGACCCAGTTGGGCTTAAACAGGTGGTTTGTTAGAAGAGCAGAGTTCGATGAAGCATGGTCGATTATTACCGTTTACTATCGTTGTGTCGTTTCTGTAGATTTCTTGCTAGGAATTTTTGCCTCTTGAGCACGTCTTCTGCGTGCCTCTTTGGGGTCGATTGCTAATGGCCGGTAGATCTCCACACGGTCTCGATTGCGAAGGACCATCTCAGGTCTGACTAGTTTGCCGAATATACCCAGATGATTGTGAGACAGATCGACCCCAGACAGTACCTCCTTAATCCCTGAAAGCTCTACCGCCTGTCCGGCCGTTGTGCCGATGGGCACGGTCAACTTTTGTAGAACTTGCTCATGCGGTAGCGCATAGATCACCTCGATCATGATCGGTTCGTTCATGTCTCTCCATAAACCTGCTCCGCGCGATGGACAAAAGCGTCTACAAAACTATTCGCGATGATGAAGAATACCGGTCCTACCAGTTTCTCCAGTATTTTATGCGAGAAGGTGTAGTGCAAACGGAACTCCACCTTGCAGGCATCCTCCGACAGTGGAACGAATCGCCACTGGCCATCCAGGTGTTCAAATGGTCCATCCAGGAGTTTCATCTCAATCAATTCGGCCATCTGCCGCGTGTTTTCTGTAGTGAAGCTATGCTTGACGTGATGATAATCAATCATGACGGTTGCATGAGTGATGCGATCATCCTGAGGAATAACGGATGAACCTCCGCACCAAGGCAGGAACTTTGGGTAGTCCTCAACCGCATCTACCAGCGCGAACATTCTGCTCGCCGAGTGACTTACCAGAACTGATTTCTCAATTTCAGCCATGAGATAAAGTACCTTGATCCGATGAGGTGGTTTGGAAAAGCTGTTAAAATACACGAAACTCGCGTGAAATTCATCAGCTTTCGTCTCCTACATGAGTATCGTTCAGAATAAGAAAGCCTTTCACGATTATTTCATCGAGGAAAGATACGAAACAGGCCTGATCCTCGAGGGCTGGGAAGTCAAGGCGATCCGTGCGGGACGAGTGCAGATTAAAGAGGCGTATGTCATTGTCCGTAATGGAGAATTATTCCTCATCGGATGCCATATCAGTGCCCTTCCAACAGCATCCACGCACATCGATCCGGATCCAGTACGGACTCGCAAGTTGCTACTACACGCTGCCGAAATCGAAAATCTCATTGGTCGAGTGGACCGTGCAGGTTACACACTGGTGCCTCTGGATATGCACTACAAGGGTGGCAAGATCAAACTTGAAATTGGTCTTGCCAAGGGTAAGAAGCAGCACGATAAACGTGAGTCCGAGAAGCAGAAAGAATGGGTGCGTGACAAGCAGCGTCTCATGCGTGTGAAGTAACGTTTAAAATCAGTTTCAACTTATTTTTCGAAGATATACCGTCATGCAAAGATCTGTTGCCGTCTGGTTATTGGCCTGTTGTGCTCTGGTATTTGCCATGGTGGTGGTTGGAGGCGTCACGCGTCTGACCAACTCTGGACTGTCTATCGTCGAGTGGCAGCCCATCATCGGCACCTTACCCCCCCTCAGTCAAAGCGACTGGGAGGCGGTTTTCGAAAAGTACCATCAGACCCCTCAGTATAAAAAAGTTAATCAGGGAATGAGCCTAGATGAGTTCAAGGGGATTTTCTGGTGGGAGTACTTTCACCGCTTGCTGGGTCGAGGCATTGGATTGGCATTCTTCATTCCCTTTGTATATTTTGTCGCACGCAAGGGGATCGATCGATCACTGGGCCTAAAGCTAGCAGGAATCTTTCTGCTGGGTGGTTTGCAGGGGGCGATGGGTTGGTACATGGTAAAGAGCGGTCTGGTGGATAACCCCCATGTCAGTCAATACCGCCTGACAGCTCATTTGGGATTGGCCTTCATCATTTATGCTGCGATGCTATGGGTAGCGTTGGGGCTACTCTTTCCTAAGGGATCATTACACGGAGACGAGCGATTACAGAGTTTACGTCGTTTTTCTCGGGGACTGACCACGCTGATTTTTATTATGATTTTATCAGGGGGGTTCGTTGCTGGCATCCGGGCTGGTCTTGCATATAATACTTTTCCGCTGATGAATGGACACTTCATTCCGACGGATATATTCATACTGGAGCCTTGGTATCGGAATTTTTTCGATAATATGGCAACAGTCCAGTTTGATCACCGCATGATTGCTTGGATGCTGGCATTTCTGGTCCCGCTATTTTGGTTCAGATCGAGGCAGTTACCACTCCCACCTTCAACCCGACGGGCGTGCAATCTGCTACTCATCATGCTGGTGGTGCAGATTAGCTTGGGCATTGCCACGTTATTACTGGTTGTTCCCTTGCACCTGGCGGCTGCGCACCAGGCGGGGGCGGTATTGTTATTTACTGCCGCTCTGTGGGTCAGTCACCGGCTGCGTTAGCCCGCGGCTGCCATCGCATTAATTGCTACTTGATTCGCATCCCGGGTTGTGCGCCCTCGTCAGGGCTTAAGAGATAGAGCCCATTGCCATCACCGGCTGCCAGAACCATTCCCTCCGATAGACCAAACTTCATCTTGCGTGGTGCAAGATTGGCCACCATCACGGTCAGTCTTCCCTTCAATTTTTCTGGATCATAAGCGGACTTTATTCCCGCAAAGACGGTGCGCTGTTCGGTGCCAATGTCCAGCGTCAGTTTAAGTAATTTGTCTGCACCTTCCACCAGTTCGGCGTTGATGATCCGCGCGACGCGTAAATCAATTTTAGTAAATTCATCGATACTGATGGTGGTGGGAAGGGTGATGGTTTCGACGATATTCTCCTGGTGTTGAGCATGCTGCTGTTGTGAATGTGGTTGAGTTATAGCAGGTGTGAGGCTTCCCTTGCCAGCTTCAATCAGTACAGCAGTTTGATTGGGATCGATACGGGACATGAGATGCTTATAAGGCAGAATGCGCTCAAGTGAGCAGTTGGAAACCGCGGCCCAATCTAGTGACTGTTCAAGACCTAGAAGATCAGTCTCAACGCGCCGAGCCAGATGTGGAAGAACCGGTTTTAAGTAAATGGTGAGTATCACAAATGCGCGAATGGCAGCGCTACAAACTACTTGCAACCGGTCTTTCTGCGCCGCATCTTTGGCGAGTTCCCAGGGTCTATTCTCATCGACATATTGATTGGCGATATCCATCAGTCGAGTGATCTCGCGCACCGCCTTGCCATAATCTCGCTCGGTATAGTAAAGCGCAATAGTCTCACTGGCGGAAACCAGATTTTTTTCAAGGTTAATCTCTGCAACTGAGGAGGACTGACTAACAAGGGGTAGGAGATGTCCGTCGAAATGCTTGGTGAGAAATCCCGCGCAACGGCTGGCAATATTGATGTATTTTCCAATTAAATCCGAGTTTACTCGTGCAGCAAAGTCCTCCAAATTCAGATCGATATCTTCCATGGTGGCATTAAGTTTGGCAGCATAGTAGTAGCGCAGCCATTCTGGATTAAGCCCCTGCTGCAAGTAACTCTCGGCGGTGATGAAGGTGCCGCGAGATTTGCTCATCTTCTCGCCGTTTACAGTCAGAAAGCCGTGCGCGAAGATTTTGCTCGGTGTGCGGTACCCCGCATTTTCCAGCATTGCCGGCCAGAATAGGGCGTGGAAATACAGGATATCCTTGCCAATGAAGTGATAAAGCTCAGCAGTTGAATCTTTCTTCCAGAATTCATCAAAATCGATACCCTTGTCGTTGCATAGTTTCTTAAAGCTACCCATGTAACCGACCGGTGCATCAAGCCATACGTAGAAGTATTTCCCTGGCTCACCTGGAATTTCAAAACCGAAGTACGGCGCGTCCCGTGAAATATCCCAATCAGAGAGTTTATTCTCGCCAGTCTCTCCGAGCCACTCTCGCATCTTGTTGGATGCTTCATTTTGAAGTGTGCCCGAGGTGGTCCATCTGCGCAGAAAGTTTACGCAGCGGTCATCCGATAGCTTGAAGAAGAAGTGATCCGAGGCCTTTCTGACAGGAACGGCACCCGTTACTGCGGAATATGGATTTTTTAGATCGGTGGGGACATAAGCCGCACCACAGGATTCGCAGTTGTCGCCATACTGGTCCTTAGCGCCGCATTTTGGACACTCCCCCTTGATAAAGCGGTCTGGTAGGAACATCTGCTTGACCGGATCATAGAACTGTTCGACGGCACGTGATGTAATGAGTCCTGCGGCCTTCAGTTTTCCATAGATACCCTCAGAATAATGACGAGTCTCAGGGGAATGGGTGCTGTAATAGTTATCGAACTCAATATGAAAGCAGGTGAAGTCGCGCAGATGCTCACCATGCACCCGTGTAATTAGGGCTTCTGGGGTGATGCCCTCTATCCCGGCACGGAGCATGATGGGCGTGCCGTGAGTATCGTCCGCACATACATAATGCACCTCGTGTCCTTGCATTTTCTGGAAGCGCACCCAGATGTCAGTCTGGATATATTCCACCAGGTGACCGAGGTGAATGCTGCCATTGGCATAGGGCAGGGCGGAGGTGACCAGAATCTTTCGCTTACTCATCAAATGCCTGTAAGAATTCACTAACTGCAGATTGTAACAAACTGTATAACCCAACCCGATATTTGTTAATATTCGGGACGTTTAAAGATCGACTATTTCCGTTTCAGTATAAGGGAGTTACAGAGTGGTTATTTCGGAGCAGCAGGTACAGTCCGTACTCAGTGAGATCACCGATCTCAGCACCGGCAAGGATTATGTAAAGGGCAAAGAGGCACGAAATATCAGGATAGATGGCTGCAATGTTGCGCTTGATATTGTATTGGGTTATCCGGCTAAGAGTGTAATCGAGAGCATCCGAAAGCAAGTGGCTAATAAGCTTGCAACCATCCCTGGCATTGGATCTGTGAATGTAGATGTCTCTAGCAAGATTGTCTCTCACAGCGTTCAGCGTGGGGTGACACTTATTCCAGGAGTTAAGAATATTATTGCAGTGGCCTCCGGTAAGGGGGGAGTTGGCAAGTCTGCCACTGCGGTGAATCTGGCCTTGGCACTCGCTTCGGAAGGTGCATCTGTCGGCATTCTCGATGCGGATATCTATGGCCCCTCACAGCCACAGATGCTGGGCATTACAGGCCGTCCTGAATCGCTCGATGGTAAGAATTTGGAGCCGATGATGGCGCATGGCATCCAAGCGATGTCAATCGGGCTCTTGATCGATGCTGACTCACCCATGGTGTGGCGCGGACCGATGGTGACTCAGGCATTGCAACAGTTGCTCAACGAGACCCGCTGGCATGATGTGGACTATCTCATCATCGATATGCCTCCAGGGACCGGCGATATTCAGCTGACGCTGGCGCAGAAGGTGCCGGTGACGGGTGCCGTCATTGTCACTACCCCCCAAGATATTGCACTACTAGATGCACGCAAGGGTCTCAAGATGTTTGAAAAAGTGGGCATTCCGATCATCGGTATCGTTGAGAATATGAGCACTCATATCTGCTCCAGTTGCGGCCATGAGGAGCATATATTTGGTGAGGGTGGTGGTGATAAGATGTGCAAAGACTACAGCACGGAGTTGCTGGGGTCGTTGCCGCTTGATATCAGGATCCGAGAGCAAACAGATGCCGGCAGGCCCACTGTGGTGGCGGATCCAGATGGACAGGTGGCAGAGATTTACCGCAGTATCGCCCGCCGTATCGCGGTAAAGGTTGACGAATTGTCTCAGGACTACTCAGAATTATTCGCCAAGATTGTGATCGAGGATAATTGATCAGGTAGATGAGTAATTACAATTAGAGAGTCTGTAGGGATGGGTCATATTCCATCTATTTATACTTCACCTTTATTGCCCTTTAAGAGATGACCATAAAATCTGACAAGTGGATCCGACGCATGGCGATGGATCACGGCATGATAGAACCCTTTGAGCCGAATCAGGTTAAGGAGGCTAACGGTCACAAGATTGTCTCCTACGGGACCTCGAGCTATGGGTACGATATCCGCTGCTCAGACGAGTTCAAACTGTTTACTAATATCAACTCGACCATCGTCGACCCCAAGAATTTTGATGCCAACTCATTCGTCGATGTAAAGAACGATGTCTGCATCATCCCGCCTAACTCCTTTGCACTAGCCAGAACCATTGAATACTTCCGTATCCCGCGTAATGTTCTGACCATCTGCCTGGGTAAGTCTACCTATGCCCGGTGCGGTATTATCGTCAATGTCACTCCATTCGAACCGGAGTGGGAAGGATTCGTGACACTGGAATTCTCTAACACGACTCCACTTCCCGCCAAAATTTATGCGAATGAGGGTGTGGCCCAGGTGATCTTTTTCGAGTCTGACGAAGTATGTGAGACCTCTTATAAAGATCGCGGTGGAAAATACCAGGGTCAGCATGGCGTGACCCTCCCAAAGATCTGACAGGCTCGGCACGCCTTGCCCGACTTTCCAAAAATCCAAGGCTGTTCCGACGTACTGTCAAGAGGCTTCAATACCCTCACCTCGAACCGATCCTAATTCCATGATATAAAATGTCTTTTTTGTGGCGTTGCGAGTGGGATACAGTGCCCTTTCATAACCTTAAAAAAATACTTGATTCCACTAGAATGCGGACTATAATTCGCTTTTTTCACAGTACTCTATCAATACTGCACAGGGGGTCATCATGAAAAGCCAAGCAAACTACTTCGCCTCGGTTGAACTGGTCAATATCCATATTCCTGAAACGTAGCGCCTCCTTAGAGGAAGAATCTCATGCAAACCAGTACCGCCGCTCTACGTAAAAAAGTAGAAGCCGAAGTCATGCTCGACTCCCATCCCGAAGTTAGCCTGGATTTTAAGTATGTCCAGGAGGCCCTGCAAAAGGGCTACAGCAAACCATTCTTGCTCGTTGACAGCAGTATTGTTCGTAACAAAGCCCGTCGCTTCAAAGCTGTCATGCCGCGAGTGCATCCGCACTACGCAGTAAAGGCCAATCCTGATCCACGTGTGCTAAAAACGTTGATCGAGGAAGGTGTCGGTTTTGAGATCGCCTCCATTGCCGAACTGGATCTCCTGCTGAGCCTGGGTGTGGCCCCTGCGGAAATCTATTACAGCAATCCGATGAAGTCACGGGCATATCTTGAATATGCTGCTGCTAAGGGTGTTGAGTGGTACGTGCTGGACAGTGTAGAAGAGTTACGCAAGATTGTTAGTGTGAAGTCTGATGCGAAGATGTATCTGCGTATCGACACTCCAAACATCGGAAGTGATTGGCCATTGGCGGGTAAATTTGGGACACATGCAGCTGAGATTAAAGAGATCATCCTTGAAGCCGTTAAACTCAAGGCAGATTTAGCTGGAGTCACGTTCCATGTGGGATCACAGTGCCGGAATCCGCAGAACTGGCAGGAAGGGATCGACCGTTCAAAAAGAGTCTTTGCTGATATGCGCCATGCCGGACTGACTCCGCGACTGCTCAATATCGGTGGTGGCTACCCGGTACGTCATGTAAAGCCTATCCCCTCGATTGAAGTGATTGGGGAGATCATTAATGCGGCCATCGCCGATTTGCCGGATGATATCCACGTCATGGCTGAGCCTGGTCGTTATCTAGTATCGGATGCGGCTTATTTTGTCTGTCGTGTGGTAGGAACAGCCACTCGTAACGGCAAGCGATGGATGTATTGGGATGCGGGAATGTTTGGTGGAGTGATCGAGGTCACCGAGGGGCTGCGGTATGAGATTCTGACCGACCGAACAGGGCATTGTATTTCTTGGTGTGTTGCTGGACCGACTTGTGATTCGGTTGATATTCTGATGCGTGATGAGATGCTGCCAGAAGATATTGAGGAGGGGGACTTTATCTATATCCCCAATGCTGGCGCCTACACGACGGCCTATGCCAGTAACTTTAATGGCTTTCCATTACCTGATGTGGTCGTGATTTAGACGGTTCCTGTAGATAAAAATGGCGGAGCATGATGCTCCGCCATTTTTTTGAGTCTCTCTTCTATTGATTAAGTCAGGAGGGTTTGATCACTCTCCTCGGTCGAGCACCACGAAGTGGTATTCAAATCCACCGCCATCATTCAGTCGATGCTTTTCGCGGGAGATTTCACGCCATTCCTGCTGATTAAGTTCTGGGAATAATGTATCCCCATCGAACTCTTGCTGAATCTCAGTGATATAAATACGCTGACACAATTCCAAAGCCTGTTGGTAGATCTCTGCGCCGCCGATGACAAAGATCTCTTGATCTATCTCCTGACCTTCACTACTAACTTTTAGCGCTTGATCTATTGAAGCAACCACGATAGCACCCGGCGCTTGATAGTCAGTTTGACGGGTGATGATGATGCTGGTCCGCCCGGGTAAGGGTCTGCCGATGGATTCATAGGTCTTGCGACCCATGACGATATGATGACCCATGGTGAGTTGCTTGAAGCGCTTCAGGTCTGGAGGAAGTTGCCACGGCAATGTATTGTTCTTGCCAATGACGCGATTCTTTGCCATCGCCACCAGAATAGAGAGATGCGGTGGGGTCATACCGCGACCGGTGCCTTGATCGGCGGATGAGGGTCGTAGCCTTGTAGTGTGAAGTCTGTAAAGGTGAAATCGAAGATACTCTTGACTGCTGGATTTAGCTGCATCGTTGGTAACCTCCTAGGCTCTCGGATCAATTGTTCTTGAACCTGATCTAAATGGTTAAGATAGAGATGAGCATCACCCAGAGTGTGGACAAAATCACCAGGTTGTAGTTCGCAGACTTGAGCCATCATCAATGTTAATAATGCGTAGGAGGCAATATTGAAGGGCACACCCAGAAAAATATCGGCACTGCGTTGATAAAGCTGGCAGGAGAGTTTTCCATCTGCGACATAGAACTGAAAGAAAGCATGACAGGGTGGTAGCCTCATCTTATTTAGTTCGCTTACATTCCAAGCCGAAACGATCATACGTCTGGAGTCTGGCGTATTCCTGATCTGTTCGATGACCTGAGTGATCTGATCAATGTGCCGTCCATCCGCACCCGGCCATGAGCGCCACTGGTGGCCATAGATTGGGCCGAGATCGCCGTTCGGGTCGGCCCATTCATCCCAGATAGAGACTCCATTATCCTTGAGGTATTTGGTATTGGTGTCCCCTTGAAGGAACCACAGCAGCTCGTGAATAATGGATTTTAGATGGCACTTCTTGGTCGTCACCAGGGGGAACCCTTCAGACAGATCGAACCGCATCTGATAACCAAATACGGAGAGTGTGCCAGTCCCAGTTCGGTCGGACTTCGTGTGCCCATGGTCACGTACATGTTGCATCAGTTCGAGGTATTGGCGCATGGGAGGTCGGATGTCAGAGGTCGATAAGGTTTCTTGGGGGAAAGCCATCTCAAGTAAAGTTGAGCATGGCGTATATAATGATAACTGATATTTTACGGGACAGACGCCAATGCTTGCGACACTGACACAAAATGCATCACCCCTGAGTCAATCCACCCAGGCAACACATATCTTGGTGATGCTTCCAAAATTAGATAAGCCGTCGGATGGGCTTCCAGATAAACCTGATTTCCCGGGTAGGGATGCGCTGGAGGCTTTGTTATTGCGGCGCAAGATGAAACCGGATGAAATAAGCGAATCACCGGTGAGTGCCAATCTCAAGAGTGGTGCATTGTGTACTTGGGTCATGCTGGACATAGAAAAAACTCAATACGACCAACAGACATGCGTTCGTAAGGCTGTACAGTTGCTGTTAGAAGAGGGGCCATCAGAGATCCATCTTGCGGTTTATGGCGATTCTGATCAGAGGCGTACCTTTGCGGAATTGGTCGTTTATACCGCATGGGTCAATGGATCACTGCTACCGCTGCGGAAGACTGGCAAGAAAAAAACGGGCAAGAGTCCACTCGCCAGAATCGTGTTAAATGGGTACAAGATGGATGACGGTTTTGCATTGTTGCGTTCTAAGGCGGAGGGGAATCTGTTGGCCCGCGAGTTGACGGTGCTGCCAGCGAATGAACTCACACCGAGAGCCTATCGTGATCGTATCAAGAAACTCGCAGCCAGCGAGGGTTGGAAGCGCCGAGAGTTTGATCTCAAGGCGTTGCGCAAAATAGGTGCAGGGGCTTTCGTCGCAGTGGCTCAGGGGAGTGATCCCGAGGACGCGGCCATCGTACACTTACAGCGGCACGTAAAGGGTGCAAAGAAGACCATCGCATTAGTCGGTAAGGGTATTTGCTTTGATACCGGTGGACATAATCTGAAGCCGGCACGGTACATGCACGGGATGCATGAAGATATGAACGGCTCAGCAGTCGCTCTCGGCATCCTTTTGGCGGCCACCCGTGCTAATTTACCTATAAATATTGACTGCTGGCTCGCGATTGCGCAGAACCATATTAGCCCGCGTGCCTACAAGCAGAATGATGTCGTTACCGCTCTGAACGGAACTACGATCGAGATCATGCATACCGATGCTGAGGGGCGAATGGTGTTGGCTGACACACTGACTCTTGCTGCAAGAGAGAAGCCCGATGTGATGATGGACTTCGCCACCCTGACCGGCAGTATGCATGTGGCTCTGGGGTCAAGGTATAGCGGCATCTTTAGCAACTCTGATGACCTGACATTGAAGGCCCTGGCAGCAGGTAAATCGAGCGGTGAGCGTATATGGGCCTTTCCAATGGACGCTGATTATGAAACAGATCTGGAAAGCAAAATTGCGGATATCAAGCAGTGCACGCTCGATGGTGAGGCAGACCATATCTTGGCGACACGCTTCCTCAGTCGATTTGCAGGGGATGTGCCGTGGTTGCACATGGACCTTTCTGCCAGTAGCAATAAGGGTGGCTTAGGAGCAGTCGGGACCGACGTCACTGGCTTTGGCGTGTCTTGGGGAACGGATATGTTAAAATTGATCCATTGATTTTGTGAGAGAAATAGTATGTCAGGGAATACTTTCGGCAAGCTTTTTTGTGTTACCTCCTTCGGCGAATCTCATGGTCCTGCGATTGGTTGTGTGATCGATGGTTGTCCACCCGGGATGGACCTGTCAGTTGTGGATATTCAGCAGGAACTGGATCGGCGAAAACCCGGCACCTCTCGTCACGTCACTCAGCGACGAGAATCAGATACGGTGGAAATCCTCTCTGGCGTATTCGAGGGAAAGACCACCGGAACGCCGATCGCGTTATTGATTCGTAATGAAGACCAGCGGAGTAAAGACTATAGCAAGATTATGGATACCTTCCGTCCTGGGCATGCGGACTATAGTTATTGGCAGAAGTACGGCCTACGTGACCACCGTGGTGGAGGGCGTTCCTCTGCCCGTGAAACTGCGGTGCGAGTGGCGGCGGCAGCCATCGCCAAGAAATGGCTAGGTGAGAAATACGGTGTGGTGATCCGAGGGTATCTGGCTCAGCTGGGGCCGGTGGTGATTCCTTTCAAGCAGTGGAAGATGGTTAATCAGAACCCTTTTTTTGCTGCTGATGCTAGTCTGGTGCCGCACCTTGAAGATTTCATGGATAAGTTGCGAAAATCAGGTGATTCAGTCGGAGCAAAGATCAGCGTGGTAGCAGAGGGCGTGCCGGTCGGTTGGGGTGAGCCCGTCTTTGATCGACTTGATGCTGAGATCGCTTATGCCATGATGAGTATCAATGCAGTAAAGGGCGTGGAGATTGGTGCTGGGTTTTCGAGCGTCGCGCAGAGAGGAACTGAACACTCTGATGAAATCACTCCAGAGGGATTTCTCAGCAATAATGCTGGAGGAATTCTGGGCGGAATTTCAACTGGACAGGAGATCACCGTGAATCTTGCCATCAAGCCCACTTCCAGCATCCGTCTAGAGCGTCGTTCAATCGACAAGATCGGTAGACCGGTGATTGTGGAGACTCATGGAAGACACGACCCTTGTGTCGGGATTCGTGCAACCCCCATTGCTGAGGCGATGCTCGCGTTGGTGTTGATGGATCATGCACTGCGCAATCGAGCACAGAATGCTGATGTGGTTTGCAAAACACCAAAAATCCCTGGCAAAGTAACCAAGAAAAAAATAGTAGCTCCTCGATCCAAGATAAAGCCAAAATCGAAAGAAAACCCAGAGCCGAATGAGGCCTGAGAACTCACTCGATTGAGGTGAATTCAGGTGAGTGGCCCTCGCATACAGGATGAATTCTTGTCATCATCTATCGATGATACTGATCTCATCACGAAGCAGCGCTGGGATATTTTCTGTAATGTTGTTGATAACTTTGGTGATATTGGTGTCTGCTGGAGGCTCGCACGACAATTAGTGATTGAGTACGGGTTCGATGTCAGGCTCTGGGTAGATGATCTTCCTAGCCTAGCCCGTATTGCACCGGAGGCTGATCCAGTTTTGGCTCAGCAGTGGTTGAGTGGGGTCGAGATACGCCTCTGGCGGCAACCATTTACGGCGACCAAGCCTGCTGATGTTGTAATCGAAGCATTTGCCTGTGAGTTGCCAGATTCTTATATCACTGCAATGGCATCACTGTCACAGCACCCGGTGTGGGTTAATCTAGAGTACCTCAGCGCTGAGAGTTGGGTGACTGGATGCCACCTCCTGCCATCACCTCACACAAACTTACCCCTAGTAAAGTATTTCTTCTTTCCAGGCTTTGTATCGGGTACCGGCGGGCTTCTTTGTGAGAGGGATTTACAGCAATCTCGGATCGATTTCGATGATGTCGCGCTGTCAGAGTTCTGGCAGCAATTGGAAATGCCTGCTCGTAAGGTAGGTGAATTGCGGATCTCTTTATTCTGCTATGGTCTTACTCCGCTTCGTAATTTACTCGCAGAATGGGCCATCTCGACCGTGCCGATATCTGTAATACTGCCAATGCCACAGGAGCAAGCTATTGACGTGGTTGCAGATTTCTTTGACATTGAATTACCTAAAGTCGGAGAGACCTTACAATCGGGTCAGTTGACGGTCCGGTTGGTCCCCTTCCTGGAACAGAATGAGTACGACAAGCTGCTGTGGTCTTGCGATATTAATTTTGTGCGTGGAGAGGACTCGTTTATCCGTGCACAGTGGGCTGAAAAGCCCTTTGTCTGGCAGATTTATCCGCAAGCGGATGATGTACATCGAGTCAAGATGAATGCTTTTCTCGATCTCTATACCGCAGGGATAGCACCTGATAGTGCAGGTGCGGTGCGTGATTTATGGGTCAATTGGAATGGCAGCGGTCAGTCTAGAGATGATGATTGGAAGAGATTTACAGACCATCAATTGGCCTTGACGAAGCACGGTGAACGGTGGGCCAGGCAGTTGAACGGTTTGGGAGATTTGGCATCCAATCTGGTGCGATTTAGTCGGAATCAGATATAATCTGTGGTTTTTAAAATCCCGGTTTGCCAGCAATGACCCCCTTAGGGATTGAGGGGAATTCTTAACTCAATGATTACAGATTAAACTCTCAGGAAAAACATGAAAACTGCAATGGAGCTACGAGCAGGTAACGTCGTGATGGTCGGTAATGATCCGATGGTGGTACAGAAGGCTGAATTTACGAAGTCTGGCCGTAATGCATCTGTGGTCAAGATGAAGCTGAGAAATCTTCTCTCTGACACCACTGCAGAATCGGTTTACAAGGCCGACGAAAAGTTTGAAATGGTTGTTCTTGACCGCAAGGACTGTACCTACAGTTATTTCTCTGACCCGTTATATGTTTTTATGGATAACGAGTACAACCAGTTTGAAATCGAAGCAGATAATATGTCTGATGTGATGAACTATCTCATCGATGGAATGGAAGACGTGTGCCAAGTGACGTTCTATGATGGAAAAGCAATCTCGGTAGAGCTGCCAAATAGTGTCGTACGTGAGGTGGAGTATACCGAGCCTGCTGTCCGAGGGGATACCTCTGGCAAGATCATGAAGGCTGCACGCCTTAAAGGTAATGCCTTCGAGGTACAGGTTGCTGCCTTCGTAGAAATTGGCGATCGAATCGAGATCGATACCCGTACTAACGAATTCAAGAAGCGAGTCTAGTCATTGTGTGGGCATGAGTCCAGGTGGACCACATGCTCGCTAATGATTAGACCGGGTACTCCAGTTCTGCCAGTGACCGGTTAGACTCTTGATATTCGTATAGCCCTTCTCGACCAGTATTTTCTCTGCAATACCCGCACGCCTTCCGCTCTGGCAGTAAACGACTATCTCACGGGATTTATCCCCCGGTATTTCATCAATACGCCGCTCGAGTTGATCGTGGGATATATTTACCGCGCCTTGAATGTGGCCTGACAAGTATTCATTGGGTGTGCGTACATCTAAGATAAGGGGCGGTCCAGACTGGTGTAATCTTTGGGAGAGTTCGGTTGAGCTGATCGCTCCGATGACCGGTATTTCTGCATGGCAAGTAACACCAAAGAACAGTAAAAGGGTTAACAGAAGGTTGCGAGGTGAGATTAAGCTATGGTTCATGAGCGGTGTATTGATATTCTCGTGAGATCAAGCGCTGCTGACTAGGGACGTTTGTGTTCCACCGTCCAATCGCTCGCACGGTTTTTTGCCTCATTAACTTGTTCGGGTGTCATGTACTTTTCCACAAGCTTTCGGTTCTTGTCGCCACCCGGATGACCGCTCGCATCGGCAATGATAAACCACTTATCTGCCTCGATATAATCCTGCATGACGCCGTTTCCATTGGTGTACATGTTTCCTAATTTAATCTGTGCAACTGCATTCCCCTGCTCTGCCGCCTTGAGATACCAAGTCAATGCCTGCTGGTAATCTTGCTCAATACCCATTCCATCATCGTACATGCCTCCTAGTTGGAGCTGTGCACTCGAAGAGCCTTGTTCTGCCGCCTTGTGATACCAAAATACCGCTTGCTGGTAATTCTGTGGCATGGATAGGCCGATAAAGTTTCTGATACCAAGTTGTAGTTGTGCTTTTATATTTCCCTGCTCAGCAGATTTTGTTAAAGATTCCACCGCCCTAGCGTAGTCTTTATCGGCAAAAAATTTCTGTCCATCCTCAAAATCCCCAGCGGTAGCGGGGAGCGCTAGCAATGTCAGCAGATACCCCGCGATAGTCATTAATTTTATATTTATCATTTTTACGGTTTTATCAGTTATCAACCACTCTCGAAAGCCATGAATGCGAGCTTTCGGCAGCATCATTATCCAAATCAAAGAAATGGCATAAGGGGCTTAGTTTAATCTACCCTGCCGGTACGTGCACGCATAACCTCAGCATCGATTAAATTATGAATCGATCTAATGAATGGATGGGTAACCAGTTCCACGGCTTTCAGGAAATTCTTACGGTAGAAAAACACATAAGAGCATAGAAGTAAGCTATTCCTTTAGCATAAAATATAGGCTTATCCTTTGAAATGGCTCGACCGATAAACCTCCTATGGGGTATTCTCTGTTCAATTCAGCAGTCTGCTAATTCAGTATTTCGACTGCAGCATTCATCTTATTCATGGCCATCGGAGAGTAGTATGAGTATGCGTTTTGTATCTGCTTTTTTTGTTCTGTTGATACTCACTTCTGCAGTGAGTGGTATTCAGAGTGCACTTGCAGAACCAACGCAGGCCGTATCGGTAGTCATGAAGAAAAATGGACAGGACTGGTCAATCCTCGCACCGGCTTTACTTCAAAAGAAAGACTTCCAGGGACTACTGCAACTAGGGAAAGAGTGGGTTGAGAGCGACCCCAAAAATCCTGTTGCCCATCTCATTTTGGGTGTGGCTCATAGCAACCTTAAGCAGTACGACCAAGCAGCCGAGGCATACCAAGAAGCGCTTCGCATCCAGCCAGGAAATGTCAGCGCTTGGTATAACCTTGGGGTAGCCCACCTTAAGCTCAAGCAGTATGGTCAAGCGGTTACCGCCTTCAGAGGAGCATTACGAATCCAGTCCGAGAGTGCTAGTGTTTGGTACAACTTAGGACTCTCTCATAACAATCTAAAGCAGCATGATTGGGCGGTTCAGGCGTACCGAGAGGCGGTGCGAATTGACCCTATGTATGCCGAGGTTTGGCATAAATTGAGCCTAGCCTATCTCGATTCCGGCCAGTATGATCAGGCGATACAGGCCTGTCGTGAATTGTTGCGGATTGATTCAGAGGATCCCAGGGCCTGGCATAACTTAGGCCTAGCATACAATAACCTGAACCAGTATGAGCCGGCAATCCAGGCTTACCGAGAGGCGTTGCGTATTGATCAAAAGGATGCCAATTCTTGGAATAATCTAGGCATTTCTTACAATGGCTTTAAGCAGTATGAGCAAGCAGTCTATGCGTTACGCGAGGCGCTACGTATCCAGCCAGGGTATGCTGATGCCTGGTATAACCTGGGAAGTGCTCACGTCAAGTTGAAGCAATATGAGCAATCGATTCAGAGCTACCGTGAGTCGTTACGAGTCCGACCAGAGTACGCCGATGCCTGGCATAACTTAGGTCTTGCACATGACTCACTGAGGCAACATGAACAGGCGATTCAGGCATACCGTGAATCCTTACGCATCCGGCCGAGTCATGCTGATTCTTGGTATAACTTAGGTCTGGTGTACGATGGGCTGAAGCAACATCAGCAGTCGATTTTGGCCTACCAAGAGATGCTTCGAATTCGGCCGGACAGCAGTAATGGCTGGTATAACTTGGGCATTGCTCATAGCAAGGTTCAGCAATATGAGCAATCGATTCAAGCCTATCAGATGGTATTGAGTATTACGCCAGAGGATATTGACGCTCGGTATAATTTGGGTGTCGCTTTGAGTAAATCAAGACAGTATGACCAGGCAATTAATGCCTATCGAGAGGTTCTGCTTATTCAACCTGGGTATGTCGATGCCTGGCATAACTTGGGAATTGTCTATATTGATTCGGGGCAATATGACCAGGCGATTGAGGCGTATCGTGAGGCGGTGCGGATTGGTCCGACAAATGCTGAATCCTGGAATAACCTGGGTGTTGCCTATTTCTTCCAGAATCAACATGAGAAGGTGCGGGAAGTTTATCTGACTCTGCGGAAACTGGATAATGCCATGGCCGATAGGTATGCCGATGCTCTGATGCGTCAGTCTGACCCTGACCTGCCAGGAGTGAACCAACTACACAAGCATCAGCCCCAACGATTACATAAACGACATCATATGCGGGCACGGATGGGTCAGGGTGAATCTAAAGCGATGATCAGGTACTTCTGGGGGCAAGCATAATAATTGCCATACCCAGGAGTGCCACCAAGGATCCGACCACATCCCATGTAGTCGGTCGAACTCCGTCAACCGACCATAACCAGAGCATTGCAATACCCACATATACGCCACCATATGCCGCATAAACACGGCCTGTCGCAGTTGGATGGAGAGACAGCAGCCATGCAAAAAGTGCAAGTGAAAGGGCTGCTGGAATCAGCAGCCAGATGCTCTTACCTTGCCTCAGCCAAAGATAAGGGAGGTAACAGCCGACAATTTCAGCAATTGCGGTGATTCCAAATAGAAAGAAGGTTTTAATGGCGTCCAAGCCTGTCCCCATGATTGAGTATGGATATGCGGCTGTAACGATATCATGGAAACCAGAGTGTAATGATCTCTCTGCTAAATTTGAGCTTAGTCACGATTCTTACTCATGGATATGGACTCGTTCACTCAGTCATTATTAAACTATTCTCTTGAATGGCCGATATCATAATCACAAGGTAGAGATTCTGTCTTGATACGACTCAAGTAAATGGAGGTGAAATGGGTATTCCGATGGAAGTGAATGAATATGAGGCTGCATCTGACATGATGATGAATCAGTATGGCGAGGAGATCATGTGCGCTGGATGGAACCCTGCACTGGGTCTCATAGGTCACCCGCAACTGCTCGAGCCAACTGGGAGAGATGACGCGATGCCGGCTGATCTTGTGACCGCAGACGTGGAGTTATTTCTGCGTCAGATGTACGCCTATCAAAATTGAGGCTAGCTCATCTGGAGTAGCCGCGCCTTGATACCAATGTAAAATTGGATTGGTAGAGTGAGTTTATGGGTCTTTGATATTGAGGCAGGCCCAACAGCCTAGGAATGA
>JBAWVG010000026.1:0-21596 GCA_037147395.1 Nitrosomonadaceae bacterium | reverse complement strand
AGTCTCGGAACGTCGGCGATCATCGGCTTGATCCGCTCAGCCAGTGCAAGGGTCTCATCCATAGTCTGTTGGAAGTCAACGATTGGAGCGTGGAAGTAATTTTTCAGAACAAAGTTATGATAGTCGAGCATTTCTCCCAACTTGGCTGCAAATCGGTCACGGTGGAATAGATCCTGCAAGCGGACAGCACGCCTCGCGACCTTATCCTCGTAGGCAGGACCAATGCCACGTCCAGTGGTCCCGATCTTGTCCGTACCCTTAGCGGCTTCGCGTGCACTGTCGAGCGCGGTATGGCAGGGCAGTATAAGAGGACAGGCCTCGCTGATGCGTAGTCGTCCTTGGACATTAACCCCTGCCTGTTCCAGCATACTGATCTCTTCCAGCAGTGCCTGTGGAGATACGACCACACCATTTCCGATATAGCAGGCAACATCACTACGCAGTATTCCAGAAGGAATTAAATGTAGCACCGTTTTTTTGTTGCCAATGACGAGCGTATGGCCGGCATTATGCCCACCTTGGAAGCGGACGACTCCCTGGGCGTGGTCGGTCAGCCAGTCCACTATCTTGCCTTTACCTTCGTCTCCCCACTGGGTGCCAATGACGACAACATTCTTAGTCATGTCTTTTGATCTTCATAAAATGATATTTTTGAGACGGGGTTGAAGGAGAAATATTAGTTTGGTTTTAATTGACACGTTCTTAGGCGACACTTGGTGATAGATCTTTTGGTAATTAGAATTTAGATCTTCTCTACCTTCCAGACACCCTGGTCCATCACCAGCTGTCGATCGCAGTCAAGGGTATCTTGGTCGTTCTCATGCCCCGGCAATCGGATGACAACGATCTGGCCTTCGCTGCGGAGTCGATCGATCTCTTTATCAAGGGCCCTATCGGATCTCTTATAAGCTGCAAGAATCCCCTTCGGATAGGGGGCGTGTGTAACCAGTCCAGACAACTCGCGTAGATCCATGCTAAAACCGGTGGCTGGTCGCGATCGCCCAAAAGTCTTACCGATCTCATCATATCGTCCTCCCAATGCCACTGCATTGGGGCAGCCTTTCGCGTAAGCAGCGAAGACCATGCCACTGTGATATTGGTATCCTCGCAGGTCGGCCAGATCGAATGACAGAGTATCTACCAGAGGGCTCAGCTCTGACGAGACTGATTCTAATTCATCTAGGGCCGTCCGAATCTCAGGGTAGTTAGGAAGAAACTTTCTGGCATCTTCAAGTATCTTTGAGTCACCATACAAGTCAGGTAATAGCATCAGAGCTTGGTGCACGCTCCTGTCCACGATCTTGTCTAGTTGATCACAGAGATCCCTTAATGCGGAAACGTCTTTTGATTGGAGTGCGCAGAATAGTTGTGTTTCCAACGCATTGGAGATCCCGGCACCTTTAACTAAACCACGAAATACAGCGACATGGCCGAGATCAAGATGAATCCCTGTAATTCCGGCAATTGAAAGGGACTGCAGCATCAGATGCTGGATCTCTAAGTCACTTTCCAACCCTTCATGGCCGTACAGTTCGGCTCCAATTTGAAGTGGTTCACGGGTGCGGGTCAATCCAGATGGAATCGTATGGAGAACACTGCCTGCATAGCAGAGGCGAGTGACACCGCTGCGGTTTAGTAGGTGTGCGTCAATACGTGCTACCTGGGGTGTCATGTCTGCACGGAGGGCCATCATCCTGCCGCTCAATTGATCCACCACCTTGAACATACGTAAGTCTAAATCACCCCCGCTGCCTGAGAGCAGGGATTCGACGTATTCAAGCATGGGTGGCCCCACCAGTTGGTAACCATGTACCAACATCTTATCCAGGACGCGCCGTCGAGTCGCTTCAATGGCGAACGCCTCGGCGGGCAGGATGTCCTCTATATATTCGGGAAGAAGCCAGTTACGCATGTTTAAGATTGGGGAACAACTTCAAGAAGGTGCGTGGGTGGGAGCTACTTGATAAGGTAGAGCAACAGTACACCCGTCAGCATCGAGGTCAGGCCAATGAAGCGGATCTGGTTATCGCCCGCTTCTGTTAGTTTTTTGAAGGCCTCGCGCCATCTGCTAGGCATAAGGAATGGTAGCATTCCTTCCATTACCAGCATCAGTGCAAGTGCCATTAGCAAAGTGTCCCACATGCCGCGATAGCTCCGACAGACACTTCAATAAATCATGTGCCTACGCAAATGACTTGCGTAAAACGTTAGGCTATTTCCCGCCTCGGCCTGAATTCTTCAGGTACTTGAAAAACTCGGAGCTGGGCTCGAGGACCATCATATCCGTTTTATTCTTGAAGGTCTGTTTATAGGCTTCCAGGCTGCGGTAGAAAGAATAAAATTCTGGGTTCTGCTGAAAAGCACTCGCATAAATGGATGAAGATTTAGCATCACCCTGTCCCTTGATATCCTGAGCACTCCGATACGCCTCTGCCAGGATGACCTCGCGTTGACGGTCGGCATCCGCACGAATCTTTTCAGATTCCGCGGAACCGGTCGAACGTAACTCATTGGCGACGCGCTTACGCTCAGCCTCCATCCGGCGGTAGACAGATTCGCTGACCTCCATTGGCAAGTCGACGCGTTTCAGACGAACATCAACCACTTCTACTCCAATCTTGCGGGCATCGGCGTCCGCCTTTTGGCGCATGATCTCCATAATTTTGTCACGTTCACCCGAAACTACGTCATGCACTGTACGGTTACCGAACTCGTCTCGCATACTAGAATTAACGGTCTGAGCAAGGCGGGTCTGAGCCAACATCTCGTCACCACGAACGCTGATGTAGTATTGCTTCACATCCACGATCCGCCACTTGACGAATAGGTCGACCAGCACATTCTTCTTCTCTGATGTAATGAAACGTTCTGGTTCAACGGTATCCATGGTCATGATCCGTGCTTCAAAGAAGCGGACGTTCTGAACCAGGGGGAGCTTAAAATAAAGTCCCGGGGCAGTTTTTACATCGACCACTTCTCCCAGTTGGAAAACGATTGCATGTTGACGCTGGTCAACGATATAAAGAGCTGAGCTGCCGAGAAAGAAGAGGCCGCCAATGATGCCGATTAGAGTTGAGCTATTTTTCATTTATCTTGACTCCCGTTCACGGCCACGGAATGCCTCACGCGTACGAGCACCGGCATCTGGCGCAGCCTCGTGTGCAACTGGATGGGGCGTCTCTGTACTTGGAGCAGGCATTGGAGAGGGTCCGCTTGTCTGTATCAGCTTGTCCAATGGTAGGTAAAGCAGGTTATTGCCACTCTTCTGGTCTACCAGTATCTTGGTGGAACTAGAGAGGACTTGCTGCATCATGTCTAGATACATGCGGTCCCTGGTTACGCCAGGCGCTTTGCTATATTCGACGAGGATCTGTTTAAATCGGCTGGCATCACCTTCAGAGCTCACGATCACGCGCTGCTTGTATCCTTCGGCCTCTTCCATAAGCCGTGCGGCATTACCACGTGCCTTAGGAATAACGTCATTAGCGTAAGCCTGTCCTTCGTTCTTCTGACGCTCTCTATCCTGCCCAGCCTTCACAGCATCATCGAATGCCGCCTGAACTTGTTCTGGTGGTTGCGCATTCTGCATCGTCACCTTGCTGATGGCGACGCCGATCTTGTAACGGTCTAAGATCTCCTGCATCAGTACAGTTGTTTGCGCAGCCACCTGTTCACGACCCTCGTAAAGAACGAAGTCCATCTTGCTCTTGCCGATCGCTTCACGAATTGCGGTTTCAGCTGCTTGCATCACTGCACTTTCAGGATCACGGTTGTTAAATAAAAACTCTTCGGGGTTCTTCAGAATGTATTGAACCGCAAACTGGATATCAATAATGTTCTCATCATCGGTCAGCATCAGAGACTCTTTCAGGACCTTGCTTCTCACATTGTTGCGGTAACCGATTTCGACTGTGCGAACTTGGCTCACGTTAACGGATTCAACGATTTCGACCGGGTATGGCATATGCCAACGAAGCCCCGCCTGGGTGGTCTCTACGTATTTCCCAAAACGCAGAACCACGCCGCGCTGACCTTCATTAACGATATAGAAACCACTTGATACCCACATCAGTAGGAGCAGTCCAGCAACAAGACCAATGCCGCCCCGAAAGTGGAGTGGTTTGCCACCGGCAGGCTTCTCGCCCCCGCCCGACCCATCACCCCCCCCTCCGCTACTCTTGCGTTTAAGGAGATTATTGAGTTTCTTGTTAACGTTGCGCCACAACTCATCAAGATCAGGCGGGCCGGAGTTACCCTTTTTTCTGCCCCACTGTGGGTCGTTTAGTCCCATGTTGATTCCTAGTTTTCGTTTAATATCGATACAACTATCAGGCGACCTTTTTGGTCGCCAGTTCAGGAAAAAGCCCCAACAGTTCTGTCGGCCATGTTTCCAACTTCTGGCTGTATCGTGTATCGCTGTGAAGTACGTTGCCCAATTACTTCGACCAGTGCCAGCTTAATTAATTCAATTCCTGCGCCCGTTCTTGCGCTTAAACGAACCTGATTTATTCTACCACATTCATCCCGTCCATAACCCGGAGCTGCTAACGTAAGGTTAGCTAAGTCTATCTTGTTCAGTACTAAAATTTGCGGAATTTTATCTGCACCGATCTCTTGCAATACCTTGTTAACTTCGGAGATCTGTTCATCTCGATTGGGACTACCAGAGTCTACAACGTGTAACAGTATATCTGCCTGGACTGTTTCTTCCAGCGTGGCACGGAAGGCGGCGACCAGTGTGTGGGGCAAATCACGAATGAAGCCTACTGTATCGGAAATCACCAGCTGACCATGATCTGGGATGAAGAGCTTACGGGTAGTGGCATCCAGCGTGGCAAATAATTGATTGGCAGCGTAGGCCTGTGAGTGGGTAAGGCTATTGAATAGCGTAGACTTCCCAGCATTAGTATATCCGACAATAGAGATTGACATCACATCTGCACGCTGTCTGGAACGTCGCTGTACTGCGCGTTGACGTTGGAACTTTACAAGCCTCTCCTTCAGTAATTTAACGCGTTTACGAAGTAACTGCCGGTCAGTTTCCAGCTGGGTCTCACCGGGGCCACGCAAGCCGATCCCTCCCTTTTGGCGTTCCAGATGAGTCCATCCACGGACTAAACGTGTGGCGAGGTGCTCAAGCTGGGCCAGTTCAACTTGCAGCTTTCCCTCGTGACTCTTCGCACGTTGCGCAAAAATATCCAGTATCAGGCTGGTACGGTCCAGCACGCGACACTGGAAGCGTTGTTCGAGGTTGCGCTGTTGGGCGGGGGAGAGGTTGTGATTGAAGATCACGAGCGAGACACCAGTCTGTTCGATGACGGCGGCAATCTCATCCACCTTGCCGGTACCAGCGTAAAAAGCAGGGTCTGGGCGGGACCGCTTCCCCGTAACTACCGCAGTGACCGTAATCTGGTCGCTTGCGGCGAGTTGATGTAGTTCATCTAGGTATTCAACGTAGCAACCTTTGCCAAAATCAAGACTGACCAGTATGGCGGTATTAATAGTGGCAGGACTGCAGACGGGTTGATCAGGCATCAGGCGTGTCGGGGTCGGGAGGGATGCTAACGGCTCTGGCGGGCACCACGGTGGATATGGCATGCTTATATACCATCTGGGTAACGGTATTTTTCAGTAGGACGACGTACTGATCGAACGAGTCGATATGACCCTGCAGCTTAATGCCATTTACCAGATAAATCGATACCGGGATATGTTCCTTTCGCAGGGCATTGAGAAACGGATCTTGTAACAATTGCCCCTTGGTGCTCATGGAAGGCTCCTTATTTTAATTATTCAAGAAGGAACTCTACTTGATTTTAAGGAGCAAATCTATATTCCCGAATGGAAGAGAAAATTGAAGTAGCCCTATAAATTTAAATGGGTCATTCTTAGACTTACTCTTGGTTGGATGGTTGAAATTTATGGAGCAGGATGGCAAGACAGAGGGGCGGCGCGTAAGCCATCTAAAAAAATGCCCAGGCTGAGTTTGCGGCCTGGGCATTGATGGTGAGGTGCCCCTTTTATACTTAAGAGGGAACACCTAAGCTGCTAATCAGTTGAATGGCGTAGGTCTTGGAGTCTCATTCGTTGAGGCTGGCAGGATGGGCAGCTTGAAATCAGGCTGTTTCCCGGTCAGGGTCTTCAGGAAGGACACGATCTTGGCATTCTCTTCCTTGCTGAAGTCGCGACCAAGCTGTACCCGGGCCATCGTATCCACTGCATCTTCAAGAGTGTCTACGGCACCATCATGGAAGTAGGGGTAAGTGAGTTCTACATTGCGCAGGGTAGGTACCTTGAACACAAAACGGTCTGTAGCCTTGCCAGTAACTCCTATCCGACCTTCTTCCTTGCTGGTTGTCTTGTAAGGCTCACGAACACCCATCTTTTGGAATGAGGTTCCACCGACAGCCGTCCCATAATGACAGCTTGTGCAGCCACTATCCTTAAACAGCTTGTAACCATCGAGCTCGGCCTGAGTGATGGCCTTCTTGTCGCCTTTAAGCCATTTATCGAACCGTGAGTCCGGTGTAACTAAGGTCTCTTCGAAGGCTGCGATGGCATCGGTCACCATGCTGATGTTAACTTGATCTGATCCAAAAACCTGCTTGAATCGAGCACGGTACTGAGGGATGGAGCTCAGCACACTTACCGCTAATTCGTGTGTGAACGCCATCTCACCAGGGTTGGCGATGGGTCCGCCTGCTTGCTCCTTCAGATCCTTGGCACGGCCATCCCAGAATTGTGCCAGCATCATGCTCGAATTCAGGACCGTTGGTGCATTGATCGGTCCTTGTTGCCATTTATGCCCGATAGAGGACTTGATGTTGTCGGTCCCACCCATGCTCAGGTTGTGGCAAGAGTTACAGGAGATGAAACCAGATTTAGATAGGCGTGGATCAAAAAAGAGCATTTTACCCAGCTCCACCATTCCTACATTTTTTGGTGCAACGGCTTTAATCGGTTGGATAGGTTCGCTGGCTGATGCTGTGGCCGAGGCGGCAATAGCTCCAATAGATAGCAGCGATACAATGAGTGCTCGCAATATCATTAGTATTCTCCTTAAAACGCGGCTGTGGTGGCGCAGCCGATTACGCCTGACGAAATATAAACTCTTTATAAGAAACTGACCATGATATTCACAGCAGTTTATAACGATAACTATTGATTCCTAGGTAAGACTAGTCAGCTTGACTGGTGGGTGTAGCTACGGACTGATCCTCAGTATGACTATAGCCGCTGTAACAGTGCCCGTCATGAAGATCGTTGTTGAGTAGTCGGGCTAACTCAGTTAAGGCCTGTTGATAGACTTGGCGCTTGAACTCTACGACCGATGCGAGTTCGACCCAGTATTGATTCCATCTCCAAGCATCAAACTCAGGACGGGAGCTGGTGCGTAATGATACATCGCAGTCTCGTCCAACCAAGCGCAAAAGATACCAGATCTGCTTTTGACCACGGTAGTTTCCCCGCCACTCGCGTCTTACCCATTGATCTGGCACTTCGTAGCGAAGCCAGTCGCGGGTGCGTCCGATGATCTTGACGTGGTGTGGGTGTAGGCCCACCTCCTCTGTCAACTCCCGATACATCGCTTGTTCTGGACTCTCGCCCGCTTTGATGCCGCCCTGGGGAAATTGCCAGGAATTCTGCTTAATGCGTTTGCCCCAAAAGACTTCGTTTTTCGAATTTAGAAGAATGATGCCAACATTGGAGCGGTATCCGTTACGGTCGATCATGTGATTTACCTGATGATTCGTCACAGTGGTGCGAATTTTTTCATATTTTATCCTAGATTGAAAGTGAATATCAGACTAATCAGCCACCTACAGGGGTCACCTGCGTTTTATTAGATCAAGATGAGTCATAGGTATGAGTGCAGACCTCTCTTGGCACGCGGTAGGATGAACTCAGTGAAACATATCTTAGCGTCATATTTAGCGATCCTAGCCCTCCACTAAAATAAGACTCGAAACGGGCCTGGAAGTGATGATAGTGAGGAGGAGATTATCGTGTTAGTCATGTGATGCATCATGAGAATGTTCGGTGCTGGTGATTGACGCCGAACAAGGCGCTCTGTCTCTTTTCACGGTAGAATCACTGCCGTTTACGCCACCATGGAGAAGTCATGCGAGCATCAAAATTTTTCATTTCCACTCTCAAGGAGGCGCCCGCCGAGGCTGAGCTAGTGAGTCACAAGCTGATGCTGCGAGCTGGACTCATCAAGCGCCTTGGTAGCGGGCTCTATACCTGGATGCCACTGGGTCTGAGGGTGCTGCGCAAGGTTGAGAATATTGTGCGCGAGGAGATGGATAAGAGTGGGGCAGTGGAACTTCTCATGCCGGCGGTGCAGCCCGCCGAATTGTGGCAGGAGTCTGGTCGGTGGGACGTATTCGGCCCTCAGATGTTGAAAATCAAAGACCGGCATCAACGTGATTTTTGTTTTGGTCCTACGCATGAAGAGGTCATAACCGATATTGCCCGGCGGGAGATTAAAAGTTACCGCCAACTGCCGCTTAATCTATACCAGATTCAAACCAAGTTCCGAGATGAGATCCGTCCTCGCTTCGGCGTGATGCGTGCCCGGGAATTTGTCATGAAGGATGCCTATTCGTTCCACGCAGATGTAGCCAGTTTGGAGCAAACGTATCGGGTGATGCATGAGACCTATGGACGAATATTTACTCGGCTGGGATTAAGATTCCGTGCGGTCGCAGCAGACCCAGGAGCGATCGGTGGCAGCAGCTCACATGAGTTTCATGTGCTCGCGGATTCGGGCGAGGACGCGATCGCTTTCTGCCCCGATTCTGATTATGCCGCCAATCTCGAACTGGCTAAGGCATTGAACCCGGTAAAGCCGCGTGAAGCGGCTGATGGAGTGATGCAAAAAATTGTGACGCCGGGGAAAAAGACCTGTGAAGAGGTCGCAGTATTCTTAGGCGTCTCGATCGAACAGACCGTGAAGACCTTGGCAATTATTGCAAACGGAGAGATGTACTTATTACTATTACGTGGGGACCACCATCTGAATGAAGTAAAAATCAGAAAGGCCCTTTCTATTGATGAATTTCGTCTAGCAAATGAAGAAGAAATTCTCGCAAATACCGGTTGTCTTCCGGGGTATATCGGACCGGTCGGTTTGGGATTGCCCGTTATTGCGGATAAATCTGTTGCGGGAATGAGCAACTTCGTTTGTGGGGCGAACGAGGCCAATCACCATTTAAAGGCTGTTAATTTTGGCCGTGATACAAAGGAGCCCGATCATGTCTTCGATATTCGCAATGTGGTTGTTGATGATCTGTCTCCTGACGGTATGGGCAAGTTGGAGATTTGCCGTGGCATCGAGGTCGGACATATTTTTCAGCTGCGTACTAAATATTCAGAGGCGATGAAGGCCCACTATCTTGACGAGTCTGGACAGTCGCAGGTGATGGAGATGGGTTGTTATGGGATCGGTGTGTCGCGCATCGTCGCGTCTGCGATTGAGCAGAATCACGACGATCATGGAATCATCTTTCCACCCTCAATGGCGCCCTTTCAGTTGGTTATTGTGCCTATTGGTTTGAAGAAGAGTACCCAGGTTAAAGAGGAGGTGGAGAGGCTGTACGATGAACTCTCTGCTGCTGGTATCGAGACTCTGCTGGATGATCGTGATGAACGCCCCGGAATCATGTTTGCGGATATGGAGCTCATTGGTATCCCTCACAGGATCGTTATCGGAGAGCGTGGTCTGAAAGAGGGAAATATTGAATACCAGGGTCGTCGGGATGACAACTCCCAGATCATTCCTTTAGAGGGTGCGATTGACTTTCTGAAATCAAAAATATCTGAGGGTCAAGCGGAGTGTCTCTAGCATCACTCTTCCGTCTTATTCGGACAAAGATCCTCAACGACTCCTGAGCTGAACCGGTTCCCCGGACTGATTTTTTGCACTACTTGCTGAATATTCCTGCATAAAATCCTCAAGGCTCTTCCGGGAGATTATCCCCACCTTGTAGGCCGCCGGTCTACCGGCGGGATTGAACAGATAGGTGGTGGGCAGCATCGACACCGGACCAACTTGTGCGGCGACACTCTTGCTACCAAACACAATTGGGTAGGAGATTGCCAGAGAGTCGACGAACTTCAATACCGTTCTAGGGTCTCTATAATCCATCACGATACCGATCACCATGACATCCTTACGGCTTTCATAGAGCGATACCAGGTCAGGAATTTCTTCTAAACAGGGTGGGCACCATGTGGCCCAGAAGTTTACTAGGACCCACTTGCCCCGATAGTCAGTCAGGGAGTGTATCTTCCCGGAGGTGTCCGTAAAGGAGAACCCTTGAGCCTGTGCGATAGATGAAAAAAAGGTCAATAGACACAGCAGCAGAATGACAGGGTAATGTTTTATTTTCATGGATTCATACTGGAAATCGGGGCGCATTGTGGGGCATCGCTACACCTGGGGGTGCGCTTGATTCAGCTTGCTGTGCAATTTGTTGAGTGCGCTGAGATAAGCCTTGGCTGAGGCAACGACGATATCAGTATCCGCACCATGACCATTAACAATGCGTCCAGACTTTTGAAGACGGACCGTAACCTCCCCCTGTGAGTCGGTGCCACTGGTGATATTATTCACTGAATATAATTGTAAGTCGGCACCACTGGCCAGTATCTTCTCAATGGCACAGAAGGTGGCATCGACCGGCCCGCTACCATCTGATTCAGCTTGTAGCTCTTTACCGCCCTCGGCAATCACGACCCTCGCATGAGGCGTCTCACCAGTTTCACTATGTGCAATTAAAGACAATAGCTTGTACTGTTCCTGCAGGGTCATAGACTCATCTGACACCAGCGCGTGTAAGTCCTCATCGAAAATGTCATGCTTCTTATCGGCCAATTCCTTGAACCGCATGAATGTCGTATTGAGCACCTCCTCGGACTCAAGTGCGATGCCAAGTTCGGCCAGACGGCTGCGAAAGGCGTTACGACCAGAGTGCTTTCCCAGCAGTAGCTTGTTTGCACCCCATCCAACATCTTCGGCACGCATGATCTCATAGGTCTCACGGTGCTTGAGTACGCCATCCTGATGTATGCCTGATTCATGAGCGAATGCATTCGCGCCGACGATGGCCTTGTTGGGCTGAACAGGAAAACCGGTAATACCAGATACCAGCTTACTGGCCGGTACGATATGAGTTGCATCTATGCGAGTATCACAAGGGAAGAAGTCTTGTCGGGTCCGTATCGCCATCACGATCTCCTCCAGCGCAGCATTGCCCGCACGTTCGCCGAGTCCGTTGATGGTGCACTCCACTTGACGCGCACCGTTCATTACCGCGGATAAGGAGTTGGCCACTGCTAAGCCCAGATCATTATGGCAATGTACCGAGAAGACCACCCGGTCGGAGTTCGGTATACGTTCTCGTAAGGTGCGGACTAAGCCGCCGAACTGTTCTGGCATGGTATAGCCAACAGTGTCAGGGATATTGAGTGTGGTTGCCCCCGCATCGATCACAGCCTCTAGCACCCGGCAAAGGAACGTGATATCAGATCGGCCCGCATCTTCAGGAGAGAATTCCACGTTGTCGGTATACTGGCGCGCCCACTTCACCGCCTTTACGGCTTGCTCTATCACTTGCTCTGGAGACATGCGTAATTTCTTCTCCATGTGAATCGGAGAAGTGGCGATGAAGGTATGAATGCGGCCAGAGTTGGCGCCCTTCAAGGCCTCGCCAGCACGTTTAATGTCTGCCTCGGTAGCCCGGGCCAGTCCACAGACAGTGCTGTCCTTGATGCTGTCAGCAACCGCCTTAACGGCCTCGAAGTCGCCATTAGAGGCGGCAGGGAAGCCGGCTTCGATTATGTCTACGTGCATGCGCTCTAGCTGACGCGCAATGCGCACCTTCTCTTCCTTAGTCATGGACGCGCCAGGGCTTTGCTCACCATCGCGTAATGTCGTATCAAAAATAATCAAGTGGTCTTTCAAAGCGTTCTCCGTTTGAAGGAATGTATTGTGATTGTAATACGGAATCCGTAAAACAGATTCAACAGAGCAAGTTCGGGGGAGGGATCGGGTTAATTAGCGCGCAAGGCGCAGCAGCTCAGCCAGAAATGGCAGATCGATCAGTGGATGTAGAGAGGGGGTGCGGTCAATGTGTTTCATGAAATCGAATATAAACGGTTTTTACTGTTTGTGCAACGAGGACCATCAGGCAATCGGAGCCTTGATATTCTTCCTTTTTTTCACCATTCTCCATACCCATACAACATAGCCCGACAAGACATAAAGTACGAACAGAGAGAACAACACAACGGGTGGCTGGCTGGGGATGAGCACGAAGAAAAATAGCGCCAATAGAAGGATGGTGACGAAGGGGACGCTCTTGCGCAGGTTGATCTCTTTGCCACTGTAATAAGGGAGGTTGCTCACCATGGTGAGACCCGCAAAGAGAGTTGTCCCCCATGCGAGCCACTTGATGTCTGTCCCTTTCACTTGGAAGTCGAGAGTCACCCATATCAGACCAGCGATTAATGCGGCCGCAGCCGGGCTGGGTAATCCTTGGAAGAAGCGCTTGTCGGCTATCCCTAGATTGGTATTAAAGCGTGCCAGTCGCAAAGCGGCACAGGCGCAATAAATAAAGGCCGCAATCCAACCGAGCTTGCCCATATCCTTGAGGGCCCATTCATACATCACCAGGGCAGGGGCTGCGCCGAACGAAATCATGTCGGACAGGCTGTCGTATTCTGCACCAAACTCGCTCTCGGTATGGGTAAGGCGTGCTACCCGGCCATCCAGTCCATCTAGCACCATCGCGATAAAAATTGATATGGCCGATTGCTCAAAATTCCCATTTATCGCTTGCACAATCGCGTAAAAACCGGCGAATAATGCAGCAGTCGTGAACAGGTTAGGTAGCAGGTAAATACCGCGGCGCCGTAGATTGGATTTGAGCAGGAAGCGGGGCATCTGAGGGTTACGCCTTATTTACACAACGCACAGGAAGACCGGTGCATGGTAAACGGTTATGACTGGATGGTAAACAGCGGGTAATACGCAGCTCAAGTTACTGTGGAAATTCCGCGAGCACGGTCAGTGTCGCATAAACTTTGTCACCGATACTGACCTTGATTTTGGTGTCGAGGGGGAGATACGTATCCACTCGAGAACCAAAGCGGATGAAACCAAAACGTTGACCACGCACGAGATGCTCACCTGGCTTTACGTAGCACAGTATGCGCTTTGCAATCAATCCAGCGACTTGAACACAGGTGACATCAGCACCACCCGCAGTCTTTAGCCATAACGCATTGCGTTCATTTTCCAGAGAGGCCTTAGGTAGGTCGGCATTGATGAACTTTCCAGGAAAGTACCACTGCCCGTGTACCTCACCATCTACCGGACTGCGGTTGGAGTGAACGTTGAACACATTCATGAACACACTCACCTTGATGGACTCACGTTTGAGGTAGGGGTCTTGTACATTCTCCACCGCAACAATCCTGCCATCAGCAGGAGCTAACACAGCATTGGCCTGGTGCGGAATGGCGCGCGGTGGATCACGGAAGAACTGAAGAACAAAAATGGTGATCACCCAGAGAGGCAGGGCCCACAGCAAACCAGCATAGAGATGAACCAGTAGCGTGATGACTGTTGCGATCGCGATAAAGGGCCAGCCTTCGCGGGCAATGAGGGGGTGGGGATAATTCATCAGGTCGGTTGAAAGTGAGTAGTGGTTAATGGAGCGCAGACCACTCCCACCGGGGAGGGTCTGGTATTTAAGGTGCTATAGATCAACTCCAACTATTCTTTAGTTCTTGGTTTGGTCGACCAGCTTATTTTTCTTGATCCAAGGCATCATGTCGCGCAGCTTCGCACCAACCACCTCGATCTGATGCTCAGAGGCGAGTCGGCGACTGGCCTTAAGCATGGGTGCACCTGCAGCGCTCTCTAAGATGAACTCTCGAGCGTATTCGCCGGTCTGAATCTCACGCAAAATCTTGCGCATTTCAGCGCGAGTGGCGTCGGTAACGATGCGCGGGCCACGCGAGATATCGCCGAACTCTGCGTTGTTGGAGACGGAGTACCGCATATTGGCAATGCCACCTTCATAAATTAAGTCCACGATCAGTTTTACCTCGTGAAGGCATTCAAAATAGGCCATTTCTGGTGCGTAACCCGCCTCGACCAAGGTCTCAAAGCCAGCCTGAATAAGAGCGGTGAGGCCCCCACATAAGACTACCTGCTCACCGAACAGATCAGTCTCAGTCTCTTCGCGGAAGTTGGTCTCGATCACGCCACCACGGGTGCCGCCGTTGGCTGCGGCATAAGACAAGGCCAAGTCACGCGCCTTACCGGACTTGTCCTGATGTACGGCGATGAGAGAGGGGACTCCTCCTCCTTGGGTATAGGTTGAGCGTACCAAGTGGCCGGGGCCTTTGGGTGCAATCATGATGACATCAAGATCAGAGCGGGGTGATACCTGCCCGTAATGGATATTGAATCCATGAGCAAATGCGAGGGTGCTACCCTTCTTTAGGTTGGGCTCGATCTCTGATTTATAAACGGCAGCGATCTGCTCATCAGGTAATAGCAGCATCACGACCTCCGCGCCCTTAACGGCTTCTGGAATTTCCTTGACGACAAGGCCGGCCTTCTTTGCCTTGTCCCAGGAGGCCCCATCCTTGCGGAGGCCGACCGTTACTTTGACGCCCGAGTCGTTCAGGTTATTGGCGTGAGCGTGGCCCTGTGAGCCGTAACCCACGATGGCAACCTTCTTACCCTTGATGAGGGACAGATCGGCGTCTTTATCGTAATAAACTTTCATGGATTTCCTTTCTTTTTTGGTTGGGGATGGGGGCTAATCGGACAAATGGGGCGTATGGAATCTCATGCATAACAGGGGCCGCTACGCTTTCAGTATTCGCTCCCCGCGGCCAATGCCGGAGGCGCCAGTACGAACCGTCTCAAGGATCGTACTGCGATCAATCGTATTTAGAAATGCATCAAGCTTGGAGCCGGTGCCGGTCAGCTCGATCGTGTAGGACTTGTCGGTGACGTCAATGATGTGCCCGCGGAAGATGTCGACCAGGCGTTTTATTTCATCGCGGCCCTTATCCACGACGCGTACCTTGACCAGCATCAGTTCACGTTCAATATGAACACCCTCGCTCAGGTCTACTACCTTGACCACTTCGATCAGTTTATTCAGCTGCTTGGTGATCTGCTCAACGACATCATCCGAGTCAACAGTGACCAAGGTCATGCGTGACAAGGTGGGGTCTTCAGTTGGGGCGACTGTGAGGGACTCGATATTGTAGCCGCGCGCTGAGAATAGTCCGGCCACGCGGGATAAGGCGCCGGCCTCATTTTCCATCAATAGGGAGATGATGTGTCGCATATTCTTTATACCAGGATCATTTCGGAGAGACCCTTGCCACCGGGTATCATCGGGAATACGTTCTCGGTCTGGTCGGTAATAAAGTCCATAAATACCAATCGATCTTTAAGTTTGAAGGCCTCTTTCAGGGCGCCCTCGATATCACCCGGCTGTTCAATTTTCATGCCGACATGACCATAACTTTCAGCCAATTTGACGAAGTCTGGTAGGGCGTTCATATAGGACTCGGCGTAGCGATTGCCATGAAAAAATTCCTGCCATTGGCGGACCATTCCCATATAGCGGTTGTTAAGGTTAATGATCTTGAGTGGCAATCCATACTGCTTGCAGGTGGATAGCTCTTGGATACACATCTGGATACTGGCCTCACCGGTGACGCAGGCGACCGCGCCTCGCGGGTTGGCAAACTGCACCCCCATTGCAGCCGGGAGGCCGAATCCCATGGTCCCCAAGCCGCCGGAGTTGATCCATCGGCGTGGCTTATCGAACTTGTAGAACTGTGCCGCCCACATCTGGTGTTGACCCACGTCTGAGGTGATAAAGGCATCCCCCTTCGTGACCTGATACAGTTTTTCGACCACCATTTGTGGCTTGATGATGGTGCTGGCACGATCGTACTTGAGGCAGTCTCGAGCACGCCAAAGGTCAATCTGTGTCCACCAGGCTTTAAGCGCGACCGGGTCAGGCTTCGACTTGCGGGCCTTGAGTTGTTTGATGAGTTCAATCAGTACGTCGGAAACGCCCCCGACAATGGGCACATCCACCTTGACCCGTTTGGAGATAGAAGAAGGGTCAATGTCGATATGTATGATCTTGCGGTTTTCATTAAAAAAGTGTTTGGGGTTACCGATCACGCGATCATCAAAACGGGCGCCGATAGCGATGAGTACGTCACAATGCTGCATCGCCATATTAGCTTCGTAGGTGCCGTGCATCCCCAGCATGCCGACAGAGTGCTTGTCTGTGGCAGGGAACCCTCCCAAGCCCATCAGTGTGTTGGTGCATGGGAATCCCATCATCCGGACAAACTCGGTCAATTGTGGGGCTGCATCACTCAGAATCACGCCGCCACCAGCGTAGACCATTGGACGCTTCCCCTCCAGAATCAGTTGTGCGGCCTTCTTGATCTGTCCGGAGTGTCCCTTAGTGGATGGGTGGTATGAACGCAGTGTGACGCTCTCGGGGTAGGAGAAGGCGACCCTCTGCTGACTGACATCCTTAGGGATGTCCACCAGTACAGGTCCGGGACGACCCGTCGAGGCGATGTAGAATGCCTTCTTGAGGGTGGTTGCCAGGTCGGCAATATCCTTAACCAGGAAGTTATGCTTGACGCAGGGACGTGTGATGCCGATCGCATCCACCTCCTGAAATGCATCCAGGCCAATGGCGTGGGTCGGCACTTGACCGCTAATAATGACCATCGGGATCGAGTCCATATAGGCGGTAGCAATGCCGGTGATGGCATTCGTTACACCTGGACCGGACGTCACTAAGGCAACCCCAACCTTATTACTGGAACGGGCGTAGCCGTCGGCGGCATGAACTGCAGCCTGCTCGTGACGGACGAGGACGTGCTTCACCTTGTCCTGCTTGAACAGTTCATCATAAATGAAGAGAACGGCGCCGCCGGGATAGCCAAAGATGTAATCCACACCCTCTTCCTGCAAGCAGCGGATCGTGATCTCGGCGCCTGTTAAATCCGTATTCATACCTTAAACGAGTCCTAATATTAGACATCAATGAGTGATGCGCTGAGCTAAGCACAGTAACGGTTTGTCGGTCTTTGGTCAACCCCTAAACCGGTCCCGCTTTTCTGGAAATGGGTAGTAATTCGCTGCCGAGTGGCAACATGGCGCGCGAATCTCGGTATGTGATGAGGGGTTGCTAGATATCTCAGACTCGAGCTGTATACCGAGTGATGCTGCAAGGGCCCTGGCCTCGATGTGAGGAGACTTGATTGTGCAAGGCTTCGTTATTTCAGATTGGGCCGGACGTCATTTATTCTGGGAGGATCCCTGTCTTCGAAATAAATTGAGCGAGTTACTTGAGAATTCCCCCCATTAAAGGGTAGAATGTCCGCCTTTCGCATCAGGCATTTATTGGAGAGAACACATATGCCAGTCACAACCGATCAAAAAGCACAGGTGGTGCTCAGTTATCAAAGAGCTGTTGGTGATACCGGTTCTCCTGAAGTGCAGGTGGCCCTGTTAACGACCCGCATTAATGAGTTGACCGGCCATTTCAAGGCTCATGTCAAGGATCACCACTCTCGCCGCGGTTTATTGAGGATGGTAAACCGCCGCCGCAAATTATTGGATTATCTTAAGAGCAGAAGTGTCGATAGTTATAAGACATTGATCGAGCGGTTGGGTCTTCGGAAATAGACCGACCCCCACTGAGTGAGGGTGCGGCCAGCAAGGATGTGGGCTGCGTATTGCATAGGGTAACTGGGCACAGAGCGGTAGTGTCTTCATAGAAAAAGGACAGTTAATTGAAACCGATCAAGAAAAGTATCTCCTACGGACGTCATCAACTCACACTAGAAACCGGCGAGATTGCAAGGCAGGCCCATGGCGCGGTGATGGTGACAATGGACGATACCGTGGTGCTGGTAACGGTAGTCGGTGCAAAAAACGCCAAGCCGGGTCAAGACTTCTTCCCTCTGACTGTGGACTATCAGGAGAGAACTTACGCCGCTGGTAAAATACCCGGTAGTTTCTTTAAGCGAGAGGGCCGCCCTTCTGAAAAAGAAATACTCACCTCACGCCTGATTGATCGTCCCATCCGCCCGCTATTCCCCGACAATTTTTATAATGAAGTACAGATCGTTGCAACGGTCTTGTCATCCGATAGTGAAGTCGATTCAGATATTCCGGCCATGATCGGCGCTTCCGCCGCGCTGGTGCTGTCTGGCATTCCATTCGGTGGACCTATTGGTGCTGCCAGAGTTGGTTATATCGATGGTGGATATGTACTCAATCCAACCGCAACCGAACTGAAACAGACCCAACTGAACTTGGTCGTGGCGGGAACACAGCAAGCGGTATTGATGGTCGAGTCTGAGGCATCGGAGCTGCCGGAAGATGTGATGCTGGGTGCGGTTATGTTTGGCCACCAGCAACTCCAGTCGGTGGTCAATGCGATTAATGAATTGGCGGATGAGGCGGGTGTCACTGCTTGGGATTGGGTCCCAGCTGAAAGGGACGTCGCTTTGGCTGAAAGAATTGCCAAGCTGGCAGAGTCGGATCTGTGTGCCGCATTCCAGCTGAAGCAAAAGCAAGCTCGATCAGAGACCATAGATAAAATCTGGCAACGGGTCTTTACTGAGATTGGGGTCGGTACTGAGAATGGGCCGGATGGACAGGCCGTCAAGGAAGTTTGTTTTGCGCTCGAGTCAAAGATTGTACGGTCGAGGATTCTTGATGGAGAGCCCCGGATCGATGGACGTGATACTCGCACCGTGCGGCCGATCACGATCCGGAATGGTGTGCTGCCACGAACACATGGATCTGCTCTTTTTACCCGAGGGGAGACTCAGGCTCTGGTAATAGCCACCTTGGGCACGGGTCGAGATGAACAGAGAATCGATGCGCTGCAAGGAGACTATACAGACCGTTTCATGCTTCACTACAACATGCCCCCGTATGCGACCGGTGAGACCGGACGGGTGGGAACGCCTAAACGTCGTGAAATCGGCCATGGACGACTTGCTAAGCGCGCGTTAATAGCGGTATTGCCATCAGCTGAGGAGTTCGGTTATTCACTGCGTGTGGTGTCTGAGGTCACTGAGTCTAATGGTTCTAGTTCCATGGCGTCGGTCTGTGGTGGATGCTTGGCATTAATGGATGCAGGGGTGCCGTTGAAGGCGCATGTGGCAGGTATCGCGATGGGATTGATCAAGGAGGGTAATCGGTTTGCAGTATTGACCGATATTCTTGGAGATGAGGATCATCTGGGTGATATGGACTTTAAGGTTGCCGGGACAGATCGCGGCATCACCGCGTTGCAGATGGACATAAAGATTCAGGGAATTACCAAGGAGATCATGCATGCCGCTCTGGTTCAGGCCAAGGAGGGGCGTATGCATATCCTGGAGATCATGAAGAAGGCGCTCCCTTCAACCCGTGAGGAAATTTCAGAGCACGCTCCGCGGATCATCAAGATAAAAATTAATCCGGAGAAGATTCGGGACGTGATCGGTAAGGGTGGTGCTGTGATCCGTGCGCTGACCGAGGAGACTGGGACGACCATTGACATCACTGACGATGGAGTTGTCATGATCGCGTGTATCAGCGCCGAGGGTGGTGAGCTGGCAAGAAAGCGTATCGAAGACATTACTGCCGAGGTAGAGGTGGGCAGGATATATGATGGCACGGTGCTGAAGCTCTTGGACTTTGGCGCAATTGTCAGCGTCCTACCGGGTAAGGATGGACTGTTGCATATCTCCCAGATCGCGAATGAACGGGTCAATAATGTTTCCGATCACCTCAAGGAAGGTCAGGCGGTCCGTGTTAAGGTGCTGGAGGCTGACGAGAAGGGACGGCTACGTCTCAGTATGAAGGCAGTTGATGGCGAGGCCGCCGGGAGTGATGCTGTCTCGTAGCGAGTGACCGTTATTATTTGAGAATGTGGATTGTAAAAAAGCCCCGTATCGCAAGATACGGGGCTTTTTTTAAGTCAAACGCGGATGATCTGCGGGACGACCCTACTTAGCTATTTGTCGTTCTCTTATCTCGTCGAGCGTCTTGCAGTCAATGCAGAGTGTGGCAGTCGGACGTGCTTCTAGTCGCTTCAGGCCAATCTCAATCCCGCAGCTATTGCAGTAACCGTAGTCTTCCGTTTCTATCTTAGAGATGGTCTCATCAATCTTCTTGATGAGCTTACGCTCGCGATCGCGGTTGCGTAATTCCAAGGCGATATCAGACTCTTGGCTGGCCCGGTCATTAGGGTCAGCGAAGATCGTAGCTTCATCCTGCATCGTGTGGACTGTTCGGTCTATATCTTGTCCCAGCTCAATTTTCATGCCTTCCAATATCTTGCGAAAATGCATGAGCTGGTTGGGGCTCATGTAACTCTCCCCTTTTTTGGGTAGGTAAGGAGCGGCTTGTTTACGGAGTGACTCTTGTGGCATCTTTGGATCCTTTTTTGATTTCTGCGCTGGTGCGTGGACATTTTAATACCAGAAAAAACATTGTACAGCAAGTGTACTTTTCTTTAAATGGTACATGTTGCCTATACAGGTCGGACTTGAAGTAGCTTATGTTCACTGGAGCCTCCTCAGATAAGATAGACAGAGGTAACTCTTTAGTACTAGGGCATACAAACGGACTCGCCCGATACGATGATATTCATGACTCTGCGGCAGCGGCTTCCTATTCTCGGATAGTTTGTTATACAATCCCGGATCTTGGGCGTTCTATGCATCGACTCGGGTCCGGTCTTCTGCTGATTGACATAAAGATTCTGATCAGTGGGGCATGTGCGTACCAATGGTAGGTCACGTCTACTCAGAACCTTCTCGGCGATTGAAACTCTGTGTGAATCAGCATATGGTCATACGGAGTATCTGGCACGTGATCTGTCTAGGCAAGACCACTGAGCATACGATTAATTTAGTATTAAATACGGAGATGTTATGAACAGAGTATCTGGATGGGCTGAACGACTGAGCTGGGCGGTACTGATAATGATGGTGACGTTACCGGCCCATGCGCAGCTAATGCTTGCCCATGAAGGTCATCATTCGGGTGACTGTGTCATTAAGGGTGGGGCCTTCTCCGTAAATTTTAGCGCCTATGAGAAGCCGAAGGGGGAGATCCCTCCAATGCACGCATTCTGTCAGCAAATACCCGCAACCGGGATCATACTCATGTCGGTTGACTTGAACGAACCCGAGTCTCGCAAGTTACCATTGGCTGTCAGGGTAGTGATGGAGGGCCATGGTCCGAATGGGCATGAGGTACTCTCTCTACCACCTAAGGTATACCCATCCGGGAGCATCTCTCTCGGAGAGGTCAACATGGCGGACCTCGGTCAGTATGTCGTGCTCCTGGAAACAGAGGAAGCAGGGGCGATGAAGGAGAAGGTTCGTATTCCGCTCACAGTTGGAGAGGGCGGTGGTCATGGGAGCCATGGATCAGGTCCTGGTTTGATGGAGGCTGCAGTATTTCTAGTTGCAGCCGGTCTCGGTGCTTTTTTATGGCTGCGTCGTCGTAA
>JBAWVG010000025.1:0-23204 GCA_037147395.1 Nitrosomonadaceae bacterium | reverse complement strand
TAGAATTCATGGTACTGGTCCTGGGTGATATCGCTCTTAGGTCTGGCCCATAATGCGCTCGCCTGGTTGACGGTCTCATCCTCATCGGTGATCTCATTTGCACTCTTCTCCTTGGACCACTCCTCCTTCTTCATCAGAATCGGCAGTGTAATATGGTCTGAGTACTTACGTATGATGGTACGAATCTGCCATCCACTCAGAAGGCTGTCCTCTTCCTCCCTTAAGTGCAAGATGACTTCTGTTCCGCGGCCTGTCTTCTCTACCGTCTCCAGCGTATAATCCCCCTCACCCGCGGACTCCCAGCGAACACCATGCTCAGCAGTTAATCCTGCTCGGCGTGTGATCAGGGTTACCTTATCAGCAACAATGAATGCGGAATAAAAGCCCACTCCAAACTGGCCGATCAGATTTGCATCCTTAGCCTGATCACCGGTCAGAGCGCTGAAGAATTCGCGTGTACCTGACTTAGCGATCGTGCCAATATGGTCAATCACCTCCTGCCGTGACATGCCGATGCCATTATCAGCGATGGTCAGGGTCCGGTCTGAGGGGTCATAGCTCACACGGATTTTTAGGTCGGGATCGGTCTCGAACAGGGCACTATCCGCCAGACCCTCGAATCGCAGCTTGTCTGCGGCGTCGGATGCATTTGAGATCAATTCGCGTAGGAATATTTCCTTGTTACTATACAAGGAATGAATCATCAGCTTGAGTAGTTGCTTGACCTCGGTCTGGAAGCTTAGGTGTTCTTTGGGGGCAGTGCTTTGCATGGTCCTCTCCTTAAAATTATGCATTAAGATTATGAGGGCAAATTGAAGATTTTCAAGCTGCCTATAGATCAAATTTACATTTAAATTCTGACAATCATGACTACCTTTACTCGTCTTGCAATTATTCTTCTGTTCTATTGTGCACTCCCCGCCTCTGCCCAGGACCGTGTTTTACCGCTAGAGAAAATTAAATTACCGCCCGGTTTCTCAATCAGTCTATGGGCGGAAGTCCCTAATGCACGTGGCCTTGCACTGGGCAAGAATGGCACGGTATTCGCAGGATCCATGGCAGCGGGTAAGGTTTATGCCATTACCGAGAGTGCTGGATCACGTCAGGTCAGAGTCATTGCCAGTGGTCTCAACCTACCCATGGGTGTCGCCTTCCGTGATGGGTCTCTGTATATCTCATCGGTAGACCGTATCTTGCGACTGGACAATATTGAACAGACTATCGCTCAGCCCGCAAAGCCGGTGGTTGTGATCGACACCCTTCCCAGTGAGAAGCACCATGCAGGGAGATTTATCGCCTTCGGACCCGATGGCCTTCTTTATATATCGGTAGGCGCTCCGTGCAATAGCTGCGAGCCTGACCCTGCAGTCTATGCACAGATCTCCAGGATTAAAGCTGATGGAACGGGTTACGAAGTCTATTCACAAGGCGTCAGAAATTCGCTTGGCTTTGACTGGCACCCGGAAACAAAGGAACTATGGTTTACCGATACCGGGCACGACTGGTTGGGTGACAATATCCCTCCCGACGAACTTAACCATGCACCTACAAAGGGTATGCATTTTGGCTTTCCCTACTGCCATTCCGGCGATATTCATGATATCAAGTATGGAGCAAAGCGCTCCTGCAGCAAACTCACCGCGCCCGTGGCCAAACTGGATGCTCATTCCGTCCCCATGGGGATGCGCTTCTACACCGGCAAGATGTTTCCTCCCGAGTATCATAACCAGATTATCGTTGCCGAGAATGGATCGTGGAACCGCCGCGAAAGGATTGGCTACAGACTCAAGCTGATACAGTTAAAGAATAACAAGTTGATCAAGCAAGAGGTCTTTGCTGATGGCTGGTTACAGGAAGAAAAATCTTGGGGAAAGCCGGCTGATATTTTGGTGATGCCAGACGGGGCGATACTGGTCTCAGATGATCACTCCGGTTCAATCTACCGGATCAGCTACCAGAAGCCCTGAAATAACTACATCGATTGCTGAATGGCGTAAGCGCACATCGCCATCAGAGACTGGGGGAAGAGTCCGAATACAAGAACTGCCAGTCCATTTGCGCTTATCAGAAGCTTGATATCACCCGGTGGCAGAATGGGGGCGTCGGTCTCAGGTTCATCAAAGTACATCAACTTGATGATCCGCAGGTAGTAAAAGGCTCCGATCAAGGAGAACAATACCGCCACCACCGCAAGCCACACATAACCCGCATTCAATACCGCCTGCAGTACCGACAATTTCGCGTAAAAACCTACCAATGGCGGGACCCCTGCCAGTGAGAACATCAGCAGCAGTGTGATGAATGCATACCATGGGTTACGCCGGTTTAGTCCCTTGAAATCGTCAATCCTTTCAGCCTCAAACCCTTCCCGTGAGAGCATCATGATCATCCCGAAGATACCCAGGGTCATCAATACATAGATCACGATATAGAACATGGAAGAGCTGTATCCATTACCATCCGCACTTACAATCCCAAGCAGCATGAATCCCATATGTGAGATGGTGGAATAAGCCAGCATCCTCTTGATATTGGTCTGCGCAATAGCCGCGAGATTGCCAATCATCATCGACATCACTGCCAGGATCATGAGCATTCCCTGCCAGTCGGCCACCATCGCCCCCATACCTTCAACCAGCAATCGCATCACAAAACCAAATGCGGCTATTTTTGGAGCTGATCCGATAAATAGTACTACCGCTGTGGGGGCACCCTGATAAACGTCTGGCGCCCACATATGAAATGGTGCAGCACTTAACTTAAAGCTGATACCGGCCACGATAAAGACCAGACCCACCACCAGCACCGCATAATCATCAATATCCCCACCCTGAATCACATTCCTGATGACCTCTGTCACCTTCCCAATATTGAGCTCACCGGTTGCGCCATAAACCATGGACATGCCATACAATAAGAATCCAGAGGCCAGTGCCCCCAGTACAAAGTATTTCATGGCAGCTTCGGTTGCCGTCACCGAATCGCGACGTAATGCGACCATGGCATAGAGGGACAGAGACAGGAGTTCAAGCCCCAGGTAGAGGGTTAGGAAGTGGCTGGCAGAAATCATGACCATCATCCCGAGTGTGGAAAACAAGGTCAGACTGAAGAACTCTCCATTAAACATCCCCCTCACAGCGATGTAACTTCTTGAGTACACCAATACCATCGCGACCGTGACATAGGTCAATAGCTTCAAGGTGTCTGCCATTGCATCATCGACAAACATACCTGAGAAGGTATAACTCACCTCGGTCGTAGAGGTGCCAAGGGTAATCAACGCACAACCGAATAGCGCACCTTGGGCCAGCATATACGCTAAATAGGGTCTCTTCACACCCGCCACAAGATCAGCCAGCAATACCACGCACACCATCACCAGAAGAAATATCTCCGGGTAGGCGGGGGCAAGATCAGGTGGCAGAAAATTCATTTAGCATCCTTGAATAGAGCAACTGGTATTTCATTCCAACGGCAACTTGCCTCGGGCCACATGTGCGAGCAGATCATCGACTGTGGTATGCATCACCTCGGTGAATGGCATCGGGTATAGACCCATCCACAGAACTGCCGCAGCCAGTACCGTCAAGATTAAAATCTCACGATGGTTAATATCTTTAAGGGCTTCTACAGCGGGGTTTGCAACTGCTCCGAATACCACCCTCTTATACATCCAGAGTGTATATGCCGCACCAAAAATAAGGGTCGTGGCTGCGAGGAAGGCATACCAGAAATTCACCTTTATGGCGGCCATAATGACCATGAACTCTCCAACAAATCCGCTTGTCCCCGGCAATCCAGAATTGGCCATTGCAAAGAGCATAAAGAATGCAGCAAATATCGGCATCTTGTTAGCCACTCCGCCGTAGTCAGCGATCTGGCGTGAGTGAAGACGGTCATACATCACCCCCACGCACAAGAACATCGCAGCGGATATAAAACCGTGTGAGATCATCTGCACCATCGCTCCTTCAATCCCATAGGCATTGAACAGGAAGAATCCGAGTGTGACAAAGCCCATATGAGACACCGATGAGTATGCGATGAGCTTCTTCATATCAGCCTGCACCAGGGCCACCAGTCCGATATACACCACCCCGATCAGAGATAAAGTAATCATCATTCCGGAGAGATACTGACTCGCGTCCGGTACGATCGGCAGTGAGAATCTCAGAAAACCGTACCCACCCAACTTTAATAGAATGGCCGCTAGAATTACCGATCCACCGGTCGGGGCCTCAACGTGAGCATCAGGTAACCAGGTATGGACCGGCCACATTGGAACCTTCACAGCAAACGCCAGTAGGAATGCCACAAATATCAGAATCTGTGGCGCCAGTGGTAGCGGTAACTTGTGATAATCCTGAATCGAAAAACTGCCGCCGGAAGCTCTATACAGGTAGATGAATGCCACCAGCATGAGTAAGGATCCGAGCAGTGTGTAGAGAAAAAACTTAATCGCGGCATAGACCCGGTTTGGGCCTCCCCAGATACCGATGATGAGGAACATCGGTATCAGTGAAGCCTCCCAGAATGCATAAAACAGAATTGCATCTAAAGAGGAGAAGACTCCATTAACGATACCGGACATGATCAGAAGTGCGCCCATATACTGAGACACTCGGTTACTGATGACTTGCCATCCGGCGATCACTACCAGTGGAGTGGTAAAGCAGTTGAGCAGAATCAGTGGCATTGCGATTCCATCCACCCCTAAGTGGTAGTGGATGTTAAAACGTTCGATCCAGGGGTGATACTCGACAAACTGCATCCCCCCCATCAGAACATCAAACCCGCTATAAAGCGGAAACGCCACCAGCAGTCCCGCGATTGAACCTGCCAGTGCCAACCATCTTGCCATCGAAGCATTACGGTCCCCACCCGTGGCGAGTACCGCTATACCCGCAATGATGGGTAGCCAGATGATCAGACTTAACAAGGGAAAACCAGACGACATGTTTATTCCGTTACTGTTATTTGGCAGCGCACAATCTGCCGATCAAATGAGGAGAATTCGCACTCCCGATCAATCGTTCGCCTGATCATGACTAGGACCATAAGCTGATTAATACGAATACCCCAACGATCATGGTGAATGCGTAGTGATAGATATAACCAGACTGGAACCGACGTACCAATACGGCGGTCATTCCAACCACACGAGCAGCGCCATTGACAACGAATCCATCGATCACCTTCACATCCCCGATCTTCCACAGACCAGCACCCAGTGCACGAGCACCGCCCGCAAATAGCCACGAGTAGAATTCATCAATAAAATATTTTCGATCGAGCAATGTGAAGAGTGGGCCGGCAGCTTGCTTTATCTTCGCGGGCAAATCAGTCTTCACCATATACAGATACCATGCGGTAAAGATTCCCCCGATCGAGAGCCAGAATGGTGCTGTACTGAGTGAGTGGGTCATCATTCCCACCACCCCGTGGAATTCTGCTGCCATTTGTGCAACGGCTCCATGTTGCGGGGAAAAATGTATCGCCTCTCCGAAATAGCCTCCAAACAACATCGGCCCGATCAACCATCCTGCACAGACGGTGGGGATTGCGAGAATGATCAGTGGCAATGTCACTACCCAAGGAGACTCATGCAGATGCTCCTCGGTATGATGATCCATCCGAGGCTTTCCGTGGAAAGTCATGAATACCAGTCGGAAGGTATAAAGGGCCGTGATGAATACGGTCGATAGAACGCAGAAATAAGCAAAACCAGAACCCGGAATATCAGCGAAATGGACCGCCTCGATGATCGCATCCTTGGAGAAGAATCCAGAAAACCCGGGAACCCCTGAACTGGCTAGTGCGGCCATGAACATGGTCCAGTATGTTATCGGCATGTACTTCTTGAGGCCACCCATCTTCCGCATATCTTGCTCGTGATGCATTGCGATGATGACCGAACCCGCTCCCAAGAATAGAACCGCCTTAAAGAATGCATGGGTCATTAGATGGAATACCGCAACCGAGTAGGCTGAAGCACCGAGTGCTACCGTCATATAGCCTAACTGGGACAGAGTCGAATATGCGACCACACGCTTAATATCATTCTGCACAATTGCAACCAATGCCATGGACAGGGTTGTAATGCCTCCGATCACCAGTATCACCGACAGCGCAGTATCCGATAACTCAAACAGGGGGGACATCCGCGCCACCATGAAAATACCTGCCGTCACCATGGTCGCGGCATGGATCAGCGCTGAGATCGGTGTCGGTCCCTCCATCGAATCGGGTAACCACACATGCAGCGGGAACTGTGCTGATTTCCCCATTGCACCCACGAATAGCAGGATACAGGTCACCGATAGCAGCATCCAAGGCGACCCCGGGATAATTTCGATTGTTTGATGTGCGAGCTGAGGTGCCTGGGAGAATACTGACGCATAATCCAGTGTTCCAAAATACACGAGCACCAATCCAATCCCAAGGAGAAATCCGAAGTCACCAACACGGTTAACCAGGAATGCCTTCATATTGGCATAGACCGCTGTCGGACGCGTAAACCAAAACCCAATTAATAAATACGAGACCAGACCCACCGCCTCCCACCCAAAGAAGAGTTGAAGGAAGTTATTGGCCATCACCAGCATCAGCATTGAAAAGGTAAATAACGAGATATAGCTGAAGAAACGCTGGTATCCAGGATCGTTATGCATATATCCGATGGTGTAGATATGCACCATCAGAGACACAAAACTCACCACCACCATCATCGTGGCTGATAGCTGGTCGATCAGGAAACCAACTTCAAAACGGGTATCCCCGGTGACCATCCAGGTGTAGACAGTGCCGTTATAGGTATTGCCCTGCAAGACATCCATGAAGACGGTCACTGACGCGATCACACAAACGATCATCAATCCAATGGTCGCCCGATGGCTCCACGTCGGCCCAATCACACGGCCTAATAGACCTGCGATCAGGGCCCCTAGCAGGGGTGCAAGCGGAACCAGTAAATATAGTGACTGCATCTCTTTCATTAAATCCAATTATTAGGGTCAGACGATCAAGGTGACGAACACCCTGTAATCTCTGAAACTATCCCTTGAGTTGATTCAGGTCGTCCACATTGATGGTACGTAAGTTACGGAATAGAACGACCAGTATCGCAAGACCAATGGCCGATTCAGCTGCTGCCACAGTCAGTATAAAAAATACAAAAATCTGTCCTGATACATCCTGCAGGTAATGCGAGAACGCAATAAAATTCATATTGACCGCTAACAGCATCAGTTCAATCGCCATCAATAGAATGATCACATTCTTCCGGTTGAGGAAGATGCCCACAATACCAATCGCAAATAAGATGGCACCGAGTACGAGATAATGGGATAACGAGACCACGTTAATCGCTCCCTCTCAAGACAGTATTCAATAGAATCATCATCACTCCTTCTTCTCGGACGGCATCGATACCATCCTCACCCGGTCTGATCGCTTTACCTTTACCTGCTCTGACGGCTCCATAAAACGGGGACCGACCCGACGGCGCAATGTTAATGCGATCGCAGCAACGATCGCCACCAGCAAAATCACTGCCGCAAGCTCAAATGCGTAGACATACTCGGTATAAATCAGACGTCCTAGTTCCTTGGTATTGCTGTAATCAGCGGCTCGTAATGGCGGCGTCGGCATCTGATCAGCACTGAACTTGCGCCCCATCAGCACCATCGCAATCTCAGCCAGCATCACCAATGCCAGTAACGCTCCGAATGGGAACCACTTCCAGAATCCCTCACGCAAACGATCAAGATTAATGTCCAGCATCATCACCACAAATAGGAACAGCACCATCACCGCTCCCACATAGACCAGTACCAACGTGATCGCAAGAAACTCTGCCTGAAGCATCAGCCACAGACCGGCACAGGTAAAGAATGCCAGTACCAGTAATAGCGCAGCATGGACCGGATTACGGGCGGTGATGACGCCCAGAGCCGATGCCACCAGCACGGTTGCAAAGAAATAAAAGGTTATGCTCTGAAAGTCCATAAATCCTTATCGATATCCCGCATCGGATTCTCTATCTTTTGCAATCTGATCCTCATGACGATCACCCACCGCCAAAAGCATCTGCTTGGTATAAACGAGGTCTCCACGCTTTTCTCCGTGATACTCGAGGATACGAGTCTCAACAATCGAGTCGACCGGGCAGGACTCCTCACAGAATCCACAGAATATGCACTTGGTCAGATCGATATCGTACCGAGTCGTACGACGAGTCCCGTCATCACGCTGTTCAGACTCGATCGTAATCGCCAGTGCTGGGCATACCGCCTCACACAACTTACAGGCGATACACCGCTCCTCGCCATTGGGGTATCGACGAAGTGCATGCAACCCACGGAAGCGGGGAGATTGTGGTGTTTTTTCTTCAGGGAAGTGGATCGTGATCTTACGCGCGAACATATAGCGACCCGTAAGCATCATCCCCTTAACGAGCTCAAACAGGAGGAAGGTCCGGAAGAAATCCTTGATACGGTTCATGATCTTCTCCTCCCCTAGTGAAACCACAAGTTAAGTGGGAATGAACCTAGAACCGAAGTTGGCAATTGCATCACCGATCCCAACAGAACAATCCATACCAGCGTCATTGGGATGAATACCTTCCAACCGAGTCGCATAATCTGGTCATAACGGTAACGCGGGAAAGTCGCGCGAAACCAGAGAAAAAAGAACAGTAAGAATGCGATCTTCAGAAGTAGCCAGACAAATCCCGGGATCATTGTGAATGGAGCGATATCGAATGGAGGCAGCCATCCTCCTAAAAATATAAGACTGGCAAGGGTTGCCACCAGTATCATATTGGAGTATTCCGCTAGGAAGAATACTGTGAAGGCCATCCCGGAATATTCCACATGAAATCCCGCAACAATTTCTGACTCACCTTCTGCAACATCAAATGGAGCACGGTTGGTCTCTGCCACACCGGAAATGAAATAGACCAGAAACATGGGGAATAGTGGAATCAAGTACCAATTAACAAAACTCCCCCCCTCCTGGCCCTTGACGATATCGCCCAGATTTAAACTGTGAGACATCATCAATACACAGACCAGTGCAAATCCCATCGCCAGCTCATACGAAACCACTTGCGCTGCGCACCGCATCGCGCCTATAAATGCATACTTCGAGTTCGATGCCCAACCCGCAATAATGACCCCATAAACACCCATAGAGGTCATTGCCAGGATATATAACAGGCCCGCATTAATGTCTGCCAGCACCATCTCTGGGGAGAATGGAACGACTGCCCATGCCGCCAGTGCAGGTGCAATGGTTAAGATTGGAGCCATGATGAATAGGAACTTATTGGCGCCACTGGGGATGATGATCTCCTTCATCAACGCCTTGACCGCGTCGGCGATGGGCTGTCCCCAGCCTGCCAGCCACGGAATGCCGAAGAATGTCACCCGGTTTGGACCAACGCGGATCTGCATGAACGCGATGATCTTGCGCTCTGCCAGAGTGAGATAGGCCACACCCAGCAGCAGCGGCAGCACGATGGCCACGATCAGCACCAGATTCTTCGTCAGACTGAACAGAGCCGGACCCCAATCAGCGCCAAAAAACTGTCCAAATAATTGTTGCGCGTATTCCATTAATAAATCCTGAATCTCACTATCAGAGTCTCTCTACCGTGATCTCACCAAACATTCCACCCAGTGCTGCCGTCAGGGGATGAGCAGATGCCACTCGAACGCAATTGCTGGGTAGCTTATCGTCACGAGCAGCCGCGATCTGTATCTCTCCATCACCCTGCTTAACTCTGACCGTGTCCCCCGCCTTTACGCCGAGTTTGTCTAATAAGGTGCCAGACATCCATGCCGATGGCGCCATTGCATCATGAGTACGCTGCAAGGACTCTGCACGGCGCACAATCGGATCAGCCTGGTATATCGGAACTTCACCAATACGCTGCAGCCCAGAACTAGCCAAAATAGGTCCACCCACGGCAAGATTGTCCAGACTGTTATTCAGATGTGGCGCAACGTCACTGTCAGTCGGAAAGATTTCTGCCCGTACCTGTTCTGGGGTCTCATAACCAAAACCACTAAGCTGCAGTAGATTTCCCAGCACTCGAAGAATTTTCCAAGCCGGGCGCGCTTCACCCAAGGGTGCAACGACCCCATTGAAGCTTTGCACACGTCCCTCAGTATTGATGAAGGTACCTGAAGTCTCCGTGAACGGTGCAATCGGCAGCAGCACATCAGCATAGTCAATACTGGTCGCATTCTTTTTATAGGCGCTCATCATCACCACCAGATCCGCCCCCGCTAGTACCTTCATCGCTTGATGAGGGTTATAACTATCGAACTCTGGTTCCAGATTCATCAATAAGTAGGCACGGCATTGATCATTCGAAGGGGTATCACTTAACCCCAGCATCTGAGCAGCATTTTTGCCATCCATCCCGACCTTACACGTCCCATTAATCAGTCCTACGGGGTCAATTCCAGGCACTGCCCCAACGAGATATGCCCCCACACTATTAGCAGCCTCACCCAGCACACCAAGACTTGCCTCTGTGATTTGTGCAATATGCTGTGCCAGGAGATGAATGTCTGCATATTGGGGGTGATGCTGAGCCAGATTGCCAAGGAAGATCGCAGCCGGCTTATTATCAATGAGGCTGACAGCAATCGCGCGCGCGGTATCCGTCACAACACTCTTCTTAACCGCATCCCTCACTACATCAGGAACCTCCACACCTTTCAATTCAGCTGCCGATCGCAGAACCTGTGCCAGCATCTCGACCATTGCATCAGGGGCCACGACTGCATGATTAGTGACTCTTGTAAGCAAATCATCGCCAAATGGATTGATCAGATTGAGTTGCCCCCCCTGCTTCACTGCATGACGTAGCCGTTGTGCGATGAGGGGGTGGTCCTTACGGAGCGTACTTCCAATGATCAGGGCCGACTTCAATTGCGAGATCTCTGCAATCTTCATCCCCAACCAAGGTGTACCTTGCAACTGGCTGTCAGCGCGAAAATCGGATTGGCGTAGCCGGTGATCTATATTCCCACTGCCCATCGCCCGTACCAATTTCTGCAGCAGATAGAGTTCTTCCAGAGTGCTGTAGGGAGAGGCTAATGCGCCTATGCTCTGTGCACCATGATTTTCCTTGGTTGCTTTTAATCCGGCAGCAGCAAACTCCAATGCGGTCTGCCAATCACACTCTTGCCACTTGCCATCACACTTTATCATCGGCGAGGTTAGGCGTTCCTCTGAATTGAGACCTTCATAGGAGAAGCGGTCCTTGTCCGAAATCCAACATTCATTAATCTCTTCACTCTCTCGCGGCAGTACACGCATCACCCTGTTCTGCTTTATCTGTACCACTAAATTGGACCCGAGACCACAATGCGGGCTGATGGACCTTCTGCGAGACAGCTCCCAGGTACGGGCAGAGTATCTAAAGGGTTTACTGACCAGGGCACCGACCGGGCATAGGTCTATCATATTGCCGGAGAGTTCTGAGTCAACTGAATTGCCAACGAATGTCAGGATCTCAGCATGCTCGCCACGACCCGCTACTCCCAACTCCATAATCCCAGCAATTTCCTGTCCGAAACGTACGCAACGGGTACAGAGAATGCACCGTGTCATGTCTGTTGAGATTAATGGCCCCAGATTCTTATTCGCCACCACCCGTTTGGGTTCGGTATAGCGTGATGAACTTGCACCATACCCTACCGATAGATCCTGCAACTGGCACTCACCGCCCTGGTCGCAGATGGGGCAATCGAGCGGGTGATTGATAAGAAGAAACTCCATCTGACCCTTCTGCGAAGCGATAGCCATCGCGGAATGGGTTGAGACCTTCATACCCTCTACCGCAGGGGTAGAGCACGCAGGTAGGGGTTTGGGTGCTTTTTCTACTTGTACCAGACACATGCGGCAATTAGCCGCGATCGATAACTTCTTGTGGTAGCAAAAATAGGGAATGTAGATGCCCAGCTGTGTAGCAGCGTCCATGACGGTAGCGCCTGGCGGAACAGATACCTGCTTGCCATCAACCTCAATATTAGTCATTGGATATAAGTTCTTGAATTGATCACAAGTGAACACCCATAAACTGGGAAGATCTGGTCTGTTTTACCAATGATAGATGGAACTAGACCAAGCATTTCTTGTGCTCTATGTGGTAAATGAATTCATCACGAAAGTGCTGAATCATGGCCCGGACCGGCATCGCTGCTGCATCTCCAAGTGCGCAAATAGTTCGTCCTTGGATATTGTCTGCCACGTTATTGAGCAGATCCAGGTCCTCCATCACGCCCTTACCGGTTTCTATCCGGTGGACCACACGGTAGAGCCATCCGGTGCCCTCTCGGCAAGGGGTACACTGTCCGCACGACTCCTCGTAATAAAAGTACGATAACCGCTCCAATGCCCTAACCATGCAGGTAGTGTCATCCATAATGATGACGGCACCGGAACCGAGGAAGGACCCCGCCTTAATGAGAGAGTCATAATCCATATCGGTCTCCATCATGATATCGCCCGGCAGTACCGGCATGGATGATCCCCCGGGGATACACCCCTTCAACTTCCTTCCTCCTCGCATTCCTCCCGCCATTTCCAACAATTTCGCAAAAGGGGTGCCCATCGGCACTTCGTAGTTCCCTGGCTTATTGACATGTCCCGATACCGAGAAGATTTTAGTCCCCCCATTATTGGGCTTCCCGATCTGAAGATACTGCTCTCCCCCGTTGAGAATGATCCAGGGAACCGAGGCAAGTGTCTCGGTATTATTCATGGTGGTGGGCTTACCATAGAGACCAAAACTTGCAGGGAATGGTGGCTTAAAGCGTGGCTGACCCTTCTTACCCTCGAGTGACTCTAGTAAAGCGGTCTCCTCTCCACAGATATATGCTCCGTATCCGTGGTGGTTATATAACTGAAAACTAAAATCTGAACCGAGTATGTTGTCACCCAAAAGACCTGCCGCACGCGCCTCATCAATCGCCTCTTCCATGCGCTCGTAGGTATCCCAGATCTCACCATGGATGTAGTTATAACCAGACTTGATGCCCATCGCATAAGCGGCGATGATCATCCCCTCAATCAAGATATGCGGGTTGTAACGCATGATATCTCGATCCTTGAAGGTCCCCGGCTCGCCCTCATCAGAGTTGCATACCAAGTACTTGTCGCCTTCATACTGCTTAGGCATGAAGCTCCACTTCAGTCCGGTCGGAAAGCCTGCTCCACCGCGACCGCGGAGTGCAGACTTCTTCACCTCCTCAATAATTTTCGCCTGGGTAATATTTTCACTCAGGATTTTTCGAAGGGCAGCATATCCATCACGCTTCACATAATTCTTGAGGCGCCAGTCATCTGGATCAGACGGGTTTAACCCTGCCAAGAGTATCTGGGTGACTTGTGTCACTTGCTTAAATCCTCCAGCAGTTGATCAATCTTGTCATTGGACATGAAGCTGCACATGCGCTTGTTATTGACCAGCATCACAGGCGCATCACCGCACGCACCCAAACACTCACCCTCTTTCAAGGTGAAGCGCCCATCCGGGGTGGTCTGGTTAAAACCAATACCAAGCTTCTGCTTCAGATGGGCGGCAGCATCATTACCTCCTGAAAGAGCGCATGGCAGATTAGTACAAACGGTCACCTTGTACTGACCCACGGGCTTCAGATCATACATATTGTAGAAGGTTGCCACCTCGTACACCGCGATCGGTGGCATGCCCAGGTAATGAGCGATAAAGTCCATCGTCTCATTAGCTAACCAGCCCTTCTCATCCTGCGCAATGGCAAGCGCTGACATCACTGCCGATTGCTTATGCTCGGCAGGATATTTTGCGACCTCGTGGTCAATTTTTTTAAGAGATTCAGCGCTTAGCATCTTTAAATCACTGTTTATATTGATAACGTCATTACCGATCTATCTCACCAAACACAATATCCTGAGTGCCAATGATGGTCACAACGTCTGCGATCATATGGCCACGGGCCATCTCATCCATTGCCGCCAGATGAGCAAATCCAGGCGCCCGAATCTTCAGTCGGTAGGGCTTGTTGGCTCCATCTGATATCAAGTAAATACCAAACTCACCCTTTGGGTGCTCAACTGCAGAATAGACTTCGCCCGCTGGCACGTGGATTCCCTCGGTAAATAGCTTGAAGTGATGGATCAGTTCTTCCATGTTCTGCTTCATCCCAAGACGAGCAGGTGGGGCGACCTTGTGATTATTGGTTATCACGGGCCCTGGATTCTTCCGTAACCACTCGACACACTGCTTGATGATCCGGTTGGACTGACGGAACTCTTCCATGCGGACCAGATATCGGTCATAGCAGTCTCCGTTGACCCCTACCGGTATGTCAAAATCAATTCGGTCGTAAACTTCATAGGGCTGCTTCTTACGAAGATCCCACTCCACACCTGACCCTCTCAACATCGGACCAGTAAAGCCCAATGCCTTGGCCCGCTCAGGAGAGACCACCCCGATACCGACCAGACGCTGTTTCCAGATACGGTTATCGGTCAACAGAGTTTCGTACTCATCCACATAAGTGGGAAAGCGATTAGTGAAATCCTCAATAAAATCGAGGAGAGAGCCTCGACGGTTCTCGTTAAGTATCTTGGTATCTTTCTCGTTGTGGATTCTCGAGGCCTGGTATTGCGGCATTGAATCCGGCAAGTCCCGATAGACACCCCCGGGGCGGTAATACGCTGCGTGCAATCTGGCTCCTGATACCGCTTCATAGCAATCCATCAGATCTTCACGCTCACGGAATGCATAGAGGAACATGGTCATCGCACCGACATCCAGCGCATGGGCCCCGATCCAGAGAAGGTGGTTGAGGATGCGCGTGATCTCATCGAACATCACTCGGATGTACTGTGCCCTCAAAGGGACTTCAATCTGCAACAGCTTCTCGATGGCCATTACATAGGCATGCTCATTGACCATCATCGAAACATAATCCAGCCGGTCCATGTAGGGGACAGATTGGATGTAGGTCTTATTCTCAGCCAACTTCTCAGTGGCTCGGTGCAGCAGCCCGATATGCGGGTCAGCGCGCTGAATCACCTCTCCATCCAACTCCAGCACCAGCCGCAACACGCCATGCGCTGCCGGGTGCTGTGGCCCGAAATTCATGGTGTAGTTTCGGATCTCAGCCATGACCGACACTCTCCCGACGAGACAGTCTCATTCGCTATCCCCGTAATACTGTTCACGGATCACTCGCGGGGTGATTTCACGAGGCTCGATGCTAACCGGCTGATAAATTACCCGTTGCTGGTCCTGGTCATAACGCATCTCCACATTGCCGGTTAATGGAAAATCCTTACGGAAGGGGTTCCCAATAAAACCATAATCAGTGAGGATGCGTCGAAGATCAGGATGGCCCGTAAAAACAATACCAAAGAGATCGAATGCCTCGCGCTCAAACCAGTTAGCGACCGGCCAAATCCCCACTACCGAATCCAGTACCGGGAAATCGTCTTCATCAGCGAAGACTTTGACACGTAGTCTGCAATTATGTTGGATCGATAGGAGATGATAAACAGCAGCGAATCGCTTCCCTTGCCAATTCGCGTCGGCAGGGGATTCGACGCCATAAGTTGAGTAATCAACTCCACACACATCGATGAGCGTATCAAAATTTAACTCTGAATGATCACGCAGAACCTCCATCACCGATAGCGTGTGGACAGCCTGTAGCACGACCGTCATCTCGCCCAGATGCTCATTCGTACTGACCAGTCTGTCAGCAAGCACGGTCTGTAGGGAAAGGGAGAGCTTTTCCAAGCGGGGGGAAGTCATATATGACTCAGCGGGCGATGGTATTGGTGCGTTGAATCTTGTTCTGCAGCTGAATAAGGCCGTAAAGAAGCGCTTCCGCTGTTGGTGGACAACCCGGCACATAGATATCCACTGGGACGATGCGGTCACACCCTCGGACCACCGAGTAAGAGTAGTGGTAGTAGCCGCCACCATTGGCGCAGGATCCCATGGAGATCACCCACCGAGGCTCGGCCATCTGGTCATAAACTTTACGAAGCGCGGGGGCCATCTTGTTACACAGCGTGCCGGCCACGATCATCACGTCTGATTGACGAGGACTGGGGCGGAAGACAATACCAAAACGGTCGAGATCATATCGTGACGCGCCGGCCTGCATCATTTCCACAGCACAGCATGCCAGACCAAAGGTCATCGGCCACATGGATCCAGTTCTCCCCCAGTTGATGACTGAATCTAAACTGGTGGTGACGAATCCCTTCTCCATTACACCTTCGATACTCATAGGGCTAGTCCCACTCTAGAGCACCCTTCATCCACTCGTAGATAAAGCCTACGACGAGAATGCCGAGAAAGATCATCATGGCGATAAAACCGAACGTACCAATCTCGTTCAGAACTACCGCCCAGGGAAACAGGAATGCGATCTCCAGATCAAACAAGATGAAAAGGATAGCAACCAGATAGTAGCGCACGTCGAACTTCATGCGCGCATCCTCAAACGCCTCGAAACCACACTCATAGGGAGAGAGCTTCTCACTATCGGGCCGGTTAGGCGCCAGCAACCACCCACACGCCATGGCCCCACCACCGACGGCTAGGCCGACTAGGATAAATAACAAGATGGGGAAATAATTTTCGAGCATCGTTGTGACTAGAAACCGAGAATTAATGGGCAAGAGTGCCGCAAATACATAATCTGTAATGCCTACCCTTAACTACTCGCTCCTGATTCTATTCCCTAAAATTTGGTGCCGTCGGCGAGACTCGAACTCGCACAGCTTTCGCCACCGCCCCCTCAAGACGGCGTGTCTACCAATTTCACCACGACGGCGGCTTAATTTAAATTCTGAGTCTCAAAAAACCTCATGTTGGAACACAGACTCAAGCAATCGTTCAATCGACAGCTAAATTAATTTACTCGGGTATCTCTCTTGCTTTAGAGGCGTCAGTACTTGCTGGCAATGATGGGGAAGACCCCGCAGGCTTAGACGACTGGGCAGGTATCGCCCGATCCATCACCCCCTGAGTCTCAACCTTGTTACCTGAGAAGTATGTAAGGCCCAGGCTAGTAATGAAGAACACAGCCGCTAACGCGCCTGTTGCCCTGCTGAGGAAGTTTGCCGATCCGCTGGCCCCAAACAGACTGCCCGATGAACCGCTACCGAAAGCAGCCCCCATGTCAGCACCCTTGCCATGTTGTAGCAAGACCAGAACAACTACCGAAATAGCAGCCGACACATGGACTATCCAAATAACTGTTTCCAATGTTTACTCCAAAAAATTAACTCTGTGCAGCACGACAGATCGCAATAAATTCGTCCGCAATGAGTGAAGCACCACCAATCAATCCACCATCAATGTCAGTCATGGAAAATAACTCAGAAGCATTATTCGCTTTGACGCTGCCACCATAAAGAATCTTTAGCCCTGTTGCGATTTCAATATCCTTTTCGGCCACTCTATTACGTATGAATGCATGCACATCCTGCGCCTGCTGCGGTGTTGCAGTCTTACCCGTACCGATGGCCCATACCGGTTCGTAGGCAAGGACCGACTTGGCCAACGCACCCACTCCCAGCAATCCAATGACCGCATCCAACTGATCCGCGATCACTTGCTCAGTAACCCCCGCCTCACGCTGTTCCAGTGTCTCTCCGACACACAGGATGGGCAACAATCCGGCAGACTGAGCGGCCTTAAACTTTAATGCTACGGTGAGACTATCCTCACCATACAATGCCCGACGTTCAGAATGGCCAACAATCACATACCGACAGGCGAAATCTGTCAGCATTGTCGCTGACACCTCACCGGTGTAGGCACCCTTCTCATGTTGGCTCATATTCTGAGCGCCCCAGAGAATATGAGTATCTTGCAGCAATGACTGCACCTGAGACAGGTAAGGGAATGGCACGCACACGGCACAATCTGCCCCTTGCAGACCTCTTGTCCCACCAACGATCAAGTCGAGCAGGAGCCTATTCTGCGCCATTCCACCATGCATCTTCCAGTTGCCCGCAACCAGCTTTGAGCGCATAGCCGTCTTTGTCCCTAAAGGGTGCGAATGTTACTCGTGAACGGGTATCCGGTCAATCTCAGGAAGCAAATCGGGGCAAGCAAATATAACGAACTCAGTGGGTATTAAGCGTACGAAATTGAAAATAAAATGGCGGGATAGGGATCGACTGCTACGGCACAAGATACGGCCGCACTGTTTGAGTATAGGATGACCAACGAAACATAATATAACTACCTGTAATATAAGATAATTATAAAATATTAAAGATTGCTGGGGTCCTTCTTAACCGAAACGCCCAGTGATGTAGTCCTCCGTCTGCTTATTCTTGGGTTTAATAAAGATGGTATCGGTGACACCAAACTCAATAAGCTCCCCCAGATACATATAAGCGGTAAAGTCCGACACCCGGGCTGCCTGCTGCATATTGTGAGTAACGATGAGAATAGTGACCTTATCCTTCAGGTCAGTGATAAGCTCCTCGATACTGGCGGTCGCGATCGGGTCAAGTGCCGAAGTGGGCTCGTCAAAGAGCAGGATTTCTGGATCTGTAGCAAGAGCACGTGCAATGCATAAACGCTGTTGCTGACCACCGGATAGATTGAAGGCCAACTGATTCAACCGATCCTTTACTTCGTCCCATAGCGCTGCATCACGCAGAGCCTCCTCCACCTTCTCGTCCAGTACAGCGCGCTGCCTGACACCCCGAACCCTCAGCCCATAGGCGACATTCTCATAGATTGATTTGGGAAAGGGGTTAGGCTTCTGGAAAACCATACTGATCCGCATCCGCACCTCGATCGGATCGACATCGCTTGCAAGGATATTGACATTGTCTGGGTGCAAAATGATGTCACCCACATACCGATTGCCGGGATAGAGATCATGCATCCGGTTAAAACAACGCAGAAAAGTGGACTTGCCGCAGCCAGAGGGGCCTATCAGCGCAGTCACCTTCTTCTCATGCAAAACCATATTGATGCCTTTAAGGGCATTAAAATCTCCATAATAGAAACTCAAGTCCCTCACTTCTGACTTGTAGAGATTCAGTGTGTCCTGTAAATCAATGCTCTCTTGCATGCGATCCCCTACCATTTGATTTTTTTACGCATGTGATAGCGCAAATAGATAGCCAGCCCATTCATTGCGAGTGTCATCACCACCAACACCAGCCCAGCCGCTGCCGCGTTTAACTGGAATGCCTCTTCCGGCCGAGATACCCAATTAAACATCTGAATTGGCATCACTGTGAAGGGTGATGTCAGCCACTCGAAAGACAAAAATGGAAATTCGGCTTGGACCAGCGATGGAGGCAGAAAAGCAATAAAGGTCATAGCGCCGATAGTGATAATAGGCGCAGTCTCACCAATCGCACGAGCTAGGCCGATGATAATGCCGGTCAGAATCCCTGCCGCAGCGTAAGGTATCAGATGATCAGAAACGGTCTGCCATTTGGTTGCACCGAGAGCATAAGAACCCTCGCGAATAGCCACAGGAATGGCACGGATGGCCTCACGGGTGGTGACGATCACGACCGGCAGAATAAGCAATGCCAAAGCCAGTCCCGCTGACAGGATACTCTGGCCAAATCCGAGTTGATATACAAACAGACCCAATGCCAATAGTCCGTAGATAATGGATGGCACCCCGGCAAGATTGGTCACATTAACCTCGATGATCTCGGTCACGAGATTCTTCGGCGCGTACTCCTCAAGATAAACGCCGGCACCGATCCCCATCGGCACTGCAGCGGCAATCGTCACCAGCATCACTAAAGAGGTGCCAACCCAAGCAGATAGGATGCCTGCTGAACCTGGTCGCCGTGAAGGGAAGGAAGTGAAGAAGTCCCAGGACAGGCGTGGCATCCCATCGATAATCATCTGAGCAAATAACACCGTGAAGGTAAGCACAGCAATCATCAATGCAAACATACCAACAGCCATGAACATCAGATCCCAACGCTTGTGCCGTACGATGATGGCACGGATCTCGGTCAGCTTGTCGGGTTTACTCATCGATTTCAATCCGAAAAAGCATACTCATCTGTTGGGCGAAAAGCCAACGGACAAGGAAATGAAGTGTAGTCAGCCACTGACTCGAGCCTAATAAATTTCACGATAACGCTTACGTAAAACATGGCCGATGATATTAAATATAAGCGTCATTAACAGTAGTGTAAGTCCGGCCGCGAAGATGGTCTGGTAGCCGATACTGCCGTGGGGCAGATCACCCAGGCTTACTTGAACGATATAGGCGGTGATGGTTGCCGCTGGCTCCATCGGGTTCCAAGTCAGATTGGGCTGCATTCCGGCTGCTACTGCCACCACCATGGTCTCACCCACTGCACGGGAAATACCCAGAATATATGCCGCAGCGATGCCGGAATACGCGGCCGGCATCACGACTCTAATAGCGGTCTGAAAACGCGTTGCACCCATTGCATAAGACCCCTCTCGCATGCTCATGGGTACTGCCCTCATTGCATCCTCGGATAGAGAGCTAACATAAGGGATGATCATAATACCCATTACCAGCCCTGCTGAGAGCAGGCTGAATCCTGGTAACTCAGGAAAGATTTTTTGCAGTAATGGAGTGACAAAAAGAAGCGCAAAGTAACCGTATACGATCGTCGGTACACCGCCGAGCAACTCGAGAAAGGGCTTGGCGATCTCACGCACGGTGAATGGCGCAAATTCGGATAGGTAGATCGCGATTATGGTGCCCAACGGGATCGCTACCAGCAATGCCACCGTAGAACTCACCAAAGTGCCCGAGACCAGCGGCAATATGCCATAGTGTGCATCATCGAAAAGCGGTGTCCACTGAGTATCTGTCAGAAAATCCCAGATAGAGACATGCTGGAAGAATGCATATGACTCCTTCACCAGCATCGCCACAATGGCCAACGTGATCGCAACTGAAGCGAATGCCATTAAAAATAGCACTGCCTCAATGAAGCGTTCTCGCAAGTTACGACGATAACTGAACCCAAGTCTTTTGGGCCGACTAGTTCCAGCGGGAGACTTTGCTGTCACGCACAAATACCTTTTGAAAAAAGAGGGACATCTTGATCGGTTTGGATACTACGATAGAAATGTTACAGTCTTGTGACAGAGTCATCTAAGCTCATGGAAAGGTGATTGCTGAAATTTTACCAATATCATAATAATCTATTGATTTAAATGTTTATATTAAAATTCACACTTGCTAAACAGTGACCTTTTACGTGCACTCAACAACTACTCTCTCAGCATTATTTCCGGTTTACTCGCGTCTGAAGTCACGCGAGCAGAATCCCTCGTGACTTAATTGAAATTTGACCCTAGGAAGCCCGTCTTGTTATAATTACAGCCTCCTGACGCGGGGTGGAGCAGTCTGGCAGCTCGTCGGGCTCATAACCCGAAGGTCGTAGGTTCAAATCCTGCCCCCGCAACCCAACAAATCAAGGACTTACAGACATTATCTGTGAGTCCTTTTTTGTTTCTAGGTTGCCATGTAGGGGTTATGTAGGATTATTTTACCAACTCCGCCCCCAACCACCGCTCACTTCAGGCCAAGCATAATCCAAGGTAATTTAGAAATACCAACGGGGGCTTCAGCTCTCGTTTCTATTCAAGCTCTATTGTCGTCCGATTGATAGATACGAGTAAATTAATACGACCCCACACACGATTGCTATTCCAATCATTTTATTAGTATTCGGGAACAGTCTTCTAAAAAAATAGTAATTCACATAACCAGCAACGACCAAGAATATTGAATTTAAGAGTATCGATGACTCCATATCCTATTCACCTTAGAGTGATTTTGAATTACGCCAAATTATAATTTTATATACCTTCCAAGCGCCAAAAGAACCGATCCCTCCGGCGAGTGCATATTTCAAGTTACCGACACTGAAGTAGAGCGAATCTATGAAAAAAATATTCACAATCAAGAATAAACAAATACCAGATATTTGAATGATCTTTTGGCGCTTCTCAAGCTTCAGCTCAGGTGAATCTTCTTTTATTTTATTCATAATATCAACCTGTTACGATCACACGAGTCAAGAATCTCCAGAACTTTCTACTACGAACAGAATACTAAGCTAAACCAGATTCTCAATTATGACTGAGATTGTTGCCTATAGGCATTAAACCACTAAGCGCAGTCAGTGAATGCTTGATTGCTGACCGATACTGCATCAATCCATCCAGTGATGCAGCAGTCAAGAGTCTCTCCCCGAAGAACAGATCTCTAACACACTGAAGTGAGGGGAGAGAAATAGCCTGCAGCATCTATCATTGCTCCCGCCGAGGGGCTACAAAGTCATTTTTCCAATTACGAATTGCAGCAAACACACTGACCGGATCAGTCAATGATGAACCAACATAGTTTTCTGCACTCTGAAGGACTTCAGGCTGATTACAACGTAAAAATGGATTGGTAGCCCTCTCTCTGATTACCGTAGACGGTAGGGTGGGAATGTCTCGTTCACGAAGTCCTTTCATTGCGGATTCAAGCTCGGATAATGCTGAGTTACCTGGCTCGACTGCCATGGCAAAGTGGATATTAGCCAATGTATACTCGTGGCCACAATAGACTTGAGTCTCGTCAGGGAGTCCGGCTAGTTTCTGCAGTGAAGAGTACATCTGATGAGGCGTGCCCTCGAATAGTCGCCCGCAGCCACAGGCAAAAAGGGTATCGCCACAAAAGAGCAAGTTTGCGCCATAATAAGCAATATGCCCTGCGGTATGGCCGGGGATGTCAAGCACCTTTAGCGTAAGAGCAAGTTCGGCAAGATACACGCTGCCCCCCTCCCTCAGAGGGTGGCTAACGGTCGGAATTGACTCCTGTGCGGGTCCATAGACGGGCACCGGAAATTCTTTCAGCAGCGCTGCATTGCCGCCGACGTGGTCGTTATGATGATGAGTATTGAGAATCGCGACGAGTTGCAGATCCTTGTCTCGCAAGAAATCCAGTACCGGAATAGCATCCCCCGGATCAACTACGGCAGCATGGTGGTGGTTGTGAATGATCCAGATATAATTATCAGTGAATGCGCGGACCGGCACTATATTTAGCATGTTGTGATTGCGTTAGATTAAGTTAAATTCACTGTGGCCAGGATAATTTAGTCAGTTCTCGATTAAATTATCAATCACTTTAAGTGAGCCCTTGGGCACT
>JBAWVG010000024.1:0-23802 GCA_037147395.1 Nitrosomonadaceae bacterium | reverse complement strand
TGATAGGTCAGGTGTGGAAGCGCAGTAATGCGTTAAGCTAACTGATACTAATTGACCGTGAGGCTTGATCCCATAACCTTGAGCAAGGGTTATGGTGTTTGCCCTGATATAATCTCACCCTAATTTACTTCTTCCATATTGTGACCGTTAGCAGGATTGCGGGGACCTCAAAACTCTCTTATTCCTGAAAAGGGTCATGATGACAAGTTACGCTTGGCGGCTATAGCGCTTTGGTCCCACCCCTTCCCATCCCGAACAGGGCCGTGAAACGAAGTTGCGCCGATGATAGTGTGGATTACCCATGTGAAAGTAGGTCACCGCCAGGCACCTTATAATAAAAAAGCCCCGCTCATTTGAGTGGGGCTTTTTTATTGGATGTGAGAAGCAGTCCTACTGGTCGCTACGTCCTGGTGCGAGCACATCCCGGTTGCCATTACTTTGCATGCTCGAGACCAGACCTGAGCGTTCCATCTCCTCAATCAATCGTGCTGCCCGGTTATAGCCGATACGCAGATGCCTCTGAACGAGCGAGATGGAGGCCCTGCGAGACTTAAGCACGAGTGCAACTGCATCATCATAGAGCGGGTCAGATTCACTGCCCTCAGCAGAAGCGAGCGTTCCCCCTTCCGATTGATCGCCCTCATCTTCAATCGAGTCAAGGACTCCCTCCACATAACGAGGCTCCCCGTGTTGCTTTAGATACTGAACCACACGGTGAACTTCATGATCTGCTACGAAGGCTCCATGTACCCGTTGTGGGTACCCACTCCCCGGCGGAAGATAGAGCATATCCCCCTGACCCAGCAAGGCCTCAGCACCCATCTGATCGAGGATGGTACGAGAATCAATTTTACTTGAGACTTGGAATGCAATACGGGTCGGGATATTCGCTTTAATGAGTCCGGTAATGACGTCAACCGAAGGACGCTGAGTGGCGAGCAATAGATGCACCCCGGCAGCGCGCGCTTTTTGAGCAAGTCGCGCAATCAGTTGCTCGACCTTCTTGCCAACCACCATCATGAGATCGGCCAGCTCATCAATGACCACCACAATGAGAGGCATCTCTTCCAGAGGCTCAGGGGAGTCGGGTGTCAGGCTAAAGGGGTTGTTAAGGGGTTCACCACTCTTAATAGCATCACGGATTCGTTGGTTATACCCCGCAAGGTTACGAACACCAAGGGAGGACATCAGCTTATACCGTCGGTCCATCTCAGCAACACACCATCTGAGTGCGCTGGCCGCTTGACGCATGTCAGTCACCACCGGTGCTAGAAGGTGAGGGATGCCTTCATAGACAGACAGCTCCAACATCTTGGGGTCAACCAGGATCAATCGGACCTGCTCTGGCGTTGCCTTGTAGAGCAGGCTCAGGATCATCGCATTGATCGCGACAGACTTACCCGATCCGGTCGTTCCAGCAACTAAGACATGGGGCATTTTGCCAAGGTCTGCAACGATGGGGTATCCCCCGATATCCTTGCCAAGTGCGATCGTCAGGGGGGAGCTCATGTCTGCATAGACCTGCGAGCTCAGTATCTCAAGAAGGCGAACCACCTGACGTTTAGGGTTGGGGATTTCTAATCCCATGGTCGTCTTACCGGGAATGGTCTCAACCACCCGGATACTCACGACCGAGAGTGCACGTGCAAGATCCTTCACCAGGTTAATGACCTGGCTCCCCTTAACGCCGATGGCAGGCTCAATCTCGTAACGGGTAATCACCGGACCGGGGTAGGCCGCTACCACCTTAATCTGAACGCCAAAATCATTTAACTTGTGTTCAATTAGTCGAGAGGTGAATTCGAGAGTCTCGGGAGAGGGCATCTCAATATCAACCGAGGCCTCATCCAACAGGTGCAAAGGCGGCAATGGAGAATCCGGCAAGTCGCCAAATAACGGGGTCTGCAACTCCTTAATGATGCGCTGTGACTTGGGAATGGATGCTGCAGCCGGTTCAATATGCAGTGGAGGATACTCATCGATGCGCTTCTTACTCACGACGATTAATTCTTCACGTTTCATCGAGGAAGCAAGACCGACACGACGGTCCTGCCACCGGTGCCAATGATTCTTGAAGAAGAAGAATACCCCTTCAAGTGAACTCCCCAATTTTTCAATAAAACGAATCCAGGATAGGCCAGTGAAAAGACTAAATCCAATCGCAATCAGGACCATGAGTAGCAGAGTAGCACCGGTAAATCCGAGTGATTGTGAGAGGACATTACTTGAACTCCCACCCAACATCCCGCCCGGGGTCTGGGGCAGGAGAAACTTAATCGAGTGAAGTCTCAACGCCTCAAAAGCACTGCTTGACGCAAGGAGTGTTACGAAACCGATCGCAGAGACAATTAAGGGGCGACGGTCAAAGATGCTGGAGACATCAATACGGCGGAAGTTCCATGAAGCTAAGTAAAGAAAGAGGAGGACCCACCACCAAGAGGAGATGCCAAAAAGAGAGAGTAGAAGATCGGCCAACCACGCCCCAACCGGGCCACCCGCATTCTGCACCTGAGAGCCGGTCCCGCTGTGAGACCATCCTGGGTCAGTGCGGTCGTACCCATAAAAAATGAGGACAAGATAAAGGGCAACCCCCATCAAGGCTAGTCCACTCGATTCACGAAGGAGTCGGATGATCCGTTGCGGCAGGGGGTTGATTGCAGGCTTCTTTGCCATCGGCTTATTGAGCAAGCTCATGGATGGGGCTGACTCATACGTTCAGAACAAAAGAGCTGATTATATAGACAAAAGAGGATGAACGACCGGGCAAGAAGGGCCACCCAGAGCGGGTCAAGAGTAAGGGCCCACGAATGGAGCCGATTATGAGCACAGCAAATCAAGAGTGAGGTAAATGTGTGCACTCATCTAAGACCTCGATCCAGTGACGGACAGGGATCTGAGTGCCCCCCTGTATGTGGGACAGACATCCAATATTAGCAGTTACGATCTGGTTGGGTTGACCAGACTCAAGGGACTTCACCTTATTGGTAAGAAGTTGATGAGACAGATCCGGTTGAAGGAGCGAATAGGTGCCGGCCGATCCACAGCAGAGGTGAGAATCGGGAACAAGGGCCAACTCAAATCCAGCGCTCAATAAGATTGCTTCAACAGTGCCACGGATCTGCATCCCGTGTTGAAGGGTGCAGGGGGAGTGGAAAGACAATTTTTGCTTTGGAGCGCTGGGTGGTGAATGAATGGGGAGTTTATTATCGTGACTAAATTCAGCGGTAATGACCTCACTGATATCCTTCGTCAATGCAGAGATGCGAGCGGCCTTATCAGCATACAGAGGATCACCCTTAAGAAGATGACCATACTCCTTAACGGTCACGCCGCAACCGCTGGCGGTAATGACGATTGCCTCCACTAAAGGTCCTGTGACAGGAGCATCAATCTGTTCAATATAAGGCCACCAGGCATCAATATTGCAACGCATATAGTCCAGACCCTCCTTCTGAGCATTGAGGTGATATGAAACCGCGCCGCAACAACCCGCGTCTGTCGCCTTAATCAATGAGATACCCAGTCGATCAAGCACACGTGCAGTCGCAGTATTAATACCGGGGGCTAATGAGGGCTGAACGCAGCCATCCAGCACCAACATGGTACGAGCATGTCGTGCAGGGGGCCAGGGGTTGGGGTTAGGAAGTGATTTGGGGAGTGACTTGGTAAGAGCGCTTGGGAGCAATGGACGGAAGAGCGGGCCCAACTTTAAGAGCGAAGAAAATACGCGTGAATCGGGCAACGCACGTCGTAAGGCGTAACGCGTAACGCGATCAGCAACACCCCGAGGGACCTCCTTCTCAACGATCGCGCGACCGATATCAATAAGACGTCCGTACTGGACTCCGGAGGGGCAGGCCGTCTCACAGGCGCGGCAGGTGAGGCAGCGGTCAAGATGGAGCTGGGTCTTCTGAGTGACAGGCTGACCCTCCATCACCTGCTTCATTAAGTAAATTCGTCCGCGAGGACTGTCCAGCTCATCACCAAGTAATTGATAGGTCGGACAGGTGGCCAAGCAGAAACCACAATGAACACAGGATCGTAGGATCGCCTCTGCCTCCTGCCCTTCAGGCGTGTTCTTGATGAAATCAGCGAGATTAGTTTGCATGCAGTTATAGATCCGGATACAGACGGCCGGGATTGAGTATCCGTAAGGGATCAAATTTTTCTTTGAGGCGATGGTGGATCAGCATCATCTCAGGTGAAAGAGGGTGGAACGCTTCCGTAGATGGTGTGCACCCGCGAAATAAGGTGGCATGACCCCCCGCAGCCTTTGCCACTTTGCGTACCTCTTCATGAGCTAACGCTGGACCGGCGATGAGCCAGCGCAATGACCCCCCCCACTCGGTTAATTGTGGGCCAGGTAAGGAGAGAGGGGGAGTGGTTGATTTTATAGAGAGCCTCCATAGGGTTCGTTCAGACTGAAAGAAGGGGTGGGTCTGATCACGCACAGACCGCCAAAAGGCGTCCCCCTCCTCCAACCGCTCGCCACCCAGCTTAAGATGGGCCGCTCGTACCGCGGGTTCAGCACCAGAGAGACGCAGCGTCAGAAGATTATTGTGAAAACAAGTCGCAGAGATCGGCAGTGGCTTGCCGGACCAATGGTTCAACCGTTCGATTGCTTCAGACTCATTCATCTGAAGAGTGACCGTCATCTCGACAGGTGGACGTGGCAGTACCTTGAGAGAGATCTCGAGCAGCAGTCCCAACGTCCCCATCGATCCGGCCATTAGCCGTGAGACATCGTAACCAGCAACATTCTTCATCACCTGTCCACCAAAATGCAGATCATCCCCCCTTCCATCCAACATACGAACGCCCAAGACAAAATCCCGGACTGAACCTGCCGATGCTCGCCTCGGACCCGATAACCCGGCAGCGACACATCCACCGATGGTAGCGGATTCAGTAAAGTGAGGAGGATCGAAGGCCAGCATCTGTCGGTTAGCAAAGAGTTCAGACTCGAGATCGATGAGGCGGGTGCCTGCACGAGCGGTCACGACCAGCTCAGTCGGCTCATAAGAGACGATCCCGTGATAAGGGCGGGCATCAAGAAGATTGTTATCTCGACCGGGAATACGGTTGCCATAGAAGTTCTTGCTGTCTCCCCCCCGTATCCATAATGGACTCCCAGGATGAGTGGCACGAATGGTACTGGCAAATCGATCAATTACATCTTGCATAAAAGGGTTTAGAGCGAGAGTGAACTAAATTAATCGGCCGCTTAAAATCTCGGCAACTCCGGAAATTTCTCTTCGCCTCGATGGACATGCATTGCACCATGCTCAGCACAACGACGAAGTGTCGGGATCGCCTTTCCGGGATTGAGCAGGCCCGATGGATCAAAGGCCGCCTTGACCGAATGAAACATTTCGAGCTCATGGTGTGTGAATTGTGAACACATCTGGTTAATCTTCTCGATCCCGACTCCATGCTCACCGGTAATGGTTCCACCGACGGCGATACACATCTCGAGTATCTTCGCGCCAAACTCCTCGGTCTTTTGAAGCTCACCCGGCTGGTTGGCATCGTACAGAATCAGTGGATGAAGGTTGCCATCCCCTGCATGAAATACATTCATGCACCGTAGGCCATACTCCCATGAGAGTCTCTCAATACCCGTCAGAACAAATGCTAAATTCTTACGTGGGATGGTTCCATCCATACAGTAGTAGTCCGGTGAGACGCGACCCGCTGCCGGGAATGCAGCCTTACGACCGGCCCAGAATCTAAGGCGCTCAGACTCATCACGGGAGGTCTTGATCTCGATTGCGCCGCTCTGACGCATGATCTCTCCCATCCTGAGGACTTCATCCGCAACTTCTTCAGCCGTACCATCGGACTCGCACAACAGGATCGCAGCTGCATCCAGGTTGTAGCCGGCATGGACATATTCTTCAACAGCACGGGTGGTGATCCTGTCCATCATCTCCATCCCAGCGGGGATGATGCCGGCCCCGATCACATTAGCCACCGCATCACCGGCCTTGCGGATATCATCAAAAGCAGCCATGACAACTTGGGCCTTCTCAGCACTGGGGGTGAGCTTAACGACAATCTCGGTCACGATGCCAAGCATCCCTTCACTACCAGTCATGATCGCCATTAGGTCATATCCTGGGGAGTCCAGACCAGAGCCCCCGATCTCGAGGATCTCGCCAGACAAGGTGATGACACGGAGCTCAAGAATATTGTGAACGGTGAGACCATACTTTAAGCAGTGAACTCCGCCCGAGTTCTCGGCCACATTGCCACCGATCGAGCATGCGATCTGAGAGGATGGGTCGGGTGCGTAATATAACCCGTACGGCGCAGCCGCCTCGCTGATCGAGAGGTTACGAACACCTGGTTGCACGCGTGCGGTGCGTGATGCCGGGTCGAGATCGACTATTTTCTTTAACTTGGCAAGTGATAATAAGACACCCGATTCATGAGGGAGTGCGCCACCGGATAGACCAGTCCCGGCCCCGCGAGGAACGACTGGAGTCTTTGTTCGGTGGCAGATCTGCAAAATCCTGATGACCTCGTCCTCAGTCTGGGGGAGGACTACGATCATGGGGGTCTGTCGGTATGCAGACAGACCATCGCACTCATAAGGTCTTAGGTCCTCACCCTCATAGAGCACCGATTCAGCCGGCAGAAAGGATCTTAGTTCAGAGACTAGTTCGTGTGGGTGCATGAGTTGGAGAGATTATTGAATCTTGTGATTGGCCAGTCTTTCTAATGAGCACACCAAAGACGAGCTATCCAGCTTGCCACCGCCTGTCGCAATACAATCATTCAGCAGTTCTTGGGTGGCCGCCGTATTGGGGAGGTTGATCCCAAGCGCATTCGCACCGGAGAGCGCAATCGATAAATCCTTTTGATGCAGATCGACACGAAATCCAGGATCGAATGATCGTTTAATCATGCGCTCACCATGGACTTCGAGAACGCGTGAGGAGGCAAATCCCCCCATCAAGGACTGACGCACCTTGGAGGGGTCAACGCCGGCCTTGGAAGCAAATAGGAGGGCCTCACCCACCGCCTCGATGGTGAGTGCAACAATGATCTGATTAGCAATCTTACAGGTCTGGCCTGCACCATTGGTCCCGATCAGGGTGATGATCTTACCCATTAATTTGAAAATCGGATCCAATTTCTCGAGCACCAATTCCGTCGCACCGACCATGATGGTGAGTGTTGCATCCCTCGCACCGACCTCTCCACCTGATACCGGTGCATCCGCATAATCACAGCCAAGATGGTTGATGCGACTGGCGAACTCTCGAGTCTGGATGGGTGAGATGGAGCTCATGTCGACCACGGTCTTGCCGGGGGTTAATGCCTCTGCGACACCGTCATGTCCAAATAATACGGCCTCCACATCAGGCGTATCGGGGAGCATGGTGATGATGATGTCGGAATTTTGTGAGACCTCCCTGGGGGAGCCACAGGAGATGCCCCCTTGCTTTAACAAGTCTTCGGGTGTGCCGCTACGGGAATGTAAGAATAGGGTATGGCCACCCTTGATAAGATTCTCTGCCATGGGCCTGCCCATGACGCCGAGTCCGATGAAACCGATCATTGCCATGCGTGAACTCTCTAGGAAAAATCTGATGGATGCATTTTAACGGTAAGTTTTATTCGGCGGGGTGAAAATCTTGGTCGATCAGGTATGGATAGCCTGTCGAGGATTGAGTTCCGTTCGGTGTTATGAGCAGGCCGTGCAATTTTAGCCAAAATAAAAGCAAAATAACTTATCATTCATCGGTTCAATATTGATGAGAGAGTCGTGATGAGACAATTTGCATGCGCCGTGTGCGCACACATCTATGATGAGGCGATCGGGGACCCAGAGAATGGCATTCCGGCCGGAACCCTGTGGGAAGATGTTCCGGATGACTGGGTCTGCCCAGAGTGCGGTGTCGCGAAATCAGACTTCGAAATGGTTGATCCCTGATGGCGGACCAGACGGGTATTGTTATTGTCGGGAGTGGTCTGGCGGGGTATACCGTCGCTCGTGAATTTCGTAAATTAAATGCGGACTCTCCGGTCACGATCCTCTCCTCAGATCATGGGGGTTTCTACTCGAAGCCTATGCTGTCCAATGCACTGGCAACAGGTAAGACGCCCGATGCAATTCTAAATTCAGATGCGGTCAAGATGGCCGATCAACTGAAGTTGACGGTACGCCCTCATACCCGGGTGATAGCGATCGATCGAGTCGCTCGCTCGCTCGTCTTACAGGATGGAGAGAGACTGCCCTATCGTCAGTTAGTACTCGCTCTTGGGGCAGATCAGATCCGTCTGCCGCTCGCGGGAGATGGGGCGGGGTTAGTGTCATCAGTCAATGATCTGGACGACTACCGACATCTGCGTGACGCTTTGGAAGGCAAGAAGGAGGTGGTCATACTCGGTGCAGGTTTGATCGGTTGTGAGTTTGCCAATGACCTCGCGGTGGCGGGTTACCGAGTCCACCTGATCGATATCGGAGAGTGGCCATTGGGACGTCTTCTTCCACAGTCGGGTGGCGCATTCCTTCAAAATAGACTCGAGTCTGCCGGTGTTACCTTTCATCTGAATAACTCAGTCCATCATGTGGACAGAGTGGGTGAGCGCTTACGTCTAACCCTTGCCAAGGGCGGGACCCTGGAGGCCGATATCGTGCTGTCGGCAGTGGGATTGAAGCCACGGATCACATTAGCTCAAGAAGCCGGTATCGCGGTCAATCGTGGGATCGTGGTCGATCAATCATTGAAGACTCAGGATCCGAATATTTATGCATTGGGAGATTGCGCGGAGGTGGCGGGTAGGGTTTTACCATTCGTCATGCCGATCATGCATGCCTCTCGAGCCCTTGCCGCGACACTGGCGGGGAACCCCACCCCGGCAATCTACCCCGCCATGCCGGTGCTGGTGAAGACGCCCTCCTGCCCGACCACCATTTCACCACCTGATATCGGTGCGAGAGGGGACTGGAAGATTACCGAAGATCAGGATGGTTTCAAGGCATTATTCCAAGATGAGGGGGGGAGTCTTCTAGGGTATGCGCTGATGGGTGCTGCAACTAAAGAAAAGAATGCCCTCACTTCGCAGCTGCCACCGGTGATGGGTTAATCGCCCTCACACGTGTCGTGTCAATTTTAGAATCATCTTAGAAAGAGGTCCGACGTGGAGAGAGCAATCACCGGGTTCGGTCATGATGAGGAGGGGGATCCGATCGCAATCCTGAGCTGCGGTCATCCTCAACACGTGCGCCATAACCCCCCATTCATTAACCGTCCCTGGGTCATGACGGAGCAAGGACGTAGCAGTATGTTGGGGACGACTCTCGGTTGCGTCAGGTGCGATCGGTCTGAACTCCCGGCGAGTTTTGTTGCTTACAAGAAGACACCTCTCTTTACCGAGGAGACTGTTCCGGCCGGTTTGAAAAAAGACCACTCGACCAAGACCGGTGTCTGGGCAAAGATTATTGTGAGCGAGGGCAGTCTCAGATACCGGGTGGATGCGCTCGGGACCGATGTCGAATTATCTCAAGACAGGATCGGGATAGTTGTGCCAGAAGTCTTGCACAGTGTCGAACCCCTTGGACGGGTGCGGTTTTTGGTCGAGTTCTACAAGATGCCAGACCCTGAAGGATAAAAACGAAACACTCAAAATTAAGATCAAGCTCAGAGCTTTGATCTGACTGAATCACCTCCTTAAGCCTTTATCCGGCCCGAAAATTCCAGCCCCCCCATGCCGACTATCACTGCCCGCAGTTACGCCGCACACGATATTGAGGCGCTGATCAATCACGGGGTCCATCCGATTCTGGCCCGTGTCTATGCCGCTAGGGGGATTGGAAGGCCGATACAACTCGAGTCCGATCTGTCTCATTTGATTCCGTTTGATCGGCTTAAAAATGTTTCCATCATGGCAACACTCCTCGCAGATGCAATCTCTGCGGGGAAGCGTCTTCTGATCGTAGCGGACTATGACTCCGATGGTGCGACCGCCTGTGCGGTCGGTATGCGAGCATTGAAAGAGTTCGGCGCGAGGGTGGATTATCTTGTCCCAAACCGTTTTGAGTATGGGTATGGTCTGACGCCAGAGATCGTGAGATTGGCCTCTGCCAGAGAGCCCCATCCTGACATACTCATCACGGTCGATAACGGAATCGCCAGTGTGGAAGGGGTGGAGGAGGCCAACCGTCTGGGTATGCAGGTACTCATCACTGATCACCACCTGCCGGGGGATGAGTTACCAAATGCTTTAGCCATCGTGAACCCCAATCAATTCGGATGTGAGTTCCCCAGCAAGAATCTTGCTGGGGTCGGTGTGATGTTCTACCTAATGATGGCGCTGAGGGCGGAGCTACGAGATCGAGGTGTGTTCGGCTCCGGCGGAAAGGAGCCTAACCTTGCGAGCCTGCTCGATCTGGTGGCACTGGGGACCGTTGCAGATGTGGTAAGACTTGATGACAACAATCGGATACTGGTTCAGCAAGGACTAAAACGTATCCGCGCGGGGCGCGGGTGCGCGGGAATTAATGCTCTTCTTCAGGTGTCTCAGAGAGACTTCCAAAAGACATTCACCTACGAATTGGGTTTCATGTTGGGCCCAAGATTAAATGCCGCCGGACGGCTCGATGATATGTCGTTGGGGATCGAGTGCTTGATCACGGATGATAAGACTAAGGCCTCACAGATGGCCCTTCAGCTCGATACGCTCAACCGCCACCGTCGTGAAATTGAAGTGGACATGCAAGAGCAGGCCTTGGCAGGGCTTGATTCTATGAAGCCCGAAGATGGATATAGTCTGAGCCTATTTGATCAGGGTTGGCATCAGGGCGTGATCGGGATACTTGCGTCACGCATAAAGGATAAGTTCCATCGACCATCGATCGCATTCGCACCCGGGAGTGAGGGTGAGATCAAGGGGTCTGGACGATCTATCCCGGGATTTCACTTGAGGGATGCTCTGGACCTAGTGTCAAAACGTCATCCGAATCTACTGCTTAAGTTTGGTGGGCACGCTGCTGCTGCCGGCCTGACCCTCCGTACGGGTGACTTTGAGCGATTCCGCGATGCCTTTGAACAGGCCGCGAGAGAGCTCCTCACGCCGGCTAATCTTACGCGGGTCATCGAGACCGATGGTGACCTAGATGAGTTTGAGATGAGTCTGGATCTGGCTCAGCATCTGAAGGAGCAGGTATGGGGTCAGGGATTCCCCCAGCCCGCATTCAGTGCGCGATTCCGTGTAGAGAGTCAGAGGGTGGTCGGTGAGAAGCACCTCAAATTAAAACTGAAGAGATCGGAATCGGGGGTGGGGAGTGTTCATGATGCGATGCTGTTCTTTCATAGCGACCCAATTCCGGGGTTGATAGATGCCGTTTACCGGTTGCAGGTGAATGAATATAACGGCAACACGACCCTGCAACTCGTGTTGGATCATTGGGCCTCACCACAGGATTAATGAAGGGGATACTTGAGATAACCCCTTTAGATTAGATTTTTAGACTTGCTGTCCAAAAAAACTATTCAGTCCTCGGTGATTTCCCTTTCTATCGATACTGTTGAAACCGAGCGCCCCCTTTCGGTACTTGGCATACTTAAATTCGGTAACTCTTGGTGTTTGATGGTTAATCCTTCCGACTCATCATCTGCCGTCTCCTCATCGGAGGAGATCAAGGATAGGATATTTTCTATCGAGGATGAGGCATCAAGTTTTGTTATATTATCCACTCTCTCACATTTGGTGACCTCAGCGTTTCTGTACAGCTGACGCAGCCGAATTTCGGCATCTGCTTGGTCTATTCCTAAGATGCGAAGATTGTCTACGGTCTGCCCGCCCCGGGTCTTTATTGAGAACTGAAATTTCAAAACATCCCCTAAAGTTAATTTCGATTACTGTTGCCGTTAGACAACTAATTTATCTGTCTCTATCACGCCTAATCTAATCAGGGAATAATGGAAGCGTCCTTTGCGGAACTGGATGAGACTTATCAAAGTTATATTTAACACAACGCCTCACATAACCCATCGGGGTTACTTTCAGCCGAATCTTAAACAAATGAATTAGAGCGGAATGAGACAGGTTGCTCTGTTCTGTTAGTTGGTCCCAAGTGATCGGGTGGTCGCAATTTTTAGCGATCCAATCGCATAGAGTCGCAATTTTAGTTTCGTTAGAGGGATCTAACGCAATCGCAGGTTTTGTTATGGTGTCCATTGTGTAATATTTTGTTTGTATACATCTAGATGATGATTAGCTTGTCCTTTGCGGATGCATTCAGCGTTAAAGTATAAACATTCCTATCAGGAATTACCGACAGTCTCTGTGGACGCTAATAGTGACATAATGAAAGCAGAAAATGTTTAAATCGCTAACTTTAATTCACAACATCAACATATTAGGATTTGGTTGCCTTAAATTGAGGGCGTAGAGTACTCAGCGGTTTGCGCTACCGTAATACACTATAAACTCGAGATAAAACGGCGGCGATTGGCGTACGGAAGGGGTGTGACGCTCTTCTTGCGCATCTCTTGATGCACCCATGCCCAGTCTGGCTCCAGCTGGATGACCTCCACCGTTCGTGCCGGCGGGAAGAGGCGGGATTCAATGGCTTTAACTGACATATAATGTCCGCCTTTTATATGGATCGATGGGAGCTTATTTTCTTGAGCCCATCCATGACAATACCCTCAGATGCAATTTAAGATTAGCCCTCCCTCCCCCGGTTCAATAACGCGCTACCCCCACCCCGACGGGTCGGGAGATACGCTCGCACTGGCAAGGCTAGCTCAGCAATCAAAGCCGATCGCGATCATCGCGGCCAGCGCATTGGCTGCACAGAGACTGTTGGAGGAGATTCCTTTTTTTGCGCCGGAGCTTAAGGTTCACTTGCTGCCGGACTGGGAGACATTGCCCTACGACAATTTCTCTCCCCACCATGACCTGATCTCTGAGCGCCTGGCCACTCTCTATCAAGTCATGAGTGGGTCTTGCGATGTATTGATCGTTCCGGTCACAACTACACTCTACCGTCTCCCGCCGAGGGAGTACCTCGCTGCCCATACCTTCTTCCTGAAACAGGGGGAGTCACTTGACCTGAATGCGCTGCGCGGGCAAATGACGCTGGCGGGGTATACACATGTCACTCAGGTCCTAGCGCCGGGAGAGTACAGCGTACGAGGTGGGTTGATCGATCTGTTCCCGATGGGGAGTCCACTGCCCTACCGAATCGATCTGATGGATAACGAGATCGAGACCATCCGAACCTTTGATGTGGATACCCAGCGCAGTATCTATCCGGTGGGTGAGATACGGTTGCTGCCTGCGAGAGAGTTTCCGCTGGATGAGGAGGGTCGTACTCGATTCCGGGGGAACTTCCGTGAAAAGTTTGAGGGAGATCCATCCAGGAGCAGCATATACAAGGGAGTTACCAAGGGCGTAGCCCCCGCTGGGATCGAGTACTACCTACCACTATTCTTTGAACAGACCGCGACCCTGTTCGACTACTTACCCCAGAGCATGACCCTCTGCCTGCACCACGACCTCTCATCGTCGATATCAGGCTTCTGGCAGGATACTCAGTCCCGGTATCAGTTGATGAGAGGGGATAGTGACCGACCCCTGTTACAACCGAGCGAGCTCTTTCTCGCAGAGGATATTTTTTTCGGATTCGTTAAGCCCTACCCTCGCATTGAAATTCAAGCAGAAGCTCTGGCCGCAGATACAGTTCTTAAGGGTCCGATCTTTACCAGTCCACTGCCGTTTATTCAGGTGGATCGAAGAGCAGTTAATCCAACGGAAAAACTCGCAGACTTCATTCATGCCTTCATATCAAATGGGGGAAGGGTATTGCTGCTGGCAGAGAGTCTCGGCAGACGTGAACTGGTCTTCGATTATCTGCGCCAATACAATCTCCTGCCCGTTGCCTGTGATGATTATGCGCAGTTTATGGAGAGCGATCAGTCGTTCATGCTCAGTGTGGCACCGCTTTATAACGGGTTCATCCTGCCCGGAGAGGGGCTCGCATTCATCACCGAGAATGAGCTCTATGCAACACACATGCACGGGCGTCACCGTCAGAGTGAGCGTGATCCACGGAAAGCTCTGTCGGTGGATGCGATGCTACGAGACCTGTCCGAGATCAAGGCCGGAGATCCGGTGGTGCATGAGCAGCACGGGATCGGACGGTACCTGGGTCTGGTAAGTATGGATCTGGGGGAGGGTGCGGCGGAGTTCATGTCTCTCGAATACGATGGGGGGGATAAGCTTTATGTGCCGGTATCACAACTCCATCTGATCGGACGTTATAGCGGGGCCTCACCCGAGTCAGCGCCACTTCATAAGCTCGGGAGTGGGCAGTGGGATAAGGCAAAGAGGAAGGCGATGCAGCAGGTGCGAGATACCGCTGCAGAGTTACTCAATCTGTATGCCCAACGTGCCACTCGGAAGGGTCATGCATTCACCCTCAGGCAGCACGATTACGAAGCATTTTCTGAAGGGTTTGGTTTTGAGGAAACGCCCGACCAGGCGACCGCCATCCGTGCGGTGATTGAGGACCTGACCTCGGGCAAGCCGATGGACCGTTTGATCTGCGGGGATGTGGGTTTTGGCAAGACCGAGGTGGCACTTCGGGCGGCCTTTGTGGCTGTTGCGGATGGTAAGCAGGTTGCGGTGCTGGTCCCGACCACGCTCCTGGCGGAACAGCACTTTCAGAATTTTTCTGACCGATTTGGCCTGATCGCGGATCAGTGGCCAGTAAAGATTGCAGAGCTGTCTCGATTCCGTTCAGCCAAGGAGCAGTCGCAGTCAATGGAGGGGTTGGCAAGGGGTGAGATTGATATCGTCATCGGCACTCACAAGCTGATCCAGAAGAGTGTCAAATTCAAAAATCTGGGATTGATCATCATTGATGAGGAGCACCGGTTCGGTGTCCGTCAGAAGGAGCAGTTAAAGAGTATCCGGGCAGAGGTGGATGTACTAACACTCACCGCCACTCCGATTCCGCGGACACTTGCCATGTCTCTAGAGGGGTTGAGAGATTTCTCTGTGATCGCGACCGCACCTCACCGACGTCTCGCCATCAAGACCTTTGTCAGTCGTTTCTCCGAGGGGATTATCAGGGAGGCCTGCCTGAGAGAACTGAAGCGAGGCGGCCAGATATACTTCCTGCATAACGAAGTCGATACCATTCAGTCGATGTGCGACAGGCTGACCCGTCTATTGCCTGAGGCGCGGATCCATATCGCTCACGGTCAGATGAGAGAGCGTGATCTTGAACACGTGATGAGGGATTTTTACCAGCAGAGATTCAATCTCTTGCTATGTACCACCATCATCGAGACCGGGATTGATGTCCCCAGCTCTAACACCATCATCATCAACCGTGCTGACAAGTTTGGACTCGCTCAACTTCACCAGTTGCGTGGGAGGGTGGGACGGTCACACCATCAAGCCTATGCTTACCTGCTGGTGCCAGAGGAAGAGACGCTGGGAGCGCAGGCCAGGAAGCGTCTTGATGCGATCCAGACAATGGAGGAGCTTGGGGCTGGCTTTTATCTGGCAATGCATGATCTGGAGATACGGGGTGCGGGAGAGGTCTTGGGGGATTCTCAGAGTGGTGAGATGCAGGAGATCGGATTTAATCTTTATAGCTCGATGCTCGATGCGGCGGTCAGGTCTTTGAAGGAGGGGCGTGAGCCGGATATGCAGCACCCTCTGGGAGTTGCCACAGAGATCAATCTACACGTACCGACCCTACTTCCGGATAGTTATTGTAATGACATCCATGAACGGCTCGTGCTTTATAAACGGATGGCCAGTTGTGAGAATGATGATCAGCTGGACGATATGCAGCAGGAGCTGATCGATCGTTTCGGACTCATGCCAGACCCCGCACGGGCGCTGCTCGACTGCCACCGACTGAGGACTGCTGCGAAGCCTCTTGGGATTATGCGCGTAGATGCCAGCACCGACAGTATTCAGGTTCAATTTATTCCGAACCCGCCGGTGGATGCGGCCAGAATTATCGCGCTCATTCAGAAGAGCAAAGAGTACAAACTCTCAGGCCCTGATCGGCTGAAGATTCAGGTGCAGATTCCGGGTGTGGAGCAAAGGGTTGCTAGGGTAAGGAGCCTACTCAACGAGCTGAGTAAGTAAAAGACGGGTGCTCTCTTAAGAGGGCTTTGAGAAGAGACCTACTCAGAACGCTTATCTGCGCAAGTGGCTGACGAAGGGGCTCGTCTCAGCAGGTTCACTCTTGATACGTCACTGTGCGGGCAGTCTACGAAGTTCCACCCGAACTCGAGATGGCTGAGTAACAGGGACTTCAGATTCCTTGATGGGTTCTTGAGAAACTTTGGCGGGTTCACGCTGACGGATCTGTTGGCTGCGGATCAGGGCCTCCTTCTCGGCCAGTAACTGTTGCAGCCTCTCGACCTCGCGCTGTAGCGTTACGCAGGGGTCTGTCACTGCAGATTTAATCACGGGCGCTGGTGCTGGTGTTGGAGCGGCCGCAGTCAGGCTAACCGAGGCTGGGGTGGGTACGACTGCCGCTACAGGAGTTGATGCGACTGGGCGCGGGGTCGATTTCAGAAGGGTGCACCCGGCCATGTTGAGTCCCATCAGAACCGCCACTGTCCATGTGATGGAAGTTCTGAGCGGTCTATAAGTCTTAACCGGTTGTGCTAACAGTTCTGCCATTTCGTGATCTCCTGATTCTGCTTCTGGCCACTATACACAATATGGACCCCGGTCAGATTATGTCTTCATGTTAAATCTTGATCGGAGAGACCTTGCTTGCAGCGAGCTTCGCGCGAGATCTCGCCTCTTCGATATTAGAGCCATTCGCCAATGCTACTCCCATACGCCGCCGCACAAAAGATTCTGGCTTGCCGAATAAACGTAGATCACTCTGGGGCACTCTCAGCGCCTCATCTACCCCGGAAAATGAGATTCCCTTTTCATCCATCTGCCCGTAGATGACAGCACTCGCCCCCGGTGCTCGTAAGCTAGTGTCGACCGGTAACCCAAGTATAGCCCGTGCATGTAGTTCGAACTCATTTTGAATTTGGCTACACATCGTGACCATACCGGTATCGTGCGGTCGTGGGCTCACTTCGCTGAACCATACCTCATCACCCTTAATGAACAGCTCCACACCGAAGATACCTAACCCACCCAGATTATCCGTAATTATTTGAGCAATATCTCGAGTACGTTTCAGCGCTAGGGGCGACATCGGTTGAGGCTGCCAACTCTCTACGTAATCACCGTGAACCTGGACATGACCGATGGGCTCACAGAAGTGAGTCTCCGTGTCCCCTCCCGGACCAAGAGCACGTAACGTGAGCTGGGTGATTTCATAATCGAAATGAATGAGACCCTCAACGATCACACGACCCTGGTTGACTCTGCTGCCGCTGGCCGCATAGTCCCATGCCGCAGCGACTTCAGATGCATTGTTAATTCGCGATTGACCCTTGCCGGAGGACGACATCACCGGCTTCACGATGCAGGGGTATCCGATCCCATTCTCGATCGCCGCACGCAATTCATCTAGGCTATCTGCGAATGAGTAGGGTGAGGTGGGTAGTCCTAGCGTCTCCGCGGCGAGGCGTCGTATGCCCTCTCGGTGCATGGTGAGTTGGGCCGCTCGTGCGGTGGGGATGACCCGAGACAAGCCCATCCGCTCGATCTCTACCAGCATATCGGTTGCGATCGCCTCAATCTCTGGGACGATGATATGGGGTCGCTCACGCTCGATCAGTTCACGAAGTGCTGACCCATCGGCCATATTGATGACATGAGAACGGTGGGCCACCTGATGACCCGGGGCATTGGGGTAGCGATCCACCGCAATGGTTTCAACCCCCAGTCGTTGGAGTGCGATGATTACTTCCTTGCCAAGCTCTCCACTGCCGAGCAGCATGACCCGGGTGGATGAGGGGCTGAGGGGGGTGCCGATGATCAGTTCTTTATCCATAGTCCATCACAAGAGGAAATTACGGAAGGGGTTATGCGCTTCCAATGCGGCCGCTAAGGGGTCCTTAGCGTTCTATTCTGGTTTATCGGATAATACAAGATATAGGCAGTTGCTGAAATGCGTTCAGTGAAGACCAAGATAGAAGTTGATCATGAATCGGAATGTCTTATGAATCTCATCATCCAAGGTATCGAGATTGGGAATAGTGACCTGAGGGAACTCGCGAAGATTTCGGGGGCCAGTCTGATCGAACGGATCAATGGACAGGCATTCCGTCTGAGAGAGGCCACCCAGCGGGAGGGCGTTGCTGAATACTGCGCCGAGGTCGGACTCGACTTCGCCTTTGTGGACCAGGACGCACGACTTACTGACTTTGGTCTGGTGGCGATGGATATGGACTCGACCTTAGTCTCCATCGAGTCGATTGATGAGATCGCTGATCTAAAAGGGGTCAAGCCACAGGTCGCAGAGATTACTGCCAGTACCATGCGGGGCGAGATTGATTTTGCGGAGAGTCTCACACGTCGCACAGCCTTGCTGCAAGGGCTGGATCAGTCTGCATTGCAACGGGTCTACGATGAGAGATTGAAACTTAATCCAGGTGCTGAAAGGATGTTGCAAAGGATGAAATCTTCGGGCATCAAAACGCTACTTATTTCTGGTGGATTTACCTTCTTCACAGATCGTTTAAGAGAGAGGTTGGGGATCGATTACTCTGCCGCGAATACACTTGAAATCGTTGATGGCAAAATCACAGGCAAGGTATTGGGTGAGATCATCGGTGCACAAGGGAAGGCCGATGTGCTGACGCGCGTGACTGACGAACTAGGGCTGAAGAGGAGTCAGGTGATTGCCATCGGAGATGGGGCCAATGATCTGAAGATGTTGGCAGAGGCCGGTATTAGTGTTGCCTATCATGCTAAACCGATCGTGCAACAGGAAGCCACCTACTCCTTCAATCATATCGGTCTAGACGGGGTGGTCAACCTCTTTGGATAGAGGAGGAATTAATCGATTCATAAGAGTGACCCTCTTTCATCTCCCGGTGCCGCATCAACGCCCTCAGTGGCGCCAACAAGTAACAATCATGGACATTACGCCCAGCCAGAATCGGGCAGTATGAGCTCATAAAACACCTCTTTTACAAAACGGACAGATTCTCATTTGGAAGGTCGAGCGAGATTCGGTTGTCCATCCGCTGATCCGGCGGCCTCATAAAGCTCAGTTGAAGTGTCCCCCCTTCTCGATATCCGTACTGGTCGAGAGGGGTGCGACAATTTGCCACATTCACAAGATGGTTTTCCCTGCCTACAATCTGATTCATCTGGTAAGAGATGACTCATCTCGTAAAACATTTAAAGATCCAGAGAAGTCGGCAATTAAGTTTTATCGATTAACTTTGATAAGGAGAGATGGGAATCTGACAGCAGGGTCAGCTTCCTACATAAATGCCCATGAAAATACCCCAAAGAATTGAATCGCTGATTGAAGAGGGTCTTATTGACTCTGTCATCTGCCAGCTCATGAGTGGCAAAGAGGCCATGGTCTATGTGGTCCGATGCGGAGACTCTCTCCGCTGTGCGAAGGTTTATAAAGAGACCAATCAGAGGAGCTTTCATAAGAACGCTGATTACACTGATGGTCGTAGGATGAAGAGTAGTCGACGCGGACGTGCCATCGAGAAGGGCAGTCGGTATGGACGGAAAGAGCGAGAAGATGAATGGCAAAGTGCCGAGATGGATGCGCTCTACCGTCTTGCTCGCGGCGGCGTGCGTGTGCCGCAGCCCTATGCATTCTTTGAGGGGGTGTTATTGATGGAGCTCATAACCGACGGCAATGGAGATGTTGCCCCGAAGATGCACGATTTGGAATTAACAGCGGAACAAGCGCGCGGGTACCATCAAATTCTGATCCGCCAAGCGGTGAGGATGCTCTGTGCTGGGATTGTTCATGGCGATCTATCGCAATACAACGTGTTGATTGGGAATGAGGGGCCGGTGATTATCGATTTGCCGCAGGCGATTGACGCCGTCGGTAACAATAATGCGGGCAGCATGTTCAAGCGCGATATCGATAACCTGACGAATTACTTGGGCCGATTTGCACCCGATCTTCGGCAGACCGATTATGGTTCTGAGATATGGTCTCTATACCAGAATGGTAGACTTCACCCGGAGACTGAGCTGACCGGCCAGTTTAAACACGGCGAGAAGCCCGCTGATGTGGGGGATGTGATGAGGGTGGTTCATATCATACTCAAGCGGGAGGCTGCTTTGCAGAGACACACTCAGCAGTTCAGTTATTAGGTTCCTGTCTTGATGTGTATTTGGGGGAACCGGCAAGGAGTGCCGACTCTTTGTAATCAAGCGCCACCTAAAAATCTTCGGTGGATTTATGTGGACAAAAAAATGATCACAATGAGATGCCCAATGTTGACCTCTCGATACAACATCATGACCTTTCGGCGCCTGATTGCGTTCATCGGTCTGTGCTTCTTCCTTTCTGTGGGGGCCGCAAGGGCAGAGCACTTCGAAGATGCGAATGCCGCATACGAGAGGGGTGACTACCCACAAGCTCTAAAGCGTTACAAGCCACTAGCCCTTCAGGGGTTTGCAAATGCGCAGAATAATTTGGGTGAGATGTATGGAAGTGGGAAGGGCGTAAAACAGGATTACAAGGAGGCCCTCAAGTGGTACCGCTTGGCTTCTGAACAGGGGCATTCGGAAGCGCAGAATCACCTCGGACTGATGTACTACAAGGGTGAGGGCGTGTTAAAGGACTATGTCCGGGCACACATGTGGCTGAGTCTTAGTGCAGATGCTGGCTATCAAGAAGCGGCGAAGGGACGCGATACGTTGACAGAGCTAATGACGGCTCAGCAAGTAGCCGAATCCGAAAGACTTGCCGAGAAGTGTAAGGCCAGGCAATTCAAGAAGTGTCACTGAGTCTTGATCAGACTCAGCGCAGAGCCAGAGAGAGAGTCAGACGGTTCTTAGATTAATTTAAAAGGGATATGGAAATGAAAAAATCGATAGCCGTGATGCTGGTGGGTGTTGGAATGGCATTATCACTCTCCAGTTGGGGGCATAGTGACGACTATCTGGATACGTTGACCACCTCTCATGGTGGGCAGTTAAGGATGGCGGGGCCCTATCATTTGGAGTTGGTAACTAAGGATAAAGAGCTGGTGATTTATGTGTCCGACCATGGAGATAATCCCATCAAGACGGAGGGGGGAACGGGTAAGGCGACGCTGCAGCTTGGAAAGGGAAAAGCTGGGGCCACGATCAAGCTTGAACCTGATGGGGAGAATCAGATGAAGGGGGTGGGTGAAATGACGCTCAAGCCAGGGAGTGTAGTCGTGGTCTTTATTAAGTTAGTGGATGAAGAGGCTCAGTCAGCGAGGTTCATGCCTCTCAAGCCCAAGGCTAAACCCGTGACCGCAAAGGCGACTGTTGCTAAACCCGCTACCAGCAGCCCTGCTTCAGATCATAGCAGCCATCATCACCATATGCAGCATTGAGGAGGGACTGCTGGTCGATCCAGACTCCCGAAAGTCTTTGTATAAATAAGCTCTCCTCAGTCAGGGGGGGTGCGACAATTTGCCACACCTCCCAGGGTTTAAATTGAGGTACTCTCCGATGTCCTACTTGAGGAACCATCATGACTCCATTGAGAAGAATACCCTTGGCGATGCTTGTGGCATCACTACTCGCCTCTTATGGCAATACGGCGGTGGCTGATCACGGCTCTCTCGGATTCGGATTGGGTACGGCCTCGCCCATCATCACTGGCACCGGCATCACCTTACCTAAAGGTACGTGGGCTGTCGGTGAGAGGATGCAGTTCATTAATTATGATACCGCCTCGGATACTAAGTTAATGGATTTGGCGGCTGCGGGTGCCGGCACCCCCAGCGGCGACGTCCACAGTGTCAGCTCCCTCATGAGCCCCTCCTTATTCGCAGCCTACGGGGTGACGGATAGACTGACACTCGGGGTGCTGCTGCCTTATCAGCTAAGGTCCAACGTGCGATCGCCAAACGAAGATGGTGACGCGGTAAATAAGCTGGGCAACTCCAGCGGCATTGGAGACACCACATTCTTCGCTGAGCAGAACGTCTACCGCTCAGCAGATAATCTCAGCCATCTCTCGCTTGTCGCGGGCGTTAAGACCCCAACCGGTGCTACCAATATTAATTCATCTCTGGGGACGCGATTTGAGCCGCACCATCAACCTGGCTCTGGCTCTTGGGATCCGATGTTCGGGATGGCATTCACCCAGGGGATCGGTCGCTTTTCCTTGGATACCAGTCATATGTATATGATCAGCACCGCCGGTACGCGCGACGGTGATGGACATAGCGTGGTTCAAGGAAATGTACTCAATTATAATGTTGCGCTATCCTATGCCCTTGGCGGGTCACCAGTTCGAAGTGGTTTGTTTGCTTCAAGCAATGAGTCGCGATTTACTTTTGTTACTGAATTCAACGGTGAGCGGCGAGAGCACCAAAGAGCTGGCGGCCTATCGGATCCGAATTCTGCCAGCAATGTAGTCTATATCTCGCCCGGCATCCGATATGCGGGTGGTCGTAACTGGAACTTTGGCGTGTCGATTGGAACGCCGATCGTGCACGACATGAAGGGATATCAAGATCCGCCGAACTATCGCATCATTCAGCGGTTTGTGTATGTATTCTAGGCCGCCCCTACCCAGGTAAAGACGGATGTGCGTAACGTCGACAAGAAGTTTAGTGTGCATAGAAGCGGCGGGGTAACCGCAGAAGCGTTTTTTGAACGTCTCTCGCAGAGAGGCGTTCACCTGATCAGCTGTCTATTGATGCTCGGCACACTCGCGGTCAGCACTAGCATCCATGCCTATCACCCAAAAGCCGGCAAGACCGATTACACGCATTACCCACAAGGGGGCGGTCTTTTCGTCTCGGCCACTTTCGCCCCAGATGGTCGCTTATGGCGGATCGTGCCTGAGAAGTGGCATGTCTATGTTGATTACTCGACAGACCTAGGCAAGACCTTCAGCGCACCTGTTCGGATCAATAAGGAGTCCCAACGGATCAAGGTGAGCGGTGAGAACCGCCCCGGCATCGCCGTGGACCATTCTGGTCGCATCTTCGTCATCTATGCTGCCGAAGGCATTCAGCCGATTGCTCTGTACTTCAGCAGTTCAACCGATAGTGGCCGTAGTTTCTCAGCGCCAAGAGCTCTAAGCGACCAAGCATCCGAGGCAAACTCCTTTGAGGGTCGATTGATTCTCAATGCATCCGGTCAGGCTCATATCTTCTGGCTTGACGAGCGGGACCGAACCGATTGGAGACAGCCAGGAAACTCAATTTACTACACGACTGTCGGCGGTCAGAACAGCCTTAACTTCGCCAACCGAAAGCTCTCGGATAACCTGTGTGAGTGCTGCCGCATTGGCGCTAGCTTTGATAATAATGCTCAGCCCGTTGTACTTGCCCGTCTCATCTATCCGGGGGATATCCGAGATCATGCCTTGCTCAGGACGCAGACGGATGGCAAGGGCTCGCTATCGAGGCGTGTCACATTTGATCAGTGGGAGATTAAGGGCTGCCCAGAACATGGGCCTACAATTGCGATCGGTGATGATGATCGACACCATATTGCCTGGTTTACACAGGGAAAGGTTCGGCAAGGCTTGTTCTATGCTTACTCATCCGATCGGGGAGAGAGCTTTTCAGAGCCGCTGCTGTTTGGCACGCCTGATAAATTGCCGAGCCATCCGGACATCATGGCCCAAGAAAAGGACGTGATCCTGACCTGGATTGAGTATGACGGCAGCAGAACGCAACTCATGGTGATGCAGTC
>JBAWVG010000023.1:0-24311 GCA_037147395.1 Nitrosomonadaceae bacterium | reverse complement strand
AATCGTTCCTACATTGACGTGTGTCTTCGTCCGCTCAAATTTGCTCTTTGCCATGGTTTCGTCCTATTCGTGGTATGAGTTATTTTTTATTGATGATCGCTTCAGCTACACTTTTCGGCGCTTCCGAGTATTGCTTAAATTCCATGGTATAGGTTGCACGGCCCTGAGTTGCAGAACGCAGTGATGTAGAGTAACCAAACATCTCCGCCAGCGGTACCTCTGCACGTATCACCTTCAATCCAGGCATATCGTCCATGCCTTGTATCATCCCGCGGCGGGATGATAGGTCACCCACCACGTTACCCATGAAATCTGCAGGCGTTTCAACTTCAACCGCCATCATCGGCTCCAGTAACACTGGACTCGCTTTACGCATGCCATCCTTGAATGCCATTGATGCCGCCATCTTGAAGGCGTTTTCGTTCGAGTCCACGTCGTGGTAAGAGCCATCAAAGAGAGTGACCTTGACATCGACCACCGGAAAACCTGCTAACACACCATTGGGCAGAGTTTCTCTAAGTCCTTTCTCAACAGCTGGAATGTACTCGCGAGGCACCGTCCCGCCCTTGATTGCATCCACAAATTCAAAACCTTTCCCAGCATCATTTGGCGCCATCCTGAGCCAGACATGGCCATACTGACCGCGGCCACCGGACTGCTTGATGAACTTACCCTCAATCTCAACTGACTTTCTGATAGCTTCCCGATAGGCCACTTGTGGCGCGCCAACATTAGCCTCCACACCAAACTCTCGCTTCATCCGGTCAACAATGATCTCCAGGTGCAGCTCACCCATGCCGGAGATGATAGTTTGCCCAGACTCCTCGTCGGTACGCACGCGGAAGGATGGGTCCTCCTGAGCTAGGCGATTCAAGGCGAGGCCCATCTTCTCCTGATCTACCTTTGTTTTTGGCTCCACAGCCACATGAATCACGGGCTCAGGGAATATCATCCGCTCTAAGGTGATAATCCTAGATGGGTCGCACAGAGTATCTCCTGTAACCGCCTCCTTCAACCCCACTGCAGCCGCTATATCGCCTGCACGAACTTCTTTGATCTCTTCGCGTTGGTTAGCATGCATCTGCAATAACCGTCCAATACGCTCCTTACGACCCTTGATCGGATTGTAGATAGTGTCCCCGGTCGCGACCACGCCGGAATAGACACGGAAGAAAATTAACTGGCCTACATAGGGATCTGTTGCAATCTTGAAGGCCAGTGCAGAGAATGGGTCATCATCGCTGGCATGACGCTCATCCTTCTCTCCATTCTCCTTTTCACCATCAATTGCATGGATATCGACTGGCGATGGAAGGTAATCAATCACCGCATCCAGCATTGCCTGTACGCCCTTATTCTTAAAAGCGGATCCGCACAACATCGGAACAATCTCGTTATTGATCGTTCTCATGCGCAACCCCTGCTTAATATCAGCAGCGGAAAGATCGCCCTCTTCTAAGTACTTATTCATCAACTCTTCATTCGCTTCTGCAGCGGTCTCCAGCATCTTCTCACGCCATATCTTGGCATTTTCTTGCATTTCAGCTGGAATTTCACGCTCTTCGAATTTCATTCCCTGGCTCGAGTCATCCCAGTAAATAGCTTTCATCTTGATAAGATCGACAACCCCTTCAAACTTTTCTTCAGCACCTATGGGGAGTTGAACGGGAATTGGATGGGCCTTTAGACGGACCTGCATCTGCTCATATACGCGCATGAAATTCGCACCTGCGCGGTCCATCTTGTTCACAAATGCAAGCCTTGGAACCTTATACTTGTTGGCTTGCCTCCACACTGTCTCGGTCTGCGGCTGGACTCCACCCACTGCGCAAAAGACGGTACAAGCACCATCCAATACGCGTAACGACCTCTCGACCTCGATGGTGAAGTCTACGTGTCCAGGGGTATCAATAATATTGATGCGGTGATCGGGGTAGTTATTCTCCATCCCCTTCCAGAAACAGGTGGTAGCAGCTGAGGTGATTGTGATTCCGCGCTCCTGCTCCTGCTCCATCCAGTCCATGGTAGCAGCTCCGTCATGGACCTCACCCAGTTTGTGCGATACCCCGGTATAAAACAGGATACGCTCAGTGGTCGTGGTCTTGCCGGCGTCGATATGCGCCATGATGCCGATATTCCGGTATCTATCGATAGGTGTTTTTCTTGCCACAGTATTTCAACCTTAAAATTTAAACCACCCTGACGTCGATCGTCTTGGGCAACATATCTGAAGAAAGTGTCTTTCTATTTAAGAAGCGGGTGCTGCATTCTTTCATACAAGGACTGCATTGTTACTTTGTTCATTCTTGCAATATCGCGAGCTAGCCTCTATTAAAACCGGTAATGCGCAAATGCCTTATTGGCTTCTGCCATACGGTGGACCTCTTCACGCTTCTTTACAGCGCCACCTCGACCTTCAGCAGCTTCCGACAATTCACCTGCAAGACGTGCACCCATGGACTTCTCACCACGCTTACGAGCGGCATCACGCAACCATCTCATGGCCAATGCATTGCGTCGAATCGAGCGCACTTCCACAGGAACTTGGTAGTTAGCACCTCCGACACGACGGCTTTTCACTTCAACCATCGGACGAACATTAGATAAGGCCAGCGTAAACACCTCGACCGGATCCTTCCCGGTTTTCTTCTGGATCTGATCCATCGCCCCGTAGATGATCCTTTCAGCGACTGATTTCTTGCCACGAGTCATCAGAACATTGACGAATTTTGCTACCTCGGTATTGTGATACTTAGGATCTGGCAAAATTTCACGTTTCGGGACTTCTCTCCGTCTTGGCATTCTCTAACCTCGGTTGAATTATGATTTTGGTGTTTGTTCTGACTGACAGCTAACAATACACGCTAAGCTTTACTTTATTCTTAAGCTACTTTTGGTTTCTTGGCGCCGTATTTAGAACGGCTTTGTTTGCGGTCCTTCACCCCTGCGGTGTCGAGACTGCCTCGTACCATGTGGTAACGAACCCCTGGCAGATCCTTCACCCGACCACCTCGTATCAGCACCACCGAGTGTTCCTGAAGATTATGTCCCTCACCACCGATGTAGCTTGACACCTCAAATCCATTGGTCAACCGAACACGAGCAACTTTTCTTAAAGCCGAGTTCGGCTTCTTGGGTGTGGTGGTGTAGACACGGGTGCATACGCCACGCTTTTGTGGACTATTGCCCAGTGCTGGGACCTTGCTCTTTACACGTTTTGCCGCGCGGGGCTTACGTACTAACTGACTGATTGTCGGCATTCCTGTTCCCTAAAAAAACCATGACGGCTATATCACTATTACGCCGTCCGTTTAAAATGAGTCGATTTTCTTGCCGATCCAAGTGCTACTTGGGGCGACTAAAATGACTGCGGATTCTATGAGGTTTATCCCCTCATGTCAAGGCTATCGAGCCGTCCAATAGGATCTAGTTTGATCAAAATTCATGCCCTTCATAGGTTCTGAGTTTGGGGATGGGACAGAGGTCTCAACTGAATGGGGAAAGTTTTCCTGTAGAGGATACATAGCCTATTTCACTAGCTTATATATCGCTCCATCTGAACTTTAATTAGAAATCGACCATCTCAGACTCTTCCCAACATCCCCGCAACCGTAGCGCCCATTGCGGAAGGCGTCGGACAGATTGTCACTCCCAGATCTCGCAACATGGCCACCTTTTCAGAGGCGCTCTCACCAGTCGAAGAGATGATGGCCCCTGCATGGCCCATACGTCGGCCTTCCGGTGCAGTCAATCCGGCGATATATGCAATGAGTGGTTTATTCATATTCTCTTTAGCAAAGATACCTGCATCGACTTCCTGTGGCCCCCCAATCTCGCCGATCATAAGGACTAAATCAGTCTCGCTATCCTGCTCAAATAGCTCAAGAATATCCCTGTGTGAGCTTCCATTGATTGGGTCGCCACCGATACCGACCGAGGTTGATATGCCGATACCTAGAGCCTTCATCTGGTCGGCTGCTTCATATCCCAAGGTGCCGGAACGGCCGACAACACCGACCCTTCCCGGCATATAAATATGTCCAGGCATGATTCCCAGCATCGCACGCCCGGGACTAATGGTGCCAGCACAGTTAGGGCCGGTCAGTATCATTCTTTCTTCCTTAGGAAATCGACGCAGAAAGCTCTTGACCGTCATCATGTCCTGGGTAGGAATTCCATCTGTGATTGCAACGCAGTATTTAATACCCGCATCAGCAGCTTCCATGATTGAGTCTGCAGCAAAGGCCGGCGGAACAAAAATAATGGTGGCCTCAGCCCCAACCTGTTGAACAGCTTCCTTCACCGTGTTGAAGACAGGCAGACCCAAGTGCTTTTGACCCCCCTTCCCGGGTGTGATGCCGCCCACGACATTAGATCCATAGCTGATCATATCTTGGGCATGGAAGGTACCGATCTTGCCGGTAAATCCTTGCACAATAATACGAGTCGCCTCGTTAATTAGAATTGTCACTGTGACCCCCTTCTATTTTTGCGACCATCTGGTTGCGAGCCTGCACCGCCTTCTCGGCCGCTTCTGCTAACGTCTCTGCAATGATGATTGGTAACCCACTATCTGCAATGATCCGACGACCCTCCTTCACATTGGTCCCGGACAAACGCACAATCAATGGAATCTTCATGTCAATATTCTTGACTGCATGAACCACGCCCTCGGCGATCCAGTCGCAACGGTTAATGCCAGCAAAGATGTTGACCAACATCGCCTTAACCCCTTTATCGGCGAGCACCAGACGGAACGCTTTCTCGGTACGCTCGGCAGAAGCACCTCCGCCGACATCAAGAAAGTTGGCAGGCTCTCCTCCGGCCAACTGAATCATGTCCATGGTCGCCATCGCAAGGCCCGCTCCATTGATCATGCAACCGATATCTCCATCGAGCCCGATGTAGCTCAAGCCATGCTCGGCAGCAGCGACTTCGCGTGGGTCTACCTGTGTCTTGTCACGCAATTCGGCGATCTTGTGTCGCCGGAATAGGGCATTGTCATCAAATCCCATCTTCGCATCCAATGCAATCAGTTCACCGCTGACCGTGGTCACCAGAGGATTGATCTCTAACATATTTGCATCAAGATCTCGCATAGCACGGTAGCAACCCTTTATTGTCTTGACCGCCTGATTGAGTTGTGAGGTCTCTAGCCCTAATGCGAAGGCCATCTTGCGGGCCTGAAAATCTTGCAGTCCAACAGCCGGCTCGATATATATTTTTTTGAGTGATTCTGGATGGGTCTCTGCCAGCTTCTCAATATCCATCCCACCTTCTTCCGACCCCACCATCACGATGCGTTCATGAGCGCGGTCAATCAGAAAGCTCAGGTAGAGCTCCTTGGATATGTCTGTACCCGACTCGATATAGACCTTGGAGCAGACCTTGCCCGATGGTCCGGTCTGATGGGTAACCAGACTCTTGCCCAGCAATTCTTCTGCCGCCGTTTCAACCTCATTGTGAGTCTTGCAGATTTTAATGCCGCCGGCCTTTCCGCGCGCGCCTGAGTGGATCTGAGCCTTCACTGCCCAGACTGAACCACCGATCTCTCTGGCACGCTGTACCGCCTCTTGTGAGCTGTAAGCAAGCCCGCCCTCAGCAATCTTGACACCGTATTCCGCTAAAATCTCTTTCGCCTGATACTCGTGGATATCCAATGAATCACCCTCATCTATGGCATAAAAAATATAAAGAAAGGGCCGCTAGAAGCGGCCCAAGAGATAACTCCCATCAAACCCTTGCAGCGATGGCCTCAGCTGTTCTCACAATATTGAGAGCCATCCTTTCTGAAGCCGCGTCAATCAAGCGTCCATCTAAAGCAGCAGCCCCCTTGCCTTGTGATGCGGCTTCCTTCAATGCAACCAGAATACGTTTTGCCTTTTCAATTTCCGCAGGGGGGGGCGTATATACCTCATTTGCAAGTTCAATCTGTGAAGGATGAATCGCCCACTTGCCTTCGCAACCAAGTGCGGCAGACCTTCTGGCTGCCAGTTTGTACCCGTCAGGATCTTTAATGTCACCAAAGGGTCCGTCGATCGGACGCAGCCCGTAGGCGCGACAAGCGACTGTCATGCGACTGATAGCTGAGTGCCACTGATCCCCAGGGTAGTCTGGATTAAGCCCTCCGATATTAGTCGTTCGTGCACGGTTGCTGGCAGCATAATCAGCCACTCCAAAGTGGAGCGCCTCAAGACGTCCTGAGGCACCATTACGCGCGATATCTTCAACATTGGACATGCCCAGCGCCGTCTCAATCAGGGCTTCTATGCCGATCCGATTCTTCAGACCTTGTTGCATTTCAAGCTGACTCAACATGGCCTCTACCATGTACACATCAGCATAAACACCCACCTTAGGGATTAAGATGGTATCAATCTTATGCCCCGCCTGCTCGACCAAGTCAACCACGTCCCGTACCATGTACTGAGTGTCCAGTCCGTTGATACGGACCGAGAGAGTCACACCGTTACCGCGCCAATCAAGGTCATTAATCGCTCCGATCACATTCTTACGTGCTTGCACCTTATCATCAGGAGCGACAGCATCCTCCAGATCAAGAAAAATGAAATCCGCCCCGCTTTTTAGCGCCTTCTCGAACATTCCCGGATTTGATCCGGGGACAGCTAACTCGCAGCGCTGAACGCGTTGTACAGTAGCCGAATATAGTGTGTGACTCATTTTCCCGTCCCAATTTCAGTTATTTGATGAGACCGTATCGGTCTCGGTATTATTCTCATTCAGACCCAGATAGAGATAAAGAAAAGTGCCGCTATTCCACCTGGAGAACCCCGCATTTTACTTTTGAGGGCCACAATGTCAATTTTTACCTAAACTTTAGCAGGCATTTATCGACCCATTTAGTCCCAAAGAATGCACCCCAATGCGCGGAAACAACATTCCAAAGAATTTTTGGAGGATCGAGTCAATTAGATCCAACCCTCTCCAGCTCAGGAGATAACTCAAGAGGGGATTAAGTTCGCGTGGAGGTCGTGGGTATCGGATCTGATAATCTCGACCTCCACAAATTGCCCGGTCTTAATACCACCCGTATTCGGCAGATATACCAATCCATCGATCTCTGGCGCATCGGCAGAACTACGGGCAACAATCACATCTTCATCGACTGCATCCACCAATACAGTCATCCGCCTATCGACCTTGCGCAACAGTCGTGCACTACTAATCTCTTCCTGAACAGCCATGAAACGGGCTCGCCTTTCTTCCTTTAACTCCTCGGGAACATGGCCTCCCAGAGCATTCGCTCTAGCACCCTCAACTGGTGAATAGGCAAAGCATCCAACACGATCCAACTGTGCCTCCTTCAGGAAATCCAAAAGCTCCTCAAAATCGGCATTGGTCTCCCCTGGAAACCCGACAATGAATGTGCTCCGCAGGGTGATTTCCGGGCAGATTGAGCGCCATTCCTGGATACGGGTGAGATTATTTTCAGAGCTGGCGGGTCGTTTCATCGCCCGTAAGATGCGGGGGCTCGCATGCTGAAATGGCACGTCAAGATAGGGTAGGATCTTTCCATCCGCCATCAGGGGAATCACCTCGTCCACATGAGGATAAGGGTAGACATAATGAAGACGTATCCATGCATTAGAGTCACTCGCTAGATCACCTAATGCTGAAACCAGTTCGGTCATACGAGTCTTGATGGGCCTACCACGCCAAAAGCCGGTTCGGTATTTAACGTCAACACCGTAGGCACTAGTATCTTGTGAGATCACTAGGAGTTCCTTGACGCCGGCCTTGATCAGATTCTCCGATTCTTGCATGACTTGATCGAGTGGGCGACTGATCAGATCTCCACGCATGGATGGGATGATGCAGAAGGTGCATCTGTGGTTACAACCCTCGGAAATTTTGACGTAGGCATAGTGACTAGGAGTAAGACGAATTCCCTGAGGTGGAATCAGGCTAGTGTAAGGATCATGTGGTTGCGGCAGGTGAGCATGTACCGCAGACATGACCTCATTCAAAGCATGTGGACCAGTCACCGCGAGGACCTGTGGGTGAGCCTTCTTAACCAGATCACTCTTAGCTCCAAGGCATCCGGTCACAATGACCTTTCCATTCTCAGCAAGTGCCTCTCCGATGGCGTCTAGTGATTCCTCTACTGCGCTGTCAATGAATCCGCAGGTATTGATCACCACCAGATCGGCATCTGAATAGGTGGGCGAGATGTCGTACCCCTCTGCCCTGAGTTGGGTCAGAATCTGCTCGGAGTCAACCAATGCCTTAGGGCATCCGAGCGAGACAAATCCGACCTTTGGAGCAGTTTTGTTTATTGTGGACATTGGCTATTTTGTCAGTTTTAGGAGGTGGATGAATTTAGAAATATAAGGGCACTGAGGATCAATGCGCCTGATGACCAAAAAGATTGCCAGCCAGCCAGATGGAGCCAATACCCATAATGATTAGAATGACTTGTTGGAGGGTGGCCCTGATCTCGGGGCGTCGGTGCAGACCTGGAATCAGATCAGACATCGCCACATAAATCATACTGGCTGCTGCTAGCCCCAGCAGTGATGGCAGAAGGTGGCTCATGTCTTGCAACATGAAGTAAGCCAGCATGCCGCCTACCAGCGTTGCCATACTCGAGAATAGGTTAAACAGAAGCGCTTGCTGTCGGGTATAACCTGAGTTGAGGAGGATCAAGAAGTCCCCCGCCTCTTGCGGAATTTCATGAGCAATGATTGCAATCGCGGTGACGATGCCGAGCTGGACATCGGCCATGAATGCAGCCGCGATGAGGACCCCATCAACAAAGTTATGAAACGTGTCTCCCAGCATGATAAGCATTCCGCTACGACCATGGTCATGAGAATTGTCAGCGGATTTACTCTTGCTGAGGAGTGGGTCGTGGACCTCGCACTCGTCCATATGACAGTGCCGCCACAAGACCAACTTTTCTAGAATGAAGAATAGAAGGATCCCGGAGAGTACGGTAGCCGTAGTCTGTGATGGGTCCCCCGACAGCTCCAGGGCTTCTGGGAGCGCATTCAGAAAGGCCGCACCCAGCAATGCTCCGATCGCATAGGAGATGAGCATCTGGACCCACGATGCCCGTGTGTTCAGAGTCAGTGCTGCTGCGAACAATACACTCAGTAGCCCCCCCAGCAGACTGGTGGCGATGATCCAGGCAAGAGTGGACATGGGAAACGATCAGCGGAAAAATGCAGAATTATACGCTGTTGCAGTGTTCAAAATTCAGATGATCACTATGAGCGATGGCTTAGGATGTCAGCCAGATTAGGCCTGCCATCCGTCCGGTAGCGCCATCGCGGCGGTAGGAGAAAAATCTCGTAGGATCGCTGAATGTACATAAACTACCCCCATAAATTGAGGTCACCCCGGAATTGATCAGTCGGTAATGGGCTAACTGAAAGATATCGGCAGTCCACTTGCCAGGACCGCACGCGGTGAATGCGGGGGAGCAGTCTTTGTCTTGCCCGATAAAGGACTCAAGTACTTCCTCACCAACTTCAAAGTGGTTGGGACCAATCGCTGGCCCAAGCCATGCCATGATTCTAGATCCCTCGCCACCCATCGCCTTAATGGCACATTCAATCACTCCCGCGGATAGACCCCGCCAGCCAGCGTGCACTATTCCTACCCTCAATCCATCGGTATCGCACAGAAATACCGGCAAGCAGTCGGCGGTGAGTACCGCACAGACCGTGCCGGGTGATTCACTGAAAGCGGCATCGCTACCAACTTCGCAATCGTAATCATCCGCCCTCACGGCTCGGATTCCATGGACCTGCTTCAACCATCGGGGCTCTGCTGGCAGGATTGCTTGAAGAAGGGACCGGTTTTGATTAACGGTTGAGGGGTCGTCACCGACATGATCACCCAAATTGAGGCTAGTATAGGTCCCGCGACTCAGACCGCCGTTCCGTGTGGTAAATAACGATCTGACATTGGGCGGCGTTGGCCAGTCGGGAATAATCCAGTCATTCATGATAGTGAGGATGGCGATATTCGTTACGATTAGCTGTCACGATGTTGACGCAGAGAACTTAAGAGCGTCTCCATATCATCTGGCAGTGAAGACTCCCACGACATGTTCTTTGTCGTTTTCGGATGGGCCAACTCTAGTCTCTGTGCGTGCAAGGCTTGCCTTGGAAAGTGAGCGATGATTCGCCCGATCTCAGGACCAATTTTGCTCGGCTTACCACCATAGACTGGGTCACCCACTAGAGGGTGGCCAATGGATTGCATATGCACCCGTATCTGGTGTGTTCGCCCGGTCTCTAGGCTGCACAAGAGAAGAGTACATCCGTCTAACTGATCAATCACTCGGTAGTGGGTACGTGCCTCCTTACCACTACTCGATACAGACATCTTGGTTCGATTCACTGAGTGTCGGCCCACTGGTGCATCCACCAATCCGTCGTGCGTGACTCGCCCTTGGACTAGGGCCAGATAATCACGTTTCACGCTATGACTTTGCAGTTGCCGAACTAGACTGGTCTGAGATTCAAGAGTCTTCGCGACCACCATCAGTCCGGTGGTATCTTTATCCAATCTATGAACGATGCCCGCTCGCGGGAGCCCAGCCAAGGCTGGATGATAATGCAAAAGCGCATTCAAAAGAGTGCCGCTCCAGTTACCATTTCCAGGATGAACCACCAGGCTGGCTGGCTTGTTGACGATGATAATGGTGTCATCCTCGTAGAGAATGTTGAGAGGGATATCTTCAGGTGAATACCTCTCCTCTACGAGATCTTGTTGAGGGGTTATCTGGACCTTCTCACCACCCCACATTTTTTGTTTGGGACTCGCCCCTAACCCATCTACGATGACCTGCCCCCCCAAGATCCAGGACTGCAAACGGCTGCGAGACTGATCGGGTAGCAATCGTGCCAATGTCTGATCAAGTCTAAGACCTGCGCAGTCAAAGGGAATTATTAGGTCGATGGAATTCTCTGCTGATTCGAGCATTCAGTTGTTTGCGTTATAATAACCAACGGATTTATTGTCGTTTTCCAAAGAGTTTATTATGCCGCGTAGTTTAGCTTTAATCTTGCTGTTGCTGTTATCGTCTTGCGGCCTCCTGCCTAAAAATGCTGAACGAGAGGACCAGAAGAACTGGTCTGCGAGCAAGTTTTATTCTGAGGCCAAAGCGGAACTCAATGATGGTAACTATGCGGCAGCAATTAAACTATTCGAGTCATTGGAGGCAAGGTACCCGTATGGGAGGTACGCCCAGCAGACACAGCTCGAGGTAGCCTATGCGCACTACAAAGATAACGAGAAGGCTTCCGCCATCGCCGCTGCCGATCGATTTATTAAGCTTCACCCGAACCATGCTAATGTTGATTATGCTTATTATCTCAGAGGGTTAGCTAATTTCAATGATGACCTTGGATTGATGGGCATCATAACTGAGATGATCAGTGGTCAGGATATGAGTGAACGTGACCCAAAGGCCTCGCGTGATTCGTTTGAAAATTTTAAGGAACTGGTGACACGGTTCCCCAGTAGTAAGTATAGTCCCGATGCAGTACTCCGGATGAAGTACCTAGTCAATATGGTGGCCATGCTGGAAGTCCATGTGGCTCGCTATTACATGAGACGTGGAGCCTATGTCGCGGCAGTGAACCGAGCCCAGGTCACTCTAAAGGACTATCCTCAAACTCCTGCCACGGAGGAGGCTCTAGCCATCATGGTGAAGGCGTACAATGCGCTCGAAATGACTGATCTGAGAGATGATGCAGACCGCGTAATGAGGAAGAATTTCCCTAACAGCCGCCACCTCGCAGACTCTCCCGTGACGGATGCGCGACCTTGGTGGAAAATGAGTTGGTAGAGAGGTAAGTCTTAGAAAGATGGCAATCAGCCACTCATTGCAACTGAAGTTAAAAATAAAATTCTACAGTTACAACGAGTGAATATTTCAGCTTGTCAGTTACGCAGGGCTGTTCTGAATTTCACTTATCTCGCTCAATCCTTTATCTTCAGCAAACCCGACATCCGACACCGCCCTCTGCTTCTTACGAGCATTGTGGAAGGCTAAACCTGTGCCAGCAGGAATGAGTCGACCTACAATGACATTTTCCTTGAGCCCTCTCAAATCGTCCTTCTTGCCCATAATTGCAGCCTCAGTCAGCACTCGCGTGGTCTCCTGGAAGGATGCTGCGGAAATAAATGAATCAGTAGAAAGAGATGCCTTGGTGATACCCAGAAGAGTGAAGTCATAGACTGCGACTTGCTTCCCCTCAGCTATCATCCGTTCATTCTCTACAAGCAGATCCGCGCGTTCTACCTGCTCACCGGTGATGAAGCGGGTATCTCCAGCATTAACGATATGAACACGACGTAACATCTGCCGCACAATTACCTCAATATGCTTGTCATTTATCTTTACGCCCTGAAGCCGGTATACATCCTGAACTTCGTCTGTGATGTATCGTGCCAGCGCCTCAACTCCAAGAAGACGTAGAATATCATGCGGGTCAGCCGGGCCATCAACAATACTTTCCCCTTTGTTCACCACCTGACCATCATGTGCGGTCACGTGCTTCTCTTTTGAAATTAAGTATTCATGAGCGACCTCATCGAGGTCTGTAATTACCAGCCGCTGCTTTCCTTTAGTATCTTTGCCGAATGATACGATCCCAGTTACTTCAGCAAGTACACCCGCATCCTTCGGAGAACGTGCTTCGAATAGTTCCGCTACACGGGGAAGACCACCCGTAATATCACGTGTTTTAGAACTTTCTTGTGGAATTCTCGCCAGCACCTCACCTACATTGACCTGCTGTCCGTCGCGGACCGTTATGATACAGCCCACTTGGAACGTAATGCTGACGGATAAATTTCCCGCAGCGATCTTTACTTCATTGTCCTGCTCATCCAATAGCTTTACCAATGGACGCAATCCTTTAGCCTGTGACACACCACGGCGCTTTGGATCTATAACTACTAAGGTGGACAGACCCGTCACTTCATCTATCTGCTTCGCGACCGTCACCCCTTCCTCAACATTCTCGAATCGTACCTTGCCGGCATACTCAGTAATGATTGGACGGGTATGAGGATCCCATGCAGCGAGCACCTTCCCAGCTTTCACCACTTCTCCGTCAGGCACCAACAAGGTAGCTCCATAGGGAATCCTATGACGCTCACGTTCGCGCCCAACATCGTCTTGTATTACCACTTCACCACTACGAGAAATAGCAATAAATTCTTTACGAGAATTAATCACGTAACGCATCGTAGGTGAATAACGAACCGCTCCATTTGACTTACTCTCTACCTGGCTAGCTACCGCGGTTCGTGATGCCGCGCCACCGATGTGGAATGTACGCATGGTGAGCTGTGTGCCGGGTTCGCCGATAGATTGAGCGGCAATAACCCCAACGGCTTCTCCCACATTAATGGGTGTTCCGCGTCCTAAATCACGTCCGTAACATTTAGCGCACAGTCCATACCGAGTTTCGCAGGTCAGTGGAGTGCGGACTTTTACTTCATCAATACCCATTGATTCGATTGCATCGACTGCATCTTCGTCCAATAGTTCGCCGGCTGGATACATTACTGACTGATCATCCGGATTGACGATATCATTCGCCGCTACTCTCCCCAGTGCGCGCTCGCGCAATGCTTCAATTACTTCACCACCCTCGACCAATGCTTTCAGCACTGCGCCATTACTGGTTCCACAATCATCCTCCGTTACCACTAGATCCTGTGTTACATCTACCAAACGACGAGTCAAATAGCCAGAATTAGCGGTTTTCAATGCTGTATCTGCAAGGCCTTTGCGCGCACCGTGAGTCGATATAAAGTACTGTAAGACATTTAACCCTTCGCGGAAATTTGCGGTAATGGGTGTCTCAATGATAGAACCATCGGGCTTGGCCATCAATCCTCGCATTCCTGCGAGTTGACGTATTTGGGCAGCAGATCCGCGAGCGCCTGAATCTGCCATCATATAGATCGAATTGAAAGACTCCTGTGTGACTGGTTTTCCATTTTTATCTTTTTTAACTTCACCGGTCAGTTGATCAATCACAACCTCAACTCCGAGCTGGTCCATCATTGCCTTAGCCACCTGATCCCCAGCACGCCCCCAAATATCAACTACTTTATTGTACCGTTCACCTTGGGTCACCAAACCCGATGTGTACTGAGCCTCAATCTCTTGAACCTCAGTCTCTGCTGCGCCGATAATATCGTTTTTCTGGGGTGGAGTGAGCATGTCATCCACACAGATTGAGATTCCTGCACGGGTAGCATAGGTGAAGCCCGAATACATCAACTTATCCGCAAAGATTACTGTTTCGCGCAATCCACAACGACGAAAACTTGCATTGATCAGCTTAGATATCTCTTTCTTTTTGAGTGCTTTATTAATTAATGGGAACGGCAAACCAGCCGGCAAGATTGCAGATAACAGCGCGCGTCCGACAGTCGTTTCATAACGTGTAGTTACTTCACGACGCCCACCCTCTGCGTCTACTTCATACTCCGTAATCCGCACTAATATCTTGGCATTCAACTCGACCATTCTGCTCTCATAGGCACGGGACAGTTCGCTAATGTTAGCGAACATCATCCCTTCACCGCGCGCACTCACCCTCTCGCGTGTGGTGTAATACAGACCGAGCACGATATCTTGCGATGGCACGATAATCGGTTCGCCATTGGCAGGTGAGAGGATGTTATTGCTTGACAGCATCAGTGTACGACATTCCATTTGTGCCTCAAGCGATAATGGCACGTGTACTGCCATTTGGTCGCCATCGAAGTCGGCATTGAATGCTGCACATACCAACGGATGCAACTGTATCGCCTTACCTTCAATCAGCACTGGTTCGAATGCTTGGATACCCAATCGATGTAATGTTGGCGCTCTGTTTAACATTACCGGGTGCTCACGAATGACGTCTTCCAATATATCCCATACAACCGGCGTCTCATTTTCCACTTCTCGCTTGGCTGCTTTGATGGTACTGGCAATGCCCATCATTTCCAATTTATTAAAAATGAATGGTTTAAATAGCTCCAACGCCATCTTTTTAGGTAGACCGCATTGATGTAGTTTTAGCTGCGGACCCACCACGATTACTGAACGCCCAGAATAGTCCACGCGTTTTCCCAGTAGGTTTTGCCGGAAACGTCCACCCTTGCCTTTGATCATATCGGCGAGAGACTTTAGCGGGCGTTTATTAGCGCCTGTCATGGCCTTGCCGCGACGCCCGTTATCCAGCAATGAATCTACCGCTTCTTGAAGCATACGCTTCTCATTTCGAACAATGATTTCAGGCGCTTTCAATTCCAACAACCGTTTCAATCGATTGTTACGGTTGATGACTCGGCGATATAAATCATTCAGATCAGAGGTGGCAAAACGTCCGCCATCTAACGGCACCAATGGCCGCAGTTCTGGTGGCAACACTGGCAACACTGCCAACACCATCCATTCCGGTTTAATACCTGATTTATTGAATGCCTCCAGCACCTTCAGGCGCTTGGAGATCTTTTTCATTTTAGTTTCTGATCCAGTGGTCGCCATCTCACTCCGCAAGCTATCTATCTCCGAGCGGATGTTTATATTGCCCAATAAATCGCGAATTCCTTCTGCACCCATGCTTGCACGGAAATCATCTCCATACTCTTCCGTCTTTGCACGGTAGTCGTCATCTGTTAGCAGTTGGCATCGTGCCAACGGTGTCATACCGGGATCTGTCACCACAAAAGCTTCGAAATAAAGAACCCTCTCAATATCACGCAGCGTCATATCTAACACGATGCCCAACCGCGACGGCAATGATTTCAGAAACCAAATATGCGCCACCGGCGAAGCCAGTTCAATATGGCCCATGCGCTCACGTCGCACTTTAGATAGCGTAACCTCTACCCCGCATTTCTCGCAGATTACCCCGCGGTGCTTCAGTCGTTTATATTTCCCGCATAAGCACTCGTAATCCTTTACTGGGCCAAAAATTTTGGCACAAAAAAGTCCATCACGTTCCGGTTTGAATGTTCGATAGTTAATCGTTTCTGGTTTCTTTACCTCACCATAAGACCATGAACGTATTTTCTCGGGAGAAGCGAGGCCAACCTTGATGGAATCGAACTCTTCTTTCTGGGTAACCTGTTTAAATAAATCGAGCAGTGCTTTCATTTTTCACTCCTGTTAATCAGGTATCGATATAAAATATTTCGGTGAAGTTCTCCGAAATATAAAGCATTTAGCTTGTATTGCGTTGCAGCAGAAATTTGTTAATGCCGATCTAAATCAATGTCCAATGCTAGTGAACGGATTTCTTTTACGAGCACATTGAATGATTCCGGCATACCAGCCTCTATTTTGTGGTCACCCTTAACGATACTTTCGTACACCTTGGTACGTCCATTAACATCATCAGATTTAACTGTCAGCATTTCTTGCAGAGTATAAGCAGCACCGTAAGCTTCCAATGCCCAAACCTCCATCTCGCCGAAGCGCTGACCACCGAACTGCGCCTTGCCACCTAGTGGTTGCTGGGTTACCAAGCTATACGGACCTGTAGAGCGCGCGTGCATCTTGTCGTCTACCAAGTGATGTAGTTTTAGTACATGCATGTAACCCACCGTTACCGGACGGTCGAATGCTTCACCGGTTCTGCCGTCATATAGCACAACCTGACCAGATCTCGGTAGACCGGCAAGTTCAAGCATATCTTTAATTTCATGCTCCGTAGCGCCATCAAACACTGGCGTTGCGAATGGCACGCCATCCTTTAGATTCTCAGCCAAGTCCAATATTTCCCCATCGGTGAGCGAAGCGATATCCTCTGGTTTTCCACTACTGTTATAAATTTTGTTCAGGAATTTCCTGATCTCCGTAGGTTTATTATGAGCTTGCAGCATATCGCCAATCTTTCTGCCTAACCCTTTTGCAGCCCACCCCAGATGCGTTTCTAATATCTGGCCTACATTCATACGTGAAGGTACACCCAGAGGATTTAAAACCACATCCACTGGTGTTCCATCAGCCATATAGGGCATATCTTCAATAGGTACGATCTTGGAGATCACGCCCTTGTTACCATGACGCCCTGCCATCTTATCGCCAGGCTGCAAACGACGCTTCACAGCGACGTAAACCTTAACCATTTTCTGTACACCTGGGGGCAGCTCATCTCCCTGTGTTAGTTTTTTCTTTTTTTCATCAAAAGCGGCATCAAATGCCTTGCGCTTTTGTGCCAACCCTTCCTTGATCTGCTCTAACTGAAGACTTACATCTTCATTGGTCAGCCGTATGTCGAACCAATGGTGTGGGTCAACACTATCCAGATATTCCTTTGTTATTCGAGCACCCTTGGCGAGTTTTTTAGGTCCGCCGGTTGCGGTCTTTCCTTTAAGCAAACGCTCGATACGCTCAAATGCATCTGCCTCCACGATTCGCATCTGATCAGCCAGGTCTTTCTTGTAACGTTTTAATTCGTCATCTATGATTTGTTGTGCTCGTTTATCACGCTCAATACCCTCCCGGGTAAATACTTGAACATCAATCACTGTGCCAGAGATGCCAGAAGGTACGCGCAACGATGTGTCTTTCACATCCGAAGCCTTCTCGCCAAAGATTGCTCTCAGTAGCTTTTCTTCAGGCGTCAGTTGAGTCTCTCCTTTTGGAGTTACCTTGCCTACCAAGACATCACCCGCTTCTACTTCGGCACCAATATGAACGATGCCAGATTCATCCAGACGTCCAAGTTGCAATTCCGATAGGTTGGAAATGTCGCAGGTAATTTCTTCCGTCCCTAACTTGGTATCGCGACTCACCACAGATAACTCTTCGATATGGATCGAGGTAAACCGATCTTCTGCAACTACACGCTCAGAAATGAGGATAGAGTCCTCAAAGTTGTAACCATTCCAAGGCATAAATGCAACAAGCATATTTTGTCCCAATGCCAGTTCACCTAAGTCAGTAGAGGCTCCATCGGCCACTACATCGCCCCGAGCAATTATGTCTCCTACTTTTACAAGTGGACGTTGATTGATATTGGTATTTTGGTTGGAGCGGGTGTATTTAATAAGGTTATAGATATCCACACCTACTTCACCGGCACGTGCTTCTGCGTCATGCACCCGGATCACGATCCGACCTGCATCGACATAATCAACCACACCACCACGCACCGCTTGCACCGCAGTACCAGAGTCTACTGCCACTACACGCTCGATGCCGGTGCCTACTAATGATTTCTCAGCACGTAGGCACGGAACTGCTTGCCGTTGCATGTTAGATCCCATCAGAGCGCGGTTAGCATCGTCATGCTCTAGGAATGGTATCAACGAGGCCGCAACCGAAACAATCTGCGCTGGGGCCACATCCATGTATTCGATACGATCAGGACTTGCTAATGCAAATTCATTTTTATGACGGCAGGAGACTGTATCACTGGAAAATTTTCCATGTTTGTCCAACTCTGCATTCGCTTGAGCAATTACATACTGACCTTCTTCGATGGCTGATAAATAATCAATTTCATCGGTGACTTTACCGCTCTTTACCTTACGGTACGGGGTCTCCATAAACCCATATTCGTTGGTACGAGCATATAATGCCAGCGAATTAATTAGGCCAATATTAGGGCCTTCTGGTGTTTCGATCGGGCATACCCGTCCATAATGTGTCGGATGCACGTCACGCACTTCAAAACCCGCACGCTCACGCGTTAAGCCGCCGGGCCCCAGCGCTGATACTCGGCGTTTATGTGTGATCTCAGAAAGCGGATTCGTTTGATCCATAAACTGCGACAATTGACTTGAACCAAAGAATTCCCGTACGGCTGCAGATACCGGCTTGGCATTAATTAGATCATGCGGCATGAGGTTATCTGACTCGGCCTGACTCAAACGCTCTTTCACTGCGCGTTCCACCCGAACCAATCCAGAACGGAATTGATTTTCTGCTAATTCGCCAACGGACCGTACGCGTCGGTTGCCGAGATGATCAATATCATCTATCTCTCCACGGCCATTACGTAGCTCAACCAGAATCATGATGACCGAAATGATGTCCTCATTGGATAAGGTATTGGCTCCCGTCAATTCTGTCTTACCGACCCGGCGATTAAACTTCATCCGCCCCACTACAGACAAATCATAGCGCTCTGGTGCGTAAAACAAGCCATTGAAGAGCGATTTTACCGCTTCTTCAGTAGGTGGCTCGCCAGGACGCATCATTCGATAAATCGCTACCTGAGCCGCCAATTGATCAGTCGTCTCATCAGTTCTCAAAGTTTGTGATATGTATGCGCCTTGATCTAGATCATTGGTATAGATTGTGTAAATTTTTTCTGTATTGGATTCTTGTAGCTTAGCGAGGACAATTTCTGTTATCTCATCGTTGGCTAATGCAATAACTTCGCCTGTTTCTTTGTCCACCACGTTGTGGCCTAATACACGCCCCAATAAAAAATCTTCTGGCACAGTAAGACGTTCAATTCCTGCCTGCTGTAGCTCTCGAACATGCTTAACTGTAATCCGTTTATCTTTTTGCACGATTATCTTGCCATTTTTAGTGGCAATATCAAACCGAGCCATGTCCCCACGCAATCGTTCCGGCACTAATTCAAAGTTAATTTCCTTCTTCGACAAATGGAAAACATCGAAGGAGAAGAATCCTGCAAGGATCTGTTCTGGTGTATACCCTATTGCTTTCAGCAACGTAGTGACCGGCATTTTTCGGCGGCGATCAACTCGAAAATAGAGATGGTCTTTAGGGTCAAATTCGAAGTCGAGCCAGGATCCGCGGTATGGAATTATTCTTGCAGAAAACAGCAATTTTCCAGATGAATGTGTTTTGCCGCGGTCATGCTCAAAGAATACGCCCGGTGACCGATGTAATTGCGAAACGATTACGCGTTCGGTGCCATTAATAACAAACGATCCCGTGTTGGTCATGAGAGGAATTTCTCCCATATAAACTTCTTGCTCCTTCACCTCTTTAATCGTTGGTTTAGAGGCTTCTTTATCCATAAGTGTTAGTCGTACCCTAGCGCGCAAGGGGGAGGCATAGGTCAAACCTCTCTGCTGACATTCCTTGACATCAAACGGGGGGGTCCCAAGTTCATAACTGACAAAGTCCAGGCGGGCGTTCTTGGAATGGCTTTCAATTGGAAAGATCGATGTAAATGCTGCCTGCAATCCCTGATTGCTACGCTGAGCAGATTGAACTCGCGCTTGTAAGAAAGCCACGTATGATTCGAGCTGGGTGGCGAGAAGAAAAGGAATCGGCAGTACGCTCGCGCGCTTGGCGAAACTTTTACGAATACGTTTTTTCTCGGTAAATGAATAGCTCATGGAATCTCTCCGGAGGGTCAGGGAACAACGGGTAGATTATTTATTTCTACCTTTTGTGGTGTGCGCGCCGCATCACTAATGAAAAATCAGTGCGCGAGTATGGCTGAAGGCTGGAAGCACTTTCGTGCTACCAGCCCAGCTCAAGCTATGCTGCCAATTGCTTTACTTGATCTCGCAAGCTGCACCAGCTTCGATGAGCTGTTTCTGAATGGCATCTGCATCTGCTTTGGAGACACCTTCTTTGATTGCCTTGGGAGCTCCATCCACTAGATCCTTAGCTTCCTTCAAGCCCAGGCCTGTCACGGCACGTACGACTTTAATTACATTCACCTTACTATCACCTGCAGCGGTCAATATCACCGAAAATTCAGTTTGTTCTTCCGCTACAGCAGCTGCAGCGCCGGCTGCGGGAGCTGCTGCCACTACTGCTGCAGCAGCGGCTGAGACTCCAAACTTTTCTTCCATCTCCTTAATCAACTGAGAGAGTTCCAGCACGGTCATACTGGCGATTGCATCTAGAATTTCTGCTTTGGCTACTGCCATGATTTTCTCCTGATAGAATTAATTTATTGTTCGATTAAAGTTTTAAGCAATTTTAAATCGTATTAGACAGCTTGTTTCTGATCGCGGACAGCTGCTACCCCACGTACAAACTTGGTCGGAACTTCGTTTAGTGTCCGAACAAATTTTACGATCGGCGCCTGCATTGTCCCAAGCAACATCGAAAGTAGTTCTTCACGGCTTGGAAGGGTAGCTAAGTTAGCAATATCTTTTGTAGACATTATTAAATTAGCCATGGAACCCGCCTTGATTACGAACTTGTCATTACTCTTGGCAAATTCATGAAGCACTTTCGCTGCAGCTACCGGATCACTTCCGATACCATAAACTAGCGGCCCCACCATGTGTCCAGATAGTCCTGAAAATGGTGTATCTGCAACTGCACGTCGTGCTAGCGAATTCTTCAGCACCCGAAAATATATTCCAGATTGACGCGCCTTAGCTCGCAACTGGGTCATATGTCCGACTCCGAGACCGCGATACTCTGCAACGATAACCGCTTGAGCCTTTGCCAATTCAGCGCTGACCTCAGTGACTACCGCCTTTTTCTCTTCACGATTTAGACTCAAAATACGTTCTCCATCAGTTAATAGAGTATCGACACTTAGCTTCGGGCTACAGTTCCACTCGAAGCTTCGTTTCAATACTACGAACTAGCGACCTTTAATCAGGAGTTAAATTTGTTCCTGTTTTCGGATACGCCATCTACGCTGGGCGCTAAGAATTACAAAAGATTCAGAATAGGAGGTTACTTGCCAGTCACACCCCCTTTCACTTTCTCTCTTTTTCCGCGATTAAGTCTTTAATCAAAGCACAAACCTGATGGTGGAAAATTAAAAACACCACGGCTTCTGCTAATTTTAAAAACCCCAAACGGTCTTTGACAACCTGCCGGGTTTACTTGATACGTCACCCCAACAGTCCAAAGTCATACAATTTTTTACTTCGTCAAACTTGCCTGATCGACCCGCACACCTATCCCCATTGTGCTAGAAATTGAAACCTTTCTGAGGTAGACACCCTTAGATGTAGCAGGTTTAGATTTGTTGAGTGCATCCACTAATGCCAGCATGTTTTGTTTTAAAGCATCTACTCCAAATGATGCCCGCCCGATAGTACATTGAACAATGCCCGCCTTGTCTGCGCGATATTGAACCTGACCAGCTTTAGCATTCCTAACCGCACCCGCAACATCTGGAGTTACCGTACCTACTTTAGGATTCGGCATCAGGCCGCGTGGCCCAAGTATCTGACCCAATTGGCCAACAATTCGCATCGCATCGGGGCTAGCAATAGCCACATCAAAATTCATATTTCCGGCTTTGATCTGCTCAGCCAGATCTTCAAATCCAACTATATCAGCACCCGCAGCTAGCGCTTCCTTTGCTTTATCACCCTGAGCGAATACTGCCACACGCACTGTCTTGCCTGTTCCCGCGGGCAGTACCACCGATCCTCGCACCGTTTGGTCTGATTTTCTCGCATCTATACCGAGATTGACTGCTACATCAATTGACTCGTCAAATTTTGCTGTTGCCGCCTCTTTAACGATTCCAAGTGCATCCTGTAGCGGATAGACTTTACTACGGTCGACTTTCCCAATAATTGCTTTAAAACGTTTAGATATATGTGCCATGGTTATACGCCCTCCACTTCTACACCCATACTACGAGCGCTACCGGCAATTGTGCGAACTGCAGCATCCATATCCGCGGCCGTTAAGTCTGGCATTTTTGCCTTGGCAATTTCCTCTGCTTGATTCCGAGTTAATTTTCCGACTTTGTCGGCATGCGGCTTAGGACTCCCCTTACTAATGCCGACTGCTTTCTTAATCAAGACCGTCGCCGGCGTGGTTTTCATGATGAAGGTAAAGCTCTTGTCAGCGTAAGCAGTAATCACTACTGGCACAGGTAGACCAACCTCCATTTTCTGTGTGATAGCGTTAAATGCTTTACAGAATTCCATGATATTAAGCCCGCGCTGACCGAGTGCAGGTCCAATGGGGGGGCTTGGATTAGCCTTACCCGCCGGTACTTGTAATTTGATATAGCCAATTATTTTCTTTGCCACACTCTTTCTCCTGTTGGGTGCAAACGAATGCTACTGCACTCTCCCCGTTTGTTGAATAGAATTCGCCCTACTTCTATATTTTAGGCTTTTTCTATTTGACTAAAATCCAGCTCGACTGGGGTGGGGCGACCAAAAATTGAAACTGATACCCTGATCTTGCTTTTGTCATAATTAACATCTTCCACATTCCCGTGGAAATCTGTGAATGGACCTTCCTTTACCCTCACTGCTTCGCCTATTTCAAATAGAATCTTAGGCTTTGGTTTCTCCACCCCTTCTTGAATCTGATGCAGAATATTCTGTACTTCCTTCTCGCTGATTGGCGTCGGTTTCATCGCTGATCCACCGATAAAACCGGTGACCTTCGCAGTACTCTTGACCAGATGCCATGTCTCGTCAGTCATGTCCATCTCTACCAATACATAGCCCGGGAAAAACTTACGTTCACTGATATTTTTCTGTCCGGCCTTCATTTCGACCACTTCTTCCACCGGCACCAGTATCTGACCGAATTGTTCCTCCATGCCAGCACGTTTAATTCGTTCTTGCAATGCGCGCTGTACGCTTTTCTCAAAACCAGAATAGGCGTGAACCACAAACCATTTCTTACCCATCAATCCCCCTGGCCCATCAGATATTTCATCCCCAACATCAAGCTGGCATCTACCAACCATAAAAATACAGCCATTACTACAACGAAAGCAAAAACGATCGCAGTCGTCTGAAGAGTTTCTTTACGGTTCGGCCATATTACCTTCTTGGTCTCTTCTGATGATTCCCTACTGAATGCATAAAACTGCTTACCTTGCGAGGTAAACCAGGCAACTCCTCCTGCCAGTACAAAACCCACTAGCACTGAAATTACGCGGACTACCATGGCACTATCACGCAGGTAATAAAACCCGCCAATACCCGCAGCCATTAACAGAAAGGCGAATCCTAACTTTATCTTATCCACTCTACCCCGCTCTGCTCTTAATACGTAAAAAAACCATGTAAGAGCGTTTATTCAAGACACATCTCTAACTCTAATACTTCTTTTTTTCATGCAGTTAGGGTACTACCTACTTCGCACTTGTCATGATAAACATTGTTAGCATCCTATTGATAATCCTTATCTTGGCAGGCCAGGAGGGCATCGAACCCCCAACCTTCGGTTTTGGAGACCGACGCTCTGCCAATTGAGCTACTGGCCTATTCTGTTGATGAACTGAGGATTAATAACTTACATTTTCCAAGAGACTGTATCGCATTCACTCATCGTAAGTTTTGATCTGGGAGCCTGACACATAACTCCTTCAGCCACTACTCAATAACTTTCGCCACGACGCCGGCGCCAACGGTTCTTCCACCCTCACGGA
>JBAWVG010000022.1:0-24854 GCA_037147395.1 Nitrosomonadaceae bacterium | reverse complement strand
TTATACAAAAAATCGGCACTATCGCTCAGAACGTAAAATCCATGTGCAAAACCCGGCGGAATCCATAATTGACAGTGGTTATCCTCGGTTAGTTCCATCCCCACCCACTGTCCAAAGCTGGGGGAGGACTTCCGGAGATCCACAGTCACATCAAATACCGAGCCACGTACGACCCGCACCAGCTTCCCCTGGGGCTGCTGGATCTGGTAGTGAAGCCCACGCAGTACCCCCTTGGACGAGCGGCTGTGGTTGTCTTGCACAAAGTTCACGTCAAGACCAGTGGCCCGATTGAATGCTCGTTGGTTAAAGCTTTCAAAAAAGAAACCACGATCGTCACCGAAGACCTTGGGCTCAATGATTAGAACTGATGGGATCGAGGTAGGGGTGACCTTCAAGACTATATCCTCTCTTGCAGTAACCGTAACAGATACTGACCATAACCATTCTTAGCGAGGGGCTGGGCAAGTTTCTCAAGCTGCTCAGCACCGATGAAGCCCTTGCGGTAAGCGATCTCTTCGGGGCAGGCGACCTTGAGCCCTTGACGGTGTTCTATGGTCTCAATGAAGTTGCTGGCTTCTATAAGACTCTCGTGTGTTCCCGTATCCAGCCATGCATAACCACGACCCATGATCTCTACGTGCAGTTGATCGCGCTCCAGATAGATACGGTTGAGGTCAGTTATTTCTAATTCACCACGGGGCGAGGGCTTGAGATGGGCCGCGATATCAACCACCTGATTGTCATAGAAGTATAGTCCGGTCACGGCGTAATTGCTCTTGGCCTGAGAGGGTTTTTCTTCCAGCGATGTGGCCTGGTTCTGGGCATTAAAAGCGACCACACCATAACGTTCCGGATCCTGCACGTGATATGCGAATATGGTCGCGCCCTCAGGTTCAGTCATTGCTCGTTCGAGTTGAACATGTAAGTCATGGCCATAGAAAATATTATCACCTAACACCAGTGCGCTGGGATCGTGACCGATAAAATCACGACCGATGAGAAATGCTTGGGCCAGTCCGTCCGGACTGGGTTGCACGGCATACTGAAGGTTAAGACCCCAATCGCTACCGTCCCCCAGTAACTGTTCAAAGCGTGGTGTGTCCTGCGGTGTTGAGATGATGAGGATGTCTTGTATGCCCGCGAGCATCAGCGTGCTCAGGGGGTAGTAGATCATCGGCTTGTCGTAGATGGGCAGTAGTTGCTTCGAGACGACCTTGGTCACGGGGTAGAGACGAGTACCGGAACCGCCGGCGAGGATGATTCCTTTACGATGAGTCATGAATGTTCCTCGAGAATTTCGGTAATCATCCGTGTCACGCCAGTTTGCCACAAAGGCAGGTTCAAATCGAAGGTGGCTCTCAGTTTGCAGGTATCTAGACGCGAGTTAAGAGGTCTCCTAGCAGGCGAAGGAAATGCGCTAGTTTGAATCGGGGTTACATTCTCCCCGGTTGCTTTGAGTTTGACCCCGCACCGACGTGCCAGATCCAGTATCAAGCAAGCGTAGCCGTGCCACGAAGTCTCGCCTGCGGCAGACAGGTGATACAGTCCGGACAGTTCCGGTCGTTGTAGGGCCGTGCGAATGGCGTGTGAGGTGACATCCGCCAGCAGGTCGGCACCGGTGGGGGCGCCAATCTGGTCATCTATGACGGTCAGACGGTCGCGCTCTCTCGCTAAGCGCAGCATGGTCCTAGCAAAATTACCACCTCGTGCAGAATAGACCCAGCTGGTGCGAAAGATCAGGTGGCGGCAACCCGCGGTACGGATAGCCTCCTCACCTGCGATCTTGGTGGAGCCGTATACATTCAATGGGTTAGTCGAATCTGTTTCTAGCCAGGGCGTGCTACCACTGCCGTCAAATACGTATTCGGTGGAGTAATGAATCAACCAACTATCGAGCTTTCGTGCTTCCTGTGCGAGGACGCCAGGGGCTAGCGCATTAATGGTATGGACCAGTTCCGGTTCACTCTCGGCCTTGTCGACAGCGGTATAGGCGGCGGCATTGACGATCACATCCGGGGCAATTGAGCGGACGGTCTCGGCAATGAGGTCGAGACGGGTGAAATCGCCGCACTGCTCTTTGCTATCACTGTCCAGGGCAATTAACTCTCCCAGCGGTGCAAGACTGCGTTGCAACTCCCAGCCGACTTGACCACCCTTGCCAAACAGCAGAATCTTCATCAGTCACGATCCTGATAATTCTTCTCGACCCATGACCGGTAGTTGCCTGATTGCACATTACTGACCCAGTCCTGATTATCCAGATACCACTGTACGGTTTTACGGATGCCAGTTTCAAAGGTCTCTTCCGGTTTCCAGCCGAGTTCCGACTCAATCTTCCCGGCATCAATGGCATATCTGCGGTCATGGCCAGGTCGATCGGTAACATAGGTGACTTGTTCGCGGTAGGATTTACCATCGGATCGCGGGCGGAGTTCATCCAGCAGCCCACAGATGGTGTATACGATCTCAATATTGGGCTTTTCATTGCATCCACCGATGTTGTAGACCTCCCCCATTCGCCCATCGGCAAGCACACGGCGGATGGCGCTACAGTGGTCCTTGACATACAGCCAGTCTCGAATCTGCTGACCATCCCCATATACAGGTAAGGGCTTGCCTGCAAGAGCATTGACAATCATCAGTGGGATGAGCTTCTCCGGAAAGTGATAAGGCCCATAGTTATTGGAGCAGTTGGTGGTGAGTGTTGGCAGGCCATAGGTGTGGTGATAGGCACGCACCAGATGGTCACTGGCAGCCTTGCTGGCAGAGTAAGGGCTGTTGGGCTCATATCGGTGGGTCTCGCTGAAAGCGGGCTCAGTTTTGGAGAGCGAGCCATAAACCTCGTCGGTCGAGACGTGTAGGAAACGAAAATTCTTCTTTGCTTCCTCGTTTAGCCCATTCCAGTATGCACGGACCGCTTCTAGCAGTCGGAAGGTGCCGATGATGTTGGTCTGAATGAAATCTTCCGGACCGTGAATTGAACGATCGACATGGCTCTCAGCAGCAAAATTAATGATCGCGCGTGGTTGGTATTGAGTAAGTAAGCCATTTACTAAAGTCGAGTCGGCGATATCGCCATGGACAAATATGTGGCGTTGATCAGATGATAGTGAAGAGAGGTTTTGTAGGTTACCCGCATAGGTGAGCAGGTCAAGATTGACGACGGTTTCATCGGACTGGACCAGCCAATTCATCACAAAATTCGCACCGATGAACCCGGCGCCGCCTGTTACTAGAATCATTCTCAGTCCTAAAGTTGTATTGCATCTATTTACATAGAGGTGGATGCAATTTCATTTCGTTCGATAGTTTACCTTACCGAACGGGATGAGGGGGTTTTGTGCTCGATCCGCTGAGCTAGAATTTTTCTTTATCTCTTAGATAACGCCACTTCCCCGTGGGTAGATCACCGAGCTTTACTTGTCCGATACGGACACGCTTTAAGCCAGTGACCTTCAGCCCAACTAGCTCGCACATACGTCTGATCTGACGCTTTTTACCTTCGCGCAGAATGAACCGTAGCTGATCCTGATTCTGCCAGCTCACTTGAGCAAGTTTTAGCGTCTCTCCGTCCAGACTCAGGCCATGATTCAACAGCTCCAGTTGTTGCTTTGAGAGTGTTCCTTGAACCCGCACTAGGTATTCCTTTTCAATCTCAGAATCTGCACCGATGAGCTGTTTAGCAATGCGGCCATCTTGCGTTAGTACCAGCAAGCCTTGAGAATCGATATCTAGCCTCCCCGCTGGGGCTAGGCCCTTTAAGTGCATCGGACTAAATCTGAGTGATGACTGGCTCTCCTGGAAACGGGATTCTTGGTTAATGAGGGTAACCGCTGGTTGGTAACCGGGTTCGGGCTGTCCTGATACGAACCCAATCGGCTTATTCAGTAGTATCGTCACTTGACCAAGTTGCTGCGCTTGGGCAGCCTTATCGAGTTTAATTTTCTGAGTGGGATAGACCTTTGTGCCGAGCTCAGTGATGCGGTCTCCATCTACAAATACCCAACCCTGCTCGATGTAGCTATCTGCCTCCCTGCGTGAGCAAAGTCCTTGTTCTGACATGAGTTTAGATAGACGGATCTTTTCCATAAATTTGACGTGGCAGTCTGGACTTGTGCATCATTATCTTGTATTACGACCCGGTATTATAATTTGAAGCCCTGTGCCGTTTCAGTTAAAATTAGCGATTCTTAGGCGCGTAGCTCAGCTGGTTAGAGCACCACCTTGACATGGTGGGGGTCGTTGGTTCGAGTCCAATCGCGCCTACCAAGATATGTTGGTTGAAGGGCTTGTGCGCACGCGACGTCAGAGTTTTAAAAGTAAGAGGAGTGTCTGGCGGTGAGGGGCCCATGAAGGCCCGGAGTAATAACCGGTCAGAGCTTTGGCGCGCCCAACACGATTCGAACGTGTGACCCCCGCCTTCGGAGGGCGGTACTCTATCCAGCTGAGCTATGGGCGCAAATGAAGTAGGGCCAGACTTAAGTTAGGGAGACTGACACTGCAACGGGCGCTAGGATAGCTTTTTTTGGGGCATTCGTCCAACGCAGTTGGGTGCTTATTTTTGCATCAGAGAACCTGAAGATATACAATTAATCGTTTTTTTATGGGGAGATATGGTGAGCAATACTGAAGAAGATTCTGGCGGCATTAAGACGCCAAAACAATTAATCACAGTTCTACTGCTTGCTATTGTGTTTCCAATCGCGATTGTCGTGATGCTGGCACAGTATGCTACTGGCGGCATTTCGGTGGGTAAAAATGACTCCGCCTTGACCGATGAGTCGGTAGCCAAACGGTTGAAGCCGGTCGGTGAGTTGGTGATGGCGAGCGATTTGCCGCCGGCTGGTATGAGCTCGGGAGCGGGAATTATTCAAACCGCGTCTATCCCAGTTGCTGCTAGTGGCGCAGACAAGATCCAGGGAATCTATAATGCCAGTTGTGCTGCGTGTCACATGAGCGGTGCAGCGGGTGCACCCAAACAAGGTGACAAGGCAGCATGGGCTCCGCGTATCAAGAATGGCAATGGAACGCTCTATGCCAGCGCGATCAAAGGCAAGAATGCGATGCCTGCTAAGGGTGGCAATGCAAGCCTGTCCGATGATGATGTCAAGTCGGTGGTAGATTTTATGGTGAGTCAGGCGAAGTAATTTGTGGTGACAGTTAGGTTAATATAGGGGCGGCCCAGAGCCGCCCTTTATTTTTTGTAAGTCGTGGTCCTCTTTTATTCCCCATATGGCTACTTACGCAATCGGTGACTTGCAGGGTTGTTATAAAGAGTTCAGACAGCTTCTTGACCAGATTGCTTTTGATGCTGTGGCAGATAGGCTGTGGTTGGTGGGAGATGTCGTCAATCGTGGACCGGAATCTCTGACTCTGTTGCGTTTCATCAAATCATTGGGCGATTCGGTTGTCATGGTGTTGGGAAATCACGACTTACATCTGCTCATGGTTGCGGGAGGTCATACCAAACAGCTTGGTAGCGACACGTTCCAGGATATATTGAATGCCCCCGACCGGGATGATCTGCTCGACTGGTTACGGCAACAGAGGCTGATGTATGTGGAAGGTAACTCTGTCATGGTGCATGCTGGTTTGCTCCCATTATGGAGTGTGACTCAGGCCGTAATGCTTGCTGAGGAGGTGGAGTCAGCGCTACGTGGCAGTCAATTTCATCAGTTTCTCTCACATATGTATGGCAATCAGCCTGATTATTGGGACGACAGTCTGACCGGATATGATCGCTTGCGGGTAGTTACCAATGCCATGACTCGTATGCGTGTATCTAGCTCTGACGGGAGAATGAACTTTGCATTCAAGGGTCAGCTGCAGGATATTCCGACCGGCTATCTTCCATGGTTTGAGATGCCGCACCGCGCAAGTCAGGATGTTACGATCATTTGTGGCCACTGGTCGGCATTGGGTTTGCAGATAAGGGATAACCTGATTGCTCTAGATACAGGGTGCCTGTGGGGAGGAAGTCTTACAGCTGTTCGGCTGGAAGACCGGGAAGTTTTCCAGGTAGCTTGTGAGGCACCGGCAGGGATAACGCGGTGGCGATAGCATGTTCGGCAAAACGGGCCAGTTCTCGTCGGTTTTTCCCGATGCTATTGATCGGATCGGAAAAGATTAGTTCCACTTCAATCCAAGGCTGTCGTAATATTTGTTGAAGCGAGCCCAACAGTGAGACCTCAACGTAGGCAGCCGCCTGACTGATCTGTCCTGTCGAATCATGATAACGGACCGCGACCGGGTATAACCAAGTCTCGTCAATCACTGCCGGTTGTAATAATGAAGCATGAAAATGCCGCAATACGGTACCGTCGCTGGTGGTGCCCTCCGGGAATACTGCAACTCGATCCCCAATAGTCAGGGCGTTATTGATATCTTGATTGATACGAGCAGTGTCGCTGCGCTTTGTGCGCTCAATGAATAACGTGCCCGCATTCTGACTCAACCACCCAAGTAGAGGCCAATTGCGGATTTCAGACTTGGCGACAAAACGAGCGGGGCATACAGAGATGAGCGCATATACATCGAGCCATGAGACATGATTGGCCGCTAGCATCACTCGCAGGATCGAGATGGGTGGCGGCACGCCACCACAGCGTAATCGGATACAGAGTATCGCAAGCAGACCGGATGACCATTTCTGGGCCATTCTCTTTTGCACGGGTTGACTGAGGTGTGGATATACGGCGGACTGAACAAGTCCGGAAAGGACATGCAGAAATAATCGAGTTGCGCGGAGGGTTCGTATCAGGAGGCTGGGAGTATTATTCATACTTCCATTATTGCATCAATACGAACAGTCTTAAGATTTCCCTAATGGGTTACCCGTGAGGCTCCGCCTCCCGATAGGATGCGGACCCGTTCACCGGGCTTGAACGTTTCATTTGCTTCAGCTTCTTGGGTGATCGCGACTAGCGATCCATTATCGAGTTTAACAGTGATCTCTACCCCTTTCCTGCGAGTTACCCCCTCCTCGACTGCTTGCCCCAACAGTCCTCCTCCGACAGCGCCGAGTACAGCGCCAAGTGCGCCGAGCGTGCCATCTCCCATATAACTCCCCCCGATACCACCGGCTACTCCGCCTGCAACTGCACCGGCCATGCTACGAGTGCCCTCGATCTGCACCTCACGCACACTCTCCACTATGCCGGTTCGAACGGTCTGTTCTTGCCGGGCTTGATCACGCGAATAAGTGCCACCCCCCAAGCCGGTTGCGCAGCCGCTCAAAATGACGATGGATAGGCTGACCAATGCTGTCGTCAGGATATTTTTCATGATGTCTCCTTAGAGAATCCGATTACCAAAAGCCTCAAAATAGCGCTGGCCGATTTCATCCCGGCTGAAACTGTGATTCTGCCCGCCTCGTTTTGCTATTTTCAGGGCGCCCATGAGCGATCCGAGTGAACCGGTCGTTTGCCAGTCCATGTTATTTGCGATGCCGTATAGCAACCCGGCACGATACGCGTCACCACAACCTGTCGGGTCGAGCATCTCCTCAGGCTTGACGCAGGGAATTTCAATTTGCTGTCCATTAGCATAAATAATAGACCCTTCTGCCCCTCTTGTAACCACGAGCCCCTTAACTAGTTTAGCCAGGGCTTCCAGAGTCTGGCCGGTACGCTCTTGCAGTAGTTGACCCTCGTAGTCATTGACCGCAATGTAATCGGCCTTGTCGATAAAATCGAGCAGTTCCTCACCGTTGTACATCGGCAGCCCTTGCCCCGGGTCGAACAGGAATGGAATGCCGGCCTCATGGAATTCCTGCGCGTGTTGTACCATACCATCACGCCCATCCGGTGCGAGGATGCCGAGACTGACATCCTTGGCATCGGTTACGTGATTATGATGGGAGAAATTCATTGCGCCTGGGTGGAATGCAGTGATCTGATTGTCAGCCAGATCCGTGGTGATGAATGCCTGCGCGGTGAACGTGTCACTCACGGGACGGATGTGAGTCTGTGCTAGATTCAGTTTCTGAAGCCGATAATCATAGGGCTGATAGTCATCTCCCACTGTAGCCATGATCAGGGGCGAGCCCCCTATCATTTGTAGATTGTAGGCAATATTGCCGGCACAGCCGCCAAACTCTCGGCGCATATCAGGAACCAGAAAGGCAACATTCAGAATATGAATCTTCTCCGGAAGAATATGATTCTTGAAGTGGTCGTTAAACACCATGATGGTGTCGTAGGCAATCGAACCGCAGATGAGTGTATGCATATTTGTAGGTGTGCAACTAAGAGTTTAAATGAGAGCAGTGGTATCACAACCCAATTCCGGCTCAAGAGGAATGAGTCGTCAGCAGGCTGTGGGAATTTGATTTAATTTTTTGTTATGCAATCAGATTGAAAGTCCAGTGAATGAACTCTGCACATGAATTTTCTGACAGTTTAATGCGGTCCGCTAATTCGTGAAACTGGACGTCGACCCACGATGGACTCTCTATAACCGGCAGCGTTTCAGCGAGAACCCCAAGCTAACAATCGGCCGCGATCTTACATGAATTAAACAACCAATTTCAGGTGTGTCTAACCGCTACAAGTATCACGGTTGATCTTGTGAGCAAGAGACACCGCTCGCGGTATCAGGGTGACTGCGTCCAAGTTAAGTCCGGTTCCCGTGCAGCCTTCACGTCATCCAGTTTACGGACGGGTGTGTTATGCGGTGCAGCTTTAAGCATCTCTGGATCAGTATGCGCCTCTGCCAGGATCTCCTTCATGGATGAGATAAAGGCATCAAGGGTCTGTTTAGACTCAGTCTCAGCTGGCTCGATCAGCAGGCATTCTGGTACCAGCATCGGGAAGTAGGTGGTGGGGGCATGATAGCCCTTGTCTAAGAGACGTTTGGCTACATTCATCGCCGTCACGCCAGTCTTATCCTTGAGGTCTTTAAGTGTAACGATGAATTCATGACTGGCGCGACGAGTTGGATAGGCAATTTCAAATCCAGCCTTGCTCAATTCGGCCATTAAATAATTTGCATTAAGGGTTGCAAACTCAGACACTCGATACATCCCCTCAGCACCGAGCAGACGGATATAAATATAAGCCCTCAGCAGTACACCGGCATTGCCCATATGAGCTGAAAGTCTGCCAATGGACAGGGGGATCTCTTTCTCCGTCAACCAGCGATACTTTCCCTCTTCAAGCGTCACAATCGGCACCGGCATGAAGGGTAATAAACGGTCGGCAACACCGATCGGGGCAGATCCTGGCCCGCCGCCGCCGTGGGGGGTTGAGAAGGTTTTATGCAGATTGATATGAATCACATCAAATCCCATATCCCCCGGTTTTACCTTACCAAGAATTGCATTCAGGTTTGCGCCATCATAGTAAAGTAATCCGCCGGCCTGGTGAACGATCTTGCTCATCTCGGCAATGTTCTTCTCAAATATGCCGAGCGTGGATGGGTTGGTAAGCATTAATCCGGCTGTTTTTGGCCCCACCGCGGCCTTCAGAGCTTCCATGTCAACATCACCCTCCTTGCCGGTGGGGATCTCTACCACGGTGTAACCACACATCACCGCCGTGGCTGGATTAGTACCGTGCGCCGCATCAGGGACAATAATCTCGGTACGGGCGAAGTCTCCACGAGATTCATGGTAGGCACGAATCATCGCCACCCCGACCAGCTCTCCTTGTGCCCCGGCCATGGGCGTGAGGCTCACTCCAGACATACCAGTTACATCCTTGAGGATTTCCTGCAACTCGTACATACACGCCAGAAAACCTTGTCCGGTATCTTCCGGAGCGAGGGGGTGGCGTGCCAGAAATTGAGGCAGCATGGCCAGCGAGTTACACACACGTGGGTTGTATTTCATGGTGCAAGAACCCAGTGGGTAGAAGTGCGTGTCGATTGAGAAATTCAATTGTGACAGCCGGGTAAAATGGCGAACCGTATCCATTTCAGAGACTTCCGGCAACAGGGGTGGTGTTTTTCGCAGCATCTTCGCTGGAATGTTTTTAACTTCCGCAGCAATGGTCGGAGCTTGTGAGTAGTTGCGCCGCCCGGGGCGTGAGTGTTCGAATATCAGCATGGTTAGATCCGCGCCTTTGCGGTTAAGTATTGATAAAGTTTATTTCAATGCAGCCAAGGCCGCATCATAATTGGGTTCGTCTTTTATTTCCGGTACCAGTTCGGCATGGATCACGGTGTTGTTCTCGTCCAGAACCACCACTGCACGCGCGGCGACACCGGATAATGGACCGTCGGTGATCGCGACGCCGTAATTCTTCATGAACTCACCGCCTCTCATGGTCGAGAGTGTCACCACCTTATCCAGTCCCTCCGCATCGCAGAACCGGCCCATTGCGAATGGCAGGTCGGCTGAGATGATTAGTACAACTGCATTTTCCATGCTGCTGGCCTTCTCATTAAATTTACGAGTTGAGATAGCACAGACCGCCGTGTCCAGGCTTGGCACAATATTCAAGACTTTCTTCTTGCTCGTAAAGTCTGCCAGTGTCACATCCTTCAGATCCTTGCCTACCAGTGAGAATGGGGCTGCCTTATCACCAACTTTCGGGAAAGAGCCCTCGACTTTAATGGGGTTGCCTGCAAGAGTGACCATGCTTTTCTCCTTAGTTCAAAATAATTAACGATCGATCAAGACTATGTTAAGAATTACGTTGATACAGCCTGTTAACCTAGTATTTGGGCCAGATGTGATACATACTTCTTCAAGTCACTTGATATTTTTGTTTCGGTTGCGCAGACCAGTAGTGCATTACCAAGTTCTGGGTAATGTTCACTTAAATCTAATCCAGCCAAGATTCCTTGACTCTTAAGCGTTTTCAGTACGCCAGCAGTCGGTGTTGGTAGTGTTACTACCGCTTCGTGGAACACGTTCCCACTGAAAATCTTTTTCACCCCTTTCAAGGTTTCTAGCTGCTCGATCAGTGATAGTGTATTGGCGTGGGACTGCGCGGCTACACGTCTCAGACCCTCGGGTCCTAGCAAGGACATATAGATGGTGGCGGCAGTAACCATCAGACCCTGGTTGGTGCAAATATTGGATGTGGCCTTTGAACGACGGATATGTTGTTCACGCGCCTGCAGCGTGAGGACGAAACCAGGCTTGCCATTCAGGTCGGTCGTGCGCCCAATAATACGTCCTGGCATTTGTCGGACTAGGGCTTGCTTACAGGCCATAAATCCAAAGTAGGGGCCGCCACTGGAGAGTGGGATTCCGAGTGGCTGACCTTCACCCACCGCCACATCTGCGCCGGTGCTGCCCCACTCACCGGGAGGGGTGAGTAGTGCCAGAGACATGGGGTTAACCACCCCAATGGCGAGAGCGTTATTGGCATGCGCCCAGTCGGTCAGGGCGTCCACCGGTTCAAGTACACCAAAGAAATTGGGTTGGGGGATGACTAGGGCAGCAATATCTTGACCAGCGTAGGGTGCAAGGCTCTCCACCACAGTGTGACCACACTCTAAGTTGTAGGGGACCTCTATCACCTCGATACCTTGGTTCTTTACAATGGCACGAACTACCCGCCGGTAGATTGGATGCAAGGATGTAGGTATTAGTATGCGGCGAGAGGACTTGTGTGAACGTACCGCCATCAATGCCGCTTCAGCCAGGGCAGAAGCACCGTCATACATGCTGGCATTAGACACATCCATCCCGGTCAGGGAGGCCATCATGGTCTGGTATTCGTAGAGCAGCTGCAGCGTTCCTTGGCTTGCTTCCGCTTGGTAAGGGGTGTAGGAGGAGTAGAACTCGCCACGGGTAGTAATCTGCCATACCGCGGAAGGGATATGGTGTTCGTAGGCGCCAGCACCGATGAAGTTGAGGTATCGTCCATCCGCCTCGGCCCGTTCCTGCATCAGTCGTGAGACTTCCATCTCGCTCAGACCGGGCAGGGCCTTGAGACTCCCGCTCTTCAGGGCGGGTGGAATCTCATCGAATAGATCTTCAATCGTGTTTGCACCGATGCTTGCAAGCATCGTGCTGATGTCTTCTTCTGTATGTGGAATGAACGGCATGGTTTATTTCCGTGAATCGTGGATAAGGGAAGGTTCAGTCTGTATAAAAAATTGAAAGTATGAAGAGGTCACTCACACTTCAATTGTGTCCATGGATTGATCAATGTGCTTCGCTCTCAAGCACCTTCTGGTAGCTTCCGGCATCCATTAGACCATCCAGATCGGAGGTGTTGGCTGGCTTAAGTTTGAAGAGCCACGCTGCATAGGCATCCTGATTTATTTTTTCAGGCGCAGACTCAAGTTCAGTATTAATCGAGATCACTTCACCTGAGATGGGTGCATACACATCAGCGGCAGCCTTAACGGACTCGACCACTGCGCACTCTTCCCCCTGCTTGAGATTGCGTCCCACCTTAGGGATTTCTGCAAACACCATATCCCCTAGCAGTTCTTGGGCATGTTGGGTAATTCCGATCGTTGCAGTGCCGTCATCCTCAAGTCTTACCCACTCGTGGGACTTGGTGTATTTTAGGTTGGTTGGGATATCCATGTCTTCGCTCCGGGATTAAATAATGTTGTTCTGTTCTTTAGATCAAGCTCTTGCCATTTCGTACGAATGGGTACTTCACGACTTTTGCTCGTAGCATCTTGTCTCGCACCACCACCTGCACTTCATCTCCAGGGGACACCTCTGATGGTAATCGTGCCAGTGCGATGGATAGGTTGAGTGTGGGTGAGAATCCACCGCTGGTAATCTCGCCCTCTTTATTATCATACTGCGTGACGATCTTTTGGTGGCTACGCAACACGCCTCGGTCAAGTAACAACAGGCCGATTAATTGCTGCCTTGCTGGGTTTTCTAGCAAGGCCTGCTTGCCGATGAAGTCACGTTCGCTCTTCAAGTCGACCGTCCAGGCCAATCCAGATTCGAGTGGATTGGTGGTCTCATCCATATCCTGGCCGTAAAGATTCATGCCGGCCTCAAGCCTCAAGGTATCACGTGCTCCCAGTCCAGCAGGCGCCACACCAGCAGCACAGAGCGCATTCCAAAAATTTGGGGCGTCAGCGGCGGGCAACAGGATCTCAAAACCATCCTCACCGGTGTAGCCGGTTCGCGCGATAAAGTATTGATCGTATGTGACCGCCTGGAACAGTTTCAAGTCTTCTGTTGCTGTTTGAGAGCCCGCAATGACTTGCCAGACTTTGGCGCGGGCATTAGGCCCCTGCACCGCAATCATGGCTAAATCACGGCGAGGAGTGATCTCTAAGTCAGGAGCAAGATCATCACGCCGTGCTTGTATCCACGCGATATCCTTGTCAGCAGTACCGGCATTCACTACGATTCGGAACCAAGACTCGGTCAGATAATATGTAATCAGGTCATCAATCACGCCACCTTGTGGGCTCAGCATGCAGGAGTAGAGAGCTTTACCCGATTGCGTCAGCTTATCCACATTATTGGCAAGCAATTGGCGCAAGAAAGGGCGCGCGCTATCACCCTTGATATCGACTGCCAGCATATGCGACACGTCGAACATGCCAGCATCACTACGAACTTTATGGTGTTCATCAAGTTGCGAGCCATAATGCAGCGGCATATCCCAGCCGCCAAAGTCGACCATCTTGGCGTTCTGATTTCGGTGGGTCTGGTTAAGGGGTGTTGTTTTCAGCACAGATCATTATCCTGGAATTAAAAAAAGTGAAGCCATGTCATATGACCTCACCCCTCTGTCCTTTTTACCTGAGAGATTACAGAACGTTGTTCCGTGTGCCCCTTCGGTGGCCTGGCTAAATGCCAAGCGCTCTCCAGATTGCCTGTCGCAAGCGGTTTTTAAGGATCAGGACTGACCTAATCTTTGCCTGAGCGATTCCGGGGGGTTGCGCCTTCGGCGGCGTCGTAGAAACTGGCGCGCTCTTCCGCTTGGATGTAAATGGCAGAGTGGTAACTATACTCCAGCAGCAGGGGTCAAGACAAGGCATACCGTGTGGCCCCCTTTTACCCCTGCATCAACCTGATCTCCGCTGCTGCTAGGCTCTCCTGAGTGCCTCGTAATACCAGCGCATCGCCAATTTCCAGTTGTGTTTCGTTACTCGGCAATAGTTCTCGTGTATTGCGCCTACGCACTGCGGTGACGTCTACTAACAGACCGCCTAGATCTAACTCACCGAGAGTCATACCAATTGCGGCCGATCCGGAGGTGATCAGAACGGTATGTAGGCGCGGCTGCATTTGTTCTTCGATTGCCCCATCCTCGTCAGTAACGCCATGAAAGAATCCGCGGAAGAGGCTGTACCGTTGCTCACGTGTTTCTCGGATACGATCCATTACGCGGTTGAGTGGCAGGCCGAACAGCATCAGTGCATGGGATGCAAGCATCAGACTGCCTTCCATAATCTCTGCTACAACTTCCGCTGCTCCTGCTTCTTTTAGTCGATCGATATCTGTATCGTCCAGTGTACGGACCACTACCGGCAACTCGGGGCGCAGTGCCCGGACATGGCTTAGGATTCTGAGCGCAGAAGCGGTATCGGAATAACTCACTACCAGTACCTTGGCACGCATCAGCCCTGCAGCAATCAGCACCTCGCGCTTAGCCGCGTCGCCATATACCACCGCTTCACCTGCAGCTCTTGCCTCTTGAATGCGTTGAGGGTCGAGATCTAATGCGATGAAGGGGATCGATTCTTTTTCCAATAGGCGCGATAAGTTCTGCCCGCTACGTCCGTAGCCACAGAGAATGACGTGACTCTCTTCTTTCATAGTTTGCGCAGCGATAGTGGTCAGTTGGAGAGCCCGGTTCATCCACTCGGCAGCGGAAAAACGCCTCGCCATATGTTCACTGCGTTCGATAATGAAGGGTGCTGCGAGCATAGATAGCACCATCGCTGCCAGCACCGGCTGCATGGTTGGGTTATCGATCAGTCTGAGTGCGCCGGCCTCTGCCAGCAGGACAAAACCGAATTCTCCCGCTTGGGCTAGACTCAGACCGGTGCGAACAGCCATGCCAGAATCACTTGAGAATAATCGTGATAGTCCCGCGATCAATGCAGCCTTCAGAGCTATCAGTGCTAGCAGTAGGATCATAACCCACAAGAAATTCTGCATGACGACCTGAACGTCCAATAGCATACCGATCGTCACAAAAAACAGGCCCAGTAATATATCTTTGAATGGCTTGATGTCATCTTCGACCTGATACCGGTACTCGGTTTCTGAAATGAGCATGCCTGCAAGAAATGCCCCCAACGCGAGTGACAGTCCGGCAATATCCGTAAACCAGGCGAGCCCCAGAGTAATCATCAGAACATTCAGTACAAACAGCTCTGAGGATTTCTGCCGTGCTACCAGATGAAACCAGGGGCGCATCAGTCGCTGTCCAAAAAATAAAATAAGCGCAAGCACCGCTACTGCTTTAAGCAGGGCGATGCCGAGTGTCAGGGCGAGATTGTCACCACCACTGTCAACTGTGCTGGCCAGAGCTGGAATCATGATCAGAAGTGGCACAACGGCCAGGTCTTGGAATAGGAGCACACCGATAATCTGCCGCGCGTGAGGGGAGTTAAGCTCCTGCCGTTCAGACAGCATCTTGCTGACAATGGCGGTAGAAGACATCGCTAATACTCCCCCCAAAGCAAGCCCCACTCGCCAATCTAATCCCAGCATGAAGGTTGCGGCCATGACGGTTAACATGGTGAAGCCGACTTGAGTTGCTCCAAACCCAAACACGACGCTCTTCATGGTGACAAGTTTGGGCAAACTGAATTCGAGGCCAATGCTGAACATCAGAAACACAACGCCGAACTCTGCCAGGTGGAGGGCTTCTGATGCTTCCGGTATCCAGCCCAATGCATGCGGACCGATAGCGATCCCTGCAAGTAGGTAACCCAGTATGGGTGGCAGGTGCAGTAAACGAAAGGCGACAACCGCCATCACAGCGGTGGCAAGTAGGACTAGGACAAGCTCAAGAGAGCTAAGCATGGATAAGGTTCATGCGAAAGAGGTGACCAGATAAGAGTCTGTTTGCACAGCATGCCTCTACCATATCAGACTGAAGGGGGTTAGGGGTCTGAATAAGTTCTCCTCGGATCGAGGGGGGTGTCGCATACTGGATGTAGCCTGCATATTGATAGCGCCGAGCCATTCTTGCCGCACATTGACAGGTTCCAGCAAGCCCTGATGCTACAATGTAACGGTTCAGTACGCATTAATCTTACCCCCCCCATGCTGGTTCCTCATCTCACCACCGCCCTGAGCGGACCGATACTCGATCTAGAAAGGCGCATCCTTGATGCGATGCCTATTATCGAGCACTGGCTGCGTGGACAGTGGCAAGAGCATGCTGTGCCATTTTATTGTTCGGTGGATCTTCGCAACAGTGGTTTCAAGCTGGCGCCGGTGGATACCAATCTGTTCCCTGGTGGATTCAACAATCTCAATCCAGACTTCATGCCGCTCTGTGTCCAGGCGATGATGGCGGCGGTTGAGAGAATCTGCCCCGATGCCCATAGCGTGCTGCTGATCCCGGAGAATCACACACGCAATATTTTTTATTTGCAAAATGTGGCCACTTTGCAGGCCATCATGCGGCATGCTGGACTCAATGTTCGTATTGGCACTCTGCTGCCAGAGATCACGATTGCGACCACGATCGACCTCCCCAATGGGGGCGGCATCACGATCGAACCAGTCTTGAGGCGGGGGAATCGACTGGGTGTTGAAGGGTTTGACCCCTGTGCTGTATTGCTTAATAACGATCTCTCAAGTGGAATACCCGAGACTCTGCAGAATCTGGATCAGACAATCATCCCACCGTTACATGCCGGTTGGGCAACACGGCGAAAATCTCAGCACTTCATGGCCTACGATGGTGTGGCTCAAGAATTTGCCAAGCTGATCGGTATCGATCCATGGCTTATCAATCCCTACTTCGCTTATTGCGGGGAGATCAATTTTCATGAGAAGAAAGGTGAAGACTGCGTCTCAGGGAATACAGATGAGATCCTGCGTGAGATTCGGGAGAAGTACGCGCAGTACGGTGTGAAGCAGGACCCATTCGTCATCGTGAAGGCCGATGCGGGTACCTATGGAATGGGTATCATGACGGTGAGAGATGGTGACGAGGTACGGGCATTGAGCCGTAAACAACGCAACAAAATGTCAGTAGCTAAGGGCGGCCTACCGGTGACCAAGGTCCTGGTACAGGAAGGGGTATACACCCTTGAGAGTATTAATCAGGCGGTGGCAGAACCGGTAATCTATATGATCGATCGTTACGTAGTCGGGGGATTCTATCGGGTGCACACAGGTCGAGGTATAGACGAGAACCTTAACGCACCGGGCATGCATTTCGAACCTCTGGCCTTTGCAACGACGAGCCTGCTACCCGATCGTGAGGCCCACCCAGATTGCGCTCCTAACCGGTTCTATGCTTATGGGGTGGTGGCCCGGCTGGCACTTTTAGCTGCTGCCCGGGAGTTGGAGAGGGGCGTTGCATCCACTCCCGCTAAAACCAATCTGTGATCAGCCATGAGACTCGCCTTCATCCTAGACCAACTAGATTCGATTAAGACTTATAAGGATTCTAGCTTCGCTATGATGCGCGAGGCATCTGTGCGCGGTCATCAATTATTTGTCATGCATCAGGGAGATTTGGCCTGGAAGGGCGGCATGACAGTCGGATTCGCATGCTCGCTAGAGTTGACGGGTGTTGAGAGTGGTGGAGGTCGGTGGTATCGAACAGAAGAGGCTAAGGAGACCCCGTTACAGGAGTTTGATGCAGTACTGATGCGGAAGGACCCTCCATTCGATATGGAGTATGTTTATAGTACCTATCTACTGGAATTGGCGGAGAGCCAGGGGGCGCGTGTCTTCAATAGTCCGCGCGGGATACGAGATCATAACGAAAAATTAGCGATCGCGAATTTCCCCCAATTTCTCGCGCCCACACTGGTCACTCGGCAGGAGCGCTTGATCCGCGATTTTTTGGCTGAACACCGCGATATCATTTTGAAGCCGCTCGACGGTATGGGTGGTGCGAGTGTATTCCGCGTTCATAGTGCTGATCACAATATCAGCGTGATCCTTGAGACTCTGACGCACTATGGTACCCGCACGATCATGGCTCAGCGTCATATACCCGAGATAGCTCAGGGGGATAAGCGCATCCTGGTGATAGATGGAGAGCCTGTGCCTTACTCATTAGCAAGAATTCCTAAGGTGGGTGAGTCACGCGGCAATCTGACTGCGGGTGGTCGAGGTATAGCGCAGCCACTCAGTGACCGCGATCGTGAGATTGCATCTTCACTGGGTCCAGTCTTACGCGAACAGGGTTTATTACTGGTGGGGCTAGACGTGATCGGAGACTATCTCACAGAGATCAATGTGACCAGCCCTACCTGCATGCGTGAGATCGCCGATCAGGTTGGTTTTAATGTGGCCGCTATGATGATCGATGCGCTTGAGAGGGTCTGCAACTAGAACTTCCGGAGTATTCGAAATGGATAGCAAATCGACGACGTTGGGAATGCTAGAATAATATACTTTTCATTTCTCACCTTTTTCCTTCAAGATTAAACATGATTGGAATCCTAATTATCTCTCACGGAAATCTCGGCGATAGCCTAATCCACTGTGCCAACCACGTCATGGGAGAGAGGCCCCAGCAATTGCTGCATCTTGATGTCACGATCAAGGATGATCCCGATGTCACTTTATCTCAGGCACTGGCACTGGTACAGCAGCTTGAGAATGGCGATGGGGTGCTGGTGCTGAGCGACATTTGCGGTGCGACGCCCTGCAACATCGCCAGTCGGTTGAGCAATCCCGGTAAGGTGGAATGTCTCGCCGGCGTCAACCTGCCGATGCTGGTGAGGGCGCTTACTTATCGAAATGAGCCATTGTCAGTGGTGGTTGAGAAAGCGTTGAGCGGCGGAAGGGAGGGTGTCATGCATATCCATCCAGGAGTCCATTGTGCAGACTAGGGAAATCGAAATTCTTAATAAGCTGGGACTGCATGCGCGCGCAGCCGCAAAGCTCACTCGGTTGGCCGGCCAGTTCCAGAGTGAGGTCTGGCTATCGCGTAACGGACGCAAAGTAAATGCAAAAAGCATCATGGGGGTAATGATGCTGGCAGCGAACAAGGGTTCCACACTAGGGGTCGAGATCACTGGCAAGGATGAAAATGAGGCAATGCTGGCACTGGTCGATCTAGTGGGTGGCTATTTTGGAGAAAGCGAGTGAGCTTTACATTGCACGGTGTTGGTGTTTCCGGTGGCATCGCAATCGGGCACGCTCATCTCGTTTCTCATGTCACTTTGGAAGTGGCGCATTATGCTGTGCCTCAAATTGAAATCGAGAATGAGGTGGCGCGTCTGGACAGCGCTTTCAATATGGTACGTGCGGAACTGGATTCATTGCACGCCTCAGTCACTGGATCCGCCGCTGCCGAATATGGGGCATTCCTCGACTTGCACCGTATGATTTTGGATGACTCCACGCTGTCTGTTGCAGCTAAGACTTACGTCACTCAAAATCAGTGTAATGCCGAGTGGGCCATAACCCAGCAGATGAACGTATTGTTGGTACAGTTTGAACAGATTGAGGATGATTATCTGCGAGAACGTAAAGCCGATGTGGTGCAGGTGGTTGAACGTGTACTAAAGGCCTTGTTGGGGCATCCTGGTTATGTGCCCCCCCCTCTGAAGCACGATGGGGACAGTATTTTGGTTGCTCATGACCTAAGTCCGGCTGATGTAATCCAGTACAAGCGGCACAGCTTTACCGCATTCCTTACCGATCTGGGTGGACTGACTTCCCATACTGCGATCGTCGCACGTAGTCTCAACATCCCCTCCATCGTCGCATTGCACCATGCAAGACAGCTGATTCGAGATAACGATCTGCTGATTGTAGACGGGAGTCAGGGCGTGGTAATCGTGAACCCCGATAGACGTGTTCTGTCGGAGTACCGGTTACGCCAGAGTCAGTTAGAGCTGGAGAAACGTAAGCTGAAGCGTATCAAGACGACCGCTGCTACAACGGTAGATGGTAGTGCTGTGGAATTGTTTGCCAATATCGAATTGCCCCAGGATATCGAACAGGTGAAGGAAAATGGGGCCACTGGCATCGGTTTATTTCGTAGTGAGTTTCTATTTCTAAATCGGGATGACCTGCCAACCGAGGACGAGCAATTTGAAGCTTATCGGACTGTGGCGCGCAAGATGCAGGGTTTGCCGGTGACGATACGCACATTTGATCTTGGTGCTGATAAGAATCTTGACAGCGCCAAGCGTGTTGCAGTCAACCCGGCATTGGGACTGCGCGCCATCCGACTGTCCCTTGCTGAGCCGCAGATGTTTCATACTCAATTACGCGCAATTCTCCGGGCCTCGCGCCATGGTCAGATTCGGATTCTGGTCCCGATGCTGTCGAGTGTTTCAGAGATTGATCAGACGCTCCGACTGATTGAGAATGCCAAGCAAAGTCTGCGAGAAGAAAAAATCACCTTCGACGAAAAGATACAGGTAGGGGGCATGATAGAGATTCCCGCTGCAGCATTGAGTCTTGATATTTTCATGCGCAAGCTGGATTTCTTATCTGTCGGAACGAATGATCTGATCCAGTACACGCTCGCGATTGATCGCACCGACGATTCGGTTGCGCACCTATATGATCCATTGCACCCTGCAGTGCTGAGGCTAGTAGCTCATATCATCCGTAGTGCTAGTCGTACTAAGGTCCCCGTGGCAGTTTGTGGTGAGATGGCTGGCGATGTCTTGTTCACTCGTTTGTTACTGGGTTTTGGGCTACGCCAGTTTTCCATGCACCCAGCCCAACTGCTACGAGTGAAGCAGGAAGTGCTGAGGAGCAATGTACCCGTGATTACTCCAATAACACATAAAATGCTTAAGACCGATGATCCAGTAAAGATTCATCAGTTGCTAAAAAAATTGAATGGTTAATCCTTTCTAGTTCTCTTGATAACGTAAATGCAAGATTCTACTTCAGTCGGAATCGTCACCCCTCAGAGCGCGATTTTTAATACGCCGTTGCATCTGAAGAGTGGTGCCATACTTGATGGATACGAGCTAGTCTATGAGACCTATGGCGAGCTCAACAAGACTAATTCTAATGCCGTGTTGGTATGCCATGCGCTATCCGGTAATCATCACGTCGCAGGATCTTACGCGGATGACCCCAAGAACGTAGGTTGGTGGGACAACATGATTGGTCCCGGAAAACCGATCGATACCAATAGGTTTTTTGTTATTGGGGTCAATAATCTCGGGGGCTGTCATGGCTCGACCGGACCGACCAGCATCAATAGTAATACCGGCAAACCCTATGGTGCAGATTTTCCAGTGGTGACAGTTGAAGATTGGGTAGAGACTCAGGTCAGGTTGGCCGACCATCTTGGTATCAATTGTTTTGCTGCAGTCATGGGTGGGAGCTTGGGTGGGATGCAAGCAATGCGTTGGACGATAGACTTTCCGGAGAGGGTGAAGCATGCCTTAGTCGTCGCTTCCGCCGCTAAGCTGACAGCACAGAACATTGCTTTTAATGATGTCGCGCGTCAGGCGATCATCACCGATCAGGATTTTCATGGCGGAGATTATTATTCGCATGATGCAATCCCCCGTCGTGGACTGCGACTTGCGCGTATGTTGGGACACATCACCTATCTGTCGGATGACTCGATGGCAGCCAAATTTGGACGAGAGTTACGTAATGGTACGTATTCATTTGGTTTTGATGTCGAGTTCGAGATCGAATCGTACCTGCGCTACCAGGGGGATAAATTCGCTGATCAGTTTGATGCTAATAGCTATCTATTGATGACGAAGGTGCTGGATTATTTTGACCCAGCGCATGAGCATAATGGAGACTTGAGTGCCGCCTTTCATGGCGCTACTGCAGACTTTCTGGTGGTATCGTTCACTTCAGATTGGAGGTTCTCACCAGAACGGTCACGCAGCATTATCAAAGCGTTGCTGGATAATGGACTTAATGTCAGTTATGCAGAGATTACGTCCAGTCATGGTCATGACTCCTTTTTGATGGAAGACCGCCCTTACCATCAACTGGTTCGAGCCTATATGGATAATATAGTTACGTAACTCCATGAGTAACGCGCGTGCGGCCCGTCAGATGTTACGCTCCCACCGTTATGGTGCGTTATGCACCCTGTCCAAAAAGTTCAATGGTCATCCGTTCGGTTCCATCGTTCCGTATCTGGTGGATCATGATGGTAGCCTGCTCATTTTGATCAGTTTTTTGGCGGAGCATACCCGGAACATCCAGTTTGACCCTCGTGTGAGCTTAGTCACTCATAGCCAAGACAGTCCGGACATCCAGTCTCAGGGGCGTATCACCTTAGTGGGAGAGGCGCAACCAGTGGCGGATAGAGTTCAGATAGGGAAGCGGTATCTGCGTTACTTTCCGGAATCGCAGAATCTCTTAACGATGGATGATTTTTCCTTTTACCGAATTGTGCCTCATACACTGCGATTCATCGGTGGCTTTGGAAAGATTCACTGGGTTTCGGCGGATAGCTATCTAATGCCATCTTATCCGCTGACCGAGCAGGAGGATGATGTCGTTACGCATATGAACGCAGATCACCGCGATACACTCCGCCACTACTGGAAGTCGTTTCATCAAGATGCGGCGCTAACAGTGGAGATGCTGGGTATTGACTGCGATGGTTTTGATCTTCACGCGGATAGCAAAATATTGCGGGTCGATTTTGCGGAAGAGGTGTTGGATGCACAGCAGGCGCGGCGTGCTTTGGTCGCGATGGCGCAGGTAATGCAATGAAACTTCGCAACAGTTACAATTTTCAACGATACAATAAGCGGGCACTCACTGCACTCCGTTCATCTCGCCGCTGCTGATAATGTTAATCTGACGAATATGACCACTAATGTTGTAACTACACCAACCAGTCTCTCTAGGCCCGATTTCGCCGCTATCGCTGCATGGGTGAAACCGGGTACGAAGGTACTCGACCTTGGCTGTGGAGATGGTTCGCTACTGCGCTATCTGCAGGATGTACGCAATATCCGTGGATATGGGGTCGAGATCGACGATGCTAATGTTTTGAGATGTCTCGGTAACAGGGTAAACGTGATCCAAAGTGATCTGGAGTCGGGACTGTCTAGTTTCGAGTCGGGATCATTCGATTACGTAATTCTGTCACAGACTTTACAAGCAATGAAGCATACCGAGGGCATTGTTAGGGAGATGCTTCGGGTGAGTCGTGAGGGTATCGTTTCCTTCCCCAATTTTGGTTATTGGAGAAACCGCCTGCAGGTTTCATTCGGCCACATGCCCATCTCGGAAGCGCTACCCTATCAATGGTTCGACACCCCCAACATCCACCTCTGCACGCTGAATGATTTTGAAGCATTCTGTCATCAACACGGTGTACGTATCCTCGAACGCAGGGTGATGAATGGTGACCATCAAGTCACCCTATCTCCTAACCTGCTGGGAATGCTCGCGTTCTATCGGTTTGAACGGCAGAAGTAGAATACCCTTCGGTATTACTCTTTTGGGGGATGGGGTTCGGCAGTCTCGAACCGTGCCCGTCCAGCTAACCACACTAACACCAGCACCGGCAGCCCAAGTGCCGCGGTGGCGGTGAAGAAGCTCGCATAACCGTAGGCATCAACGAAGTCTCCACTGAACCCAGCAATGAATTTCGGCAGCAATAACATCACTGAGCTGAATAGCGCATACTGCGTGGCGGAGTAAGCTGAGTTGGTCAGGCCGGAGAGATAGGCGATAAAGGCCGACGATGCAATGCCGGCGGATAGATTGTCGGCGGAGATGGTGAACACCAGTCCGGTTACATCGTGACCACGTCCAGACAGCCAGACGAACAGAAGGTTTGTTGCGGCCGACAGTATCGCCCCGATGAATAGTGTTCTCATGATACCGATTTTAGCGGTGAGTACCCCACCGATGGCCGCTCCGACAATGGTCATGATGACGCCGTAGACCTTGGATACAGTTGCCACCTCATCCTTGGTGTAACCCATATCCACATAAAATGGGTTGCTCATAACGCCCATCACCACATCCGAGATACGGTAAAGCGCGATCAATCCCAGTATCAACAGAGCCTGACGGCCATGACGCACGATGAAGTCTCGGAACGGAGCTACCAGCGCACCATACAGCCATGCCAGCATGGCTGTGAGTGTAGGGTTCAAATTCCAGTGGGCGATGGCTTGGCGAGCGTGTGCTTCATTTTCAGAGACTAGATAGCTGACAGGAACCTCCGGCTCGCGGATGATGAGCGTGGTAATGATGCCGACCATCATGCAGGCTGCCATCACCAGATAGGCAGCTTGCCATGGCGCGTGGTCGTACATTGCATCTGTCGGAGCCATCGCAGCGGCTATCCACAATACGCCAGCAGAGGCTAGAATCATCGCCATACGATAACCCGCTTGATAGGTGGCGGCCATTGCTCCTTGCAATCTGGGGGCAACGGCCTCGATGCGGTAGGCATCAAGTGCAATATCTTGGGTGGCGGAGGCAAAGGCCACTGCCAGCGCAAAAAATACCATATACGTCAGGTTTTCTAGTGGGTCCGTGCTGGCCATACCCATCAGCGCAATGGCGATGATTACTTGTGATAATAGCAGCCAGGCACGTCGACGGCCGAGCAGCCGGGTTAATAATGGCAGCGGCAGTCGATCGACCAGCGGCGCCCACAACCACTTAAAACCATACGCTAATCCGATCCAGCTTAAGTGACCGATGGTCGACCGGTCTATCCCAGCTTCCCGAAGCCAGAATGACAGAGTGCCAAGGATTAACAGTAGCGGTAGTCCAGCAGAAAATCCCAGTGAAAGCATTCCCAGCACCCGGGGGTGAGTGTAAATACGGAAGGCTTGCAGCCAAC
>JBAWVG010000021.1:0-25124 GCA_037147395.1 Nitrosomonadaceae bacterium | reverse complement strand
ATAATCGCAACTTTTTAATTTCACCAATCATGACAAGTAGACATTCCCGCCTTCTTATTCTCGGTTCCGGCCCGGCCGGGTACACCGCCGCAGTATACGCAGCACGCGCCAATCTGAAGCCTGTAGTTATCACAGGAATGGCTCAGGGGGGGCAGCTCATGACCACCACAGATGTTGATAACTGGCCAGCTGATGCCATGGGCGTGCAGGGGCCAGAGTTAATGGAGCGATTCCAGAAGCACGCAGAACGATTTAACACCGAGATCATTTTTGATCACATTCACACCGCCCAACTCACGGGCAAGCCCATTACATTAATTGGAGACCAGGGGACTTATACCTGCGATGCCTTGATCATTGCAACGGGTGCTTCTGCTCAATATCTGGGGCTGCCCTCAGAGGAAGCATTCATGGGTAGGGGGGTATCCGGCTGTGCTACTTGTGACGGGTTTTTTTATAAGGGGCAGGAAGTGGCGGTGATAGGGGGTGGCAATACAGCAGTTGAGGAGGCCCTTTATCTTTCCAATATCGCTAGTCGGGTGACTGTGGTCCACCGGCGTGATAAGTTTCGTTCAGAAAAAATTCTGATAGATAAATTGATGGACAAGGCTAAAAATGGCAATGTTACGTTAGAGTTTAACCAGGTGCTGGATGAGGTGCTCGGGGATAAATCGGGCGTTACCGGGATGCGGGTCAAGAGCGTCGAAGATGGGTCCACCAAGACAATGAGCTTGCAAGGAGTGTTCATAGCCATCGGCCATAAACCCAATACAGATATCTTTCAGGGGCAGTTGCAGATGGAAAATGGGTATATTGTTACGCGCAGCGGGAATCAAGGGGGCGTCACGGCTACCAGTATTTCCGGAGTATTTGCAGCAGGTGACGTGCAGGACCACATCTACCGTCAGGCTGTGACCAGTGCGGGCAGTGGGTGCATGGCTGCGCTGGATGCAGAAAAGTATCTCGATCACCCAGGGTAATCGCCGACTGGGGTGTTTTGCATGAATCGGCATGATGACAAGGCTTCAATCAGCTCCGCTTCGGCAGACAGCGAAGATGCTGCCGCGTTCCTCGATGCAGTGAAGGGTGTGTCGCCGCTGGCCATGCCCGACAAGATTACTCACTCCCAAAGGCTCCCACGACCCATCCCCCAGCAAAAGGTGCAACAAGCACAACCAACCACAATAGACTCAATCTCGGACCATATTCTGCTGGAAATTGAAGCGGGTGATGCATGGTCATTCATGCGCCCCGGGGTATCTCATCAGACGTTGCGAAAGCTACGTCGAGGTTACTGGGATATACAAGCAAGACTCGATCTTCACGGGTCAACCCGCGATCAAGCACGACGGGAGCTGGTAGAGTTTCTAAATAGAAGTGGGGAGCGGGAATATCGCTGTGTACAAGTGATACATGGTAAGGGGCTTAGCTCAAAAGGCAATGAGCCGGTGCTGAAAACAAGAGTAGGAAGCTGGTTGGCGCAGCGGGATGATGTACTCGCATTCTGTCAAGCAATGCCGCAGGATGGCGGGAGTGGTGCAGTAGTGGTGCTGCTCAGGGGGGCCGTCTCCAAGGGGACCAAGGTATGATGCAGGCGAAGACTATAAGCTTGGGCTCGAGTTGTGGTGGAAGATTTTTTCGTGACGGACTTGGCAAGGGGTACAGCGTTGGGCAGTAGGATAGGACAGTAGTCGGGTAAAGCCAATTTCGTCACCACAGTCAGTACAGTCGCCAAAATTAATTTCAGATAGTCGTTTAAGAGAGGCCTCTATCTCACGTATTTCATGAACAGCACGGTCAGTGATGGTGGTGTCGATATCCGCGAGCATACTGGCCACAGAATCATCACCGATGGGTTCCCTCGCAATATATCGCTGCTCGCCGGAACGACCTAGGTCGTCATGTATTTCATCTTGTAACTCTAGCTGGCGGTTGTGCAATAACTGTCTCAACTGATCTCGTTGAACATCACTCAGATTTGCCATGGCGAGTAGTCTCCATTACGGGTAATTACAGTTTTTATTGGGGAGTTATAAAGCGGTCAATTTCTTCAAGTCCTCCACAACCTCTAGGGCATTGCGAGAAGCGCTCGCAGAGAGATAGACCTTGACGATGACTCCGTGTGGATCGATCAGGAAGGTATTGCGTTTAGCAAATTTTATGATCCCCAGGTTGAGGAGGGAGCCATAACGTGCAGCAGTTTCAGCCTTGCTATCGGAAAGAAGGGGGAATTGAAGATTATATTTTTTGGCGAATGCGGCGTGGCTGGAAGTGTTATCCACGCTGATGCCGACAACCTGGGCACCTAATTCAGTAAGTTGGTGTAGATCATCACGGAACTTGCATGCTTGTTCGGTGCAGCCCGGGGTATCATCCTTGGGGTAGAAATAGAGGGCTAACCACTTTCCCCGAAAATCAGCGAGCATACGGGTCTGCCCATTTTGATCGGGAAGATTAAAATCAGGGGCTGGGTGCCCAATTTTGGGTGATTCAGCGCGCACGGCATTGCTCCCGAAAGAGAGAGCTGCCATCAATAGCATGGTGGGAAGGGTTAACGCTTTCATGATGTATCTCCTGTGTGATTCCTGTACGGCTACAACAAAACATAGTTCATTCCTTGTGTTTTATCTAATCAGACGCGAGTGAAGGCGTGGATGCGAGCCTATTTAACAGAAATAATAGCGTAAAATTCAACTTCCGCCCTGGTAGCTCAGTGGATAGAGCAACCCCCTCCTAAGGGGTAGGTCACACGTTCGATTCGTGTTCAGGGCACCAAAAAATTAAGTATAATCAAGGCGGTAAGTTTGTAAGAATAAAAACATAGACCTTCGATTTATGGAAATCGAGTTGATACTAGATCGGTGATTTAATGGGAGACAATAGTATGTCATTACCAAAAACACAGTCAACATTGCTTGCGAGTGCGGGGGAACATCTCGTACTTTCTCACCTCTTAAGAAGAGGTCTAATCGCTAGTATCGCACCATCGAATACTGAGCACTACGATATCGTCATTACGAACAAAGCGGGGGGGAAGTTCATCCCTGTTCAAGTTAAAACAGCAACAAGAGACTCATGGATCCTGAGCGAAAAAAATGAAATAGCACATAAGGGACTCATCTATATTTTTATATATTTGTCCGAAGACAACGAGCCGGAGGAGTTTTATATAATGCCCTCTAAAAAAGTTGCCGAGGTTACCAAGATGTCATATGAAATATGGCTGGAAATGCTTGGACAGAGCGGTGTTTTACATAAAAAGACTTCAATCAGAGTATTAAAAAGGGACCATGCATACCTCAAATCAAAAGTTCGGAAGCATGTAAAATTCTTGGTAAATCACAAGACCGGATGGCTAGAAGGTTATAAAAACAATTGGGAGCTAGTTATTGACCTGCTCTGATATTTCGGAACACCCAGAGTGAAAGAATTTTCGGTAACTCTTTACGGAAAGGATCGTTAAGTATCAAGAAAGATCTCAAGGTGTTATTCCAAAGCACACGCTTGTAAACCCTCCCACGCGATAAGCCCTTCATACTGCTCCCCTTTAAGGAGAGCGCTGACAGTGGTGCTGTCGACCTGCTTCAGAAGCAGAGTAAACGAATACTCTGGACCAACATACGGAGTATTTGCATAAGCACGAACTATAGGTTGTGGCGCCGAGCTATTAAAAACCGCATCGGGATTCAGGGGCGAAATACGAGCATACATTTCTGGAAGTGCATGCAGCGCGTAGGCATAAATCTCAGATGCTGCGATGTCAGGGTACTCCCACATGTTGAATTGCTGGCTATTAATAACCCATCGGGTGTCGGAACGAAGTTTGTTAACTAAGCAATGAGAGAGATGAGTATGAGAACCTTTAAATTTCACGTCATAGAGTTGTGGCTTGTCTTTGACGGTGATGATGCCTGCACAGCCAGTTGCTAGAATGCAGATGAGTACAATAGATTTTTTCATGAAATGCGCGCCCGAAAAACTCAGGGAAATTCTAGGTAACGATATTAAAGACGACTATGAGCTCGCTGCATCGCAATGTAAAGAACCAATCGAGACTGCTATGCTAGAAAAATTTATTGGAGTACCGGCTTGATGTCTCAAGTTGCTAGATGGCGAACTAAGCAACAAGAGTCCAATATCGAAATGAGTGAAAAAGATGGGGTGCGTGCGCTACATCTTGGTAGTAGCATGATTCAAAGCGCAATGCGGCTGAGCACCCCTAATGACCTGGAGTTGGCTTATACACGGTGCATGATGGGATTCCTGCTTTTTCATCCTAACCCTGCTCATATATTGATGATCGGTCTGGGTGGCGGATCATTGGTAAAGTTCGTGTACGAGAGGATGCCACAGACAAAGATCACGGTGGTAGAGATCAGTCCGCAAGTCATCGCAACCGCCCGAAGCTACTTCTCTCTACCTAACGATAGTGAACGCCTGCAGGTGGTGACGGCGGAGGGCGGTGAGTATGTTGCTAGCAATCCTGTAACCGCAGATATATTAATGGTCGACGGTTTTGACGATGGCTGCCAGGTGGGGACGCTCTGCAGTCAAGACTTCTATAATCGAGCACGCGAATCCCTCAATAAAAATGGAGTTCTCGTAGTGAATCTGCTCAGTAGAGATAGAGGGCGAGAGGAATATATGCGACGGATCCAACATACTTTCAACGGGCATGTGTTGATCCTGATGACGGAAGTTCGCGGCAATCAGATTGTTTTTGCACTCAAACATAGCCCCGGAAAGCTGGCGTGGGAGGAGTTAAGCAGACGTGCAGAAAATCTAGAAAGCGAATTCGCCCTTCCATTTTCTAAGTTCATCATGGGGTTGCGTAAATATAATTCTCATCATGGCGGGTATCTAGAGATCTGATCTGGTCTCTTTCTTGTCTCGATCTTCAGCCAATCTATCTGTTTGGTGCCAATGGAAGTCGGTTATGGTAAAGTCCCTCGTTATCGTCAACGACAGATAAAGTAGATCATGGAACTATACGAATCTGAGCACACTAAATTCATGCGGGAGCTATTCGCAAAGAACCCTCACCTAGCTGAACAGCAGAAAGAGGCCCGAGCCATGTGGTGGGATAAGAAGCTAGATAAGGACGAACGCCAGCGATTTGAGGAGGCGAAGGAGCCCCAGACGGGCTATGTCTATTTCGCTCAGAAATAGAATCTGCTAGAGGGCCTCGAATACTCCCGCAGCACCCATCCCCGTGCCGATGCACATGGTCACCATGCCGTACTTTTGTTTATGCCGACGTAATCCATGTAGTAATGTAGCGACACGGATGGCTCCGGTCGCACCCAGAGGATGACCTAGCGCGATCGCCCCGCCCAACGGATTGACCTTAGCCCGGTCCAGACCAAGGCCGTCAATAACCGCTAGGCTCTGTGCGGCAAAGGCTTCATTCAGCTCGATCCAGTCAATATCGTCCTGTCTCAATCCGACCTGCTGCAGAATCTTTGGTATCGCTTTGATCGGACCAACACCCATAATTTCGGGCGGGACGCCAGCCACAGCAAAACCTAAGAAGCGACCAATCGGAGTGAGATTGAACCGCCTTAAAGCGGTTTCGCTTACTACAATAACAGCACCCGCACCGTCAGACATCTGCGAGCTATTGCCTGCAGTGACCGAGCCCGTGGCAGCGAATACAGGTTTCAGTTTGCTGAGTGCCTCTAGACTGGTTCCGGGGCGAGGGCCTTCGTCGGTATTCTTGAGAGTGCTCATAATGCGGACTTCGTGCGTAGAAAGATCGGGTCTTCTTTCTTCAATGAGGTAGGGCGCAATCTCTTGCCCAAACTCGCCAGTCGTAATGGCTTTGAGAGCCCGAGCATGGCTGGTCGCGGCAAATTCATCTTGAGATTCTCGGCTTATTTTCCAGCGCTGTGCCACTTTTTCCCCAGTCATGCCCATACCATAAGCAATGCTGACATTCTCACCGTGAAGAAATATCTCTGGATTCATGGCGACCTTGTTCCCCATCATCGGGACCATACTCATACTTTCAGTGCCTGCTCCGATCATTACATCAGCCTCGCCTAGTCGGATGCGGTCAGCAGCGAGCGCAACAGCCTGTAACCCAGAAGCGCAGAAACGGTTGACGGTCATACCAGGCACGTTATTTGGCAATCCCGCCAAGAGAAGTGCAATGCGTGCGACATTGATACCTTGCTCCGCCTCGGGCATTGCACAACCAGCGATAACATCATCAATCGCGGATGGATCTAGCCCAGGGCATTGCGCCATCGCGCTCTTAAGTACATGCACCAGTAAGTCATCTGGCCGGACACTTTTGAACATGCCGCGAGGAGCTTTCCCGACTGGGGTACGAACGGCAGCAACGATATAGGCATCTTGAGTCTGTTTCTGGGCCATGTCGATTCTCCTTGATTCTAATTTCGCAAAGGCTTGCCTGTTTTCAACGTATATTCCACCCGTGCCTGTGTCTTTTCAGTTGCCAGCAGTTCGATGAAGGCAGTTCGTTCTAACTCCAAGAACCATGTTTCGTCCACTAGGCTGCCGGGAGTCAGATCACCGCCGCACATAACGTGTGCAACTTTGCTACCGATCAGGTAGTCGTGTTCGGAGATGAAACCACCCTCTAACATATTGATCAGCATGGTCTTGATGGTGGCAATACCGGTACTTCCTGCCACCGGAATATTGCGGTGTCGAAGGGGAGGCCGATAACCAGACTCCGACAGGGCGATAGCCTGGGCCTTGGCGGTATGTAACAACTCAAACCGGTTCATTACCACGAGGTCGGCTGGGCGCAGATATCCGAGTTCTTTTGCCTGTTCAGCACTCTTCGCCATTTGCGCCGTGGCCACTGTCTGGAAATAATTTTTTAGTAGTGGGAAGGGGTCTCCATCATTCGCCGATCGTGCTGCGCGCAGGGCGAGTTCCTTACAGCCACCACCTGCGGGTATTAAGCCAACGCCCACTTCCACCAGTCCGATATAGCTCTCTAGTGTGGCTACGGCACGGTCGCAGTGCATTACAAATTCGCAACCACCACCCAGTGCGAGCCCGTCAACAGCGGCCACAGTAGGGATCATTGAATATCTAAGATCTTGTGAGGTCTGTTGAAATTGGGCAACCATCGATTCGACCTCTGCAAGCCTCCCGGTCATCAGCGCATCGGCAAGGTTAAGATTGTGCGCAGCCTTGAGAATTGCAGCCTGTGCTGTTTTCTTAATTTTCCGAGCCAACAAACTCAGCGCGGAAGGTGGGCCATTACCTTTCAAGCGGGCAGTCGCCTTTTGTAGGTTAGCCCCTGCGGAAAATGGTGGCTCAGTTTGCCAAATGACCAAGGCGCGCCAATTAGATTCCGCTTCTTGTATCGCATGCTGGAGTCCATCCAGCACATCGTTTCCGATGGTGTGCATCTTGCTCTTGAAGCTGATAATAGCGATGTCATCGCCGGTGTGCCACATGCGAACTGCATCAGTTTCGAATATAGTCGTACCGTACTGTGGCTCCTCTCCCAGGAGATGGTCTGGAAATAGCTGCCGACGGTAGACCGGCAGGCTTGACCGCGGGCGCAGGGAGTTGGAAGATGGTGCATATGAGCCTTGTGGTTCATGCACGCCAACTCGACCTGCCTCGAGTACCCAGCTGGGCAAGGGGACATCACTCATACTGTTACCTAAAGCGATATCCTCATTCACCCAGCCTGCAATCTGACTCCATCCCGCCTCTTGCCATATTTCAAATGGTCCAAGTTTCCATCCGAATCCCCATCTCATAGCAAGATCTAGATCTCGAGCATTATCAGCAATAGCGGTCAGATGCAAAGCGCAGTAATGAAATAGGTCTCTATAAATCGCCCACAGGAATTGAGCTTGAGGGTGGGGGTTGGCGCGCATTAATGCAAACCTTTGCACAGGATCTTTGAGTTTTAGAAGTTCCTTGATCTCGTCGGTGACAGCATCTGTAGTGGGACGATATACCTTCGTGTCGAGATCGAATACGTGTATCTCTTTACCCACTTTCTGGTAGACCCCGCATCTACTCTTTTGCCCCAGTGAACCATTGTTGACTAGGTCTTGTAGCCAATCCGGAGGGGCATAGTATCGGTGCCAGGGATCTTCAGAAAGGCCGTCGCGCATGGTATTGATGACATGTGCAAGGGTATCCAGCCCAACCACATCCGCGGTACGGAAGGTTGCGCTCTTAGGCCGCCCAATAAGGGATCCAGTCAAGCCGTCGACCAAGTCAAAATTGAGATTGAATTTGCGGGCGTGGTGCATGGTGGCAAGCATGGAGAACATGCCCACCCGGTTAGCGATGAAGTTGGGTGTATCCTTGGCCCGAATTACGCCCTTGCCAAGATAGGTGACGAGGAATGCTTCGAGGTCATCTAGCATTGCAGTATCACTATCTTCGTAGGGAATTAACTCGACCAGGTGCATGTAGCGGGGTGGATTGAAAAAATGGACACCGCAAAAACGCCGGCGGAGATTTTCGGGGAATGCGCGGGCTAGCTGGTTGATAGAAAGACCAGAAGTATTGCTAGCAAAGATGGTATGTTCGCTGAGGTATGGGGCAACCTTAGTGTATAACTCTGCTTTCCAATCCATGCGTTCGGCAATGGCCTCAATCACAATATCGCAATCCCTGAGCAGTTCAAGATGCTCACTGTAATTGGCAGGCTGAATACAGGCCGCTCTGGCTGTGGTGGACAGCGGTGATGGTTCTTGTTTTCGAAGACTCTCAACGGCCTTAGTTACGCTGTCGTTAGGGTCTCCTTGTTGGCTAGGGAGTTCGAATAGCAGTATCTCAATATTGGCATTGGCTAAGTGTGCTGCAATTTGCGCCCCCATTACGCCCGCACCGAGTACCGCAGCCTTACGCACGATGAAATTATTACTTCTCAATTGATCTCCCGTTTTATTAGGCCTTCAATTCACTCTTGTGGAACGACTCGTGGTTTGCGCTGCTCGTCCACGGCTACATAAGTTAAAACGGCCTCCGTCACCTTGCTGCATACTTCTGCTCCACCCTCGCGTGGGCCCCGTTGGGCATAAACCTCTACATCGACTGTGATTGATGTACGCCCGACCTTGATAACTTCCGCATAGAAACTCACCAGATCACCGACAAAGACCGGGTGCTTGAACACAAAAGAGTTGACCGCGACCGTTGCTACCCGTCCACGCGCGCGGCGTATCGCTGGCAGACTGCCCGCAATGTCTACTTGCGCCATGATCCACCCTCCGAAAACATCGCCGGCGTAGTTAGTGTCTGTCGGCATTGGAACGATGCGAAGGATGGGATCTCGCCCGGTCGGCAGAGATGTGTGGATTTCAGAGTTGTCTTTCACGTTTGTCGGATCCTAATGATTAGTAAATCGCCATTCTCGCGGGGGGACTAATGGCCCGCATAGAGCCCTTCAATCTGGTTCTTATAGTGCTCTAGCACTTTCCCCCGTCGTAGTTTGAGGGTCGGCGTGAGCATGTCATTCTCAACCGTCCACGGTGAGGCAAGCAAAATAACACGGCGGACCTTCGCATAACCCGGGAACTCGCGGATCTGATGAGCGATCTTATCCAGCACGACCTCCTTGGCTCGCAAGTCCTGCAGCATAGGTACTACTAGGTCAGATTCAAGATGATACTGTAAAGCAAGTAGCTCCCAGTTGCGGGGGTTTAATACCACCAAAGCACTCAAATACGAACGCCCCTCCCCAATTAGCATGACCTGATCAAAAAGGGGATCACGTAAAATCGCTGCTTCCATATCTGCTGGAGGAATTTTTTCTCCATTGGACATGACAATGATTTCTTTTAAACGGCCGGTAATGGTCACCCGGCCTTCTTCATCAATGCGAGCTATATCACCGGAGTTAAGCCACCCATCATCCGTCAGCACTGCTTTTGTGGCCTCAGGGTTATGCCAGTAGCCCATCATCACATTGGGGCCATGGATTAGCAGGGCATTATGTTCACCCAGTTTTACGGTTACACCAGGAATGGGTGGGCCGACACCGGAGGGCAAATTATTTTCGAAGGTATTGGTGCATACAACGGGGCTACTCTCAGTCATTCCATATCCTTGCAGAATAGGCAGACCGAGCCCGATGAACATACGCGAGACCGCTGTTGGCAAGGCGGCGCCACCGCTCATTGCCATCCGTAAGCGCCCACCTAGTTTATCCATCACCTTGCGAGCAACAAGTTTATTCAGTAGCGGCCAAAGTAAGTGCGAAGCTTGCCAAGGGGCTCGCCCTTGCTGGCGTTCAAAGCGACTGTAACCAACCTCGATCGCTAGGTCGAATATATATCGGCCGAGAGGTGGCCCCCCTTCAAGTTTAGTACGGACGCCGTTATGAACCCGCTCATAGATGCGTGGAACCGAAATCAGCAGGGTGGGCCGAATGACAAGCAGATCCTCTTGTAATTGCTCGATTGAACGGGCATGAGCGACTGTAGCTCCGGCCATCATCGGCAGATAGTAGCCGGCAGTACGCTCAAAAGTATGAGACAGCGGCAGGAAAGACAGCAACAGATCAGATTGCTCAACTCGTACAACTTGCAAACAGCTGTGCGCATTGCTGAGTATATTGTAATGACTCAGCATCACGCCCTTGGGGCGGCCTGAAGTGCCTGAAGTGTAGATGATGGTGGCAAGGTCATTCGGTGCGCAGAGATGGACCACTTCGCAAGCTTGGCTTGATGGAGGCAACCAATCAGGCAGCGCTCGAACTAAGTCATGATCTGCCTGATGGGCATTCTCAGCAAACGGACTGATCGTTACTACCCGTAACAAGCCGCTGAGTTGGTCGCGTATTTCGGAGAATGTCTGCCACTGTGGAATATCTTCTACTAGCAGCATCTTAGCGCCGGCATCGCGCAGGACATAGGACGCGTTCTCAGCGCGGTCGGCTGCATAGAGAGGTACTACCACTAAACCTAGGCCAAGCGCCGCTTGGTCCAGCATCACCCATTCAGGACAATTTCTTGCCATCACGGCGATGCGGTCTCCTGCGACTAAGCCCTCACCGCTGAGGGCCAACTGCCAGCGGGAAACCTCCCGGGACATTTGCATCCAAGTGTGGTCGCGCCACTTGCCATTCGATGGATCGTAGTCCCGGTAAGCCACTCCGTTCGGTGAGCGATGGACGCGCTCATTGAATAGGCCGGCCAGCGTTCCAGCGGCCTCCACTGTGATGATATCCACTGAATCTTGTTGCGGCATAACTGCCCTTAGGGCCCCCTAGAAATCTAGAAGCCCATAATTAATAATTCTTTATGTGCCAACATTTTATTTTTGCGGACCAAAGTCAGATGGAAAGTCATCAACCATGATGACATGTCGGCGCAGTGACTTCATTTCTTTTAATGATTCCGCTTCAGCGGCAGTAATAATGCCCCGTTCCAGTGCTTCAGCAGTCTTCTCATCACCTTGCGTAGAAATAAGGCCAGATTTGACTGCGGTACGAACTTTGGTCTCTGTGATCTCGCATAGTGTCGCGCACTGAAGGGCCTTTTCCAAAACCCCTATGGGCTCATCTAAGGAGCTTGGTATATAGATTCCTGCGGTCAAGCGGTCACGTGCATCACCCGGTTCCAGCATCAGCATCGCCACCGCGTGACCTAGATCATCCCCAGGAGGGGAGTATGTTTTGCCCAGTGGAAATATCAGTAACCGTAGCACCCATGCCGCAAGCCGGTTAGGAAAATTATTTAGTAAGCCATCGAATGCTTGCTGCAGATGATAAAGCGCATCCTGTATCGACCAATTTAGCAACGGCAAATCGGAAGTTGGACGGGCATCATCTTCGAAGCGCTTTAACGTCGCCGAGCAAAGGTATAGCAGGCTTAGAATGTCACCCAACCGGGCGGAGAGCTTCTCCTTGCGTTTGAGTGTCCCACCCAGAGCGAGCATGGAGATATCTGCGGCCAGCGCAAAGGAGGCTGACAATCGGCTCAGTTGCTGGTAGTAATGTCGTACCTCGGGAGCGATATTAAGGGGCGCATCTGCCAGAGAGGAGCCGGTTAGTCCGTGAAATAGCGATCTTAAGCCATTGCCAGCACTGAAGGAGAGGTGGCCCATCAGAGTTCGGTCAAAGTCCAGAGAAGCGCGTTCGGCATCGCTGTCATTGGCTGCGTGAATTTCCTTAAGCACATAGGGGTGGCAGCGGATCGCTCCCTGCCCGAATATCATCATACTGCGAGTAAGAATGTTTGCACCCTCCACCGTGATGCCGACCGGAGTCTGTTGGTAGGTGCGTGCAAGATAATTACTGGGGCCCATGCAGATGCCCTTACCACCGTGTACATCCATCGCATCATTAATGGTCTGCCGGCTGCGCTCAGTGAGATGGTACTTGACGATGGCAGAGATGACCGAGGGCTTTTCCCCTAGATCGACTGCGCCCGCCGTCATCACTCGAGCTGCATCCATCATATATGTATTTCCACCGATGCGAGCGAGGGCCTCCTCCACCCCCTCGAAACGACCGATGGGCATACCGAACTGGGTCCTGACTCGGCCATACGCACCACTGGTGCGGGCCGCTAGCTTGGCAGCGCCAGTAGCCGTGGCGGGCAATGAAATCGAGCGTCCAGCAGCGAGGCAGTTCATCAGCATGCGCCAACCAAGACCCACTCCATCGAGTCCGCCGATTACCCACTCCATCGGAATGAATACATCCTGACCAGAGTTAGGACCATTTTGAAAGGCTGCATCTAGGGGAAAATGGCGGCGGCCGATAGTGATACCTGGGGTATTGGTGGGAATCAGTGCGAGTGTAATACCGAGATCTTTTCGGGTACCTAGCAGCCCATCGGGATCGTAGAGCTTGAATGCTAGACCTAGCAGTGTCGCCACCGGGCCCAATGTGATGTAGCGCTTTTCCCAGGTGACGCGCATTCCCAAGACATCCTGACAGCCATTGAATTCACCCAGACAGACAGTGCCGGAGTCGGGGATTGAGCCTGCATCCGACCCGGCACTTGGGCCGGTAAGTGCGAAGCAGGGAACTTCCAGCCCTTTTGCTAAGCGTGGCAGGTAATGGTTTTTCTGTTCTTCGGTGCCGTAATGCAGCAGAAGTTCCGCTGGGCCGAGCGAGTTAGGCACCATCACTGTTACTGCCGCTGTGCCGCTGCGAGAACCGATCTTCATCACCACTTCCGAATGGGCCAGTGCAGAAAATCCGTGCCCGCCGTATTGCCTCGGGATAATCATGCCAAAAAATCCGTTTTGCTTGATGAATTGCCAGACCTCAGGCGGCAAATCATGAAGCTCGCGAGTGATCTTCCACTCGTCCAACATTTCGCATAATTGCTCTACCGGGCCGGCGAGAAAGGCCGTCTCCTCAGCCGTTAGTTGGGGCTTGGGGTAGGATAGGAGCTTATTCCAGTCGGGCTTGCCGCTGAATAGATCCCCATCCCACCAAACGGTACCCGCATCCAGAGCCTCCTGCTCGGTCTGCGAAACCTGGGGCAGGATATTGCGGAAAATTTTGAGCACATGGTTCGAAATGAGCGCTCGCCGTAGCGGCGGAATAAACAGAACTGTGCCGATGATGGCGGACAGCAACAGGAGCAGGGGGAAAAGAGTCATGGTCGAGATGAGTTCTCCTGCGGAGGTGGGGGTAACTAAGGCATATTAACCTAAACTTGCATCTGGGAACTGCGGAACGAGTTTCGTATGCGAGTAGCGGCATCGACAACAATCATTTCATGCTCATTCTGTTATCTACCTTCTTAACGCCCTCTACCAGCCAGGTGAGAGTGTTGGCCCGATCGATCTGGCTCTGAGTTTTAACTAATCCACTCAGTATGATCTCACCAGCGTGAGCTTCGACTTGCAAGTCCAGACCGCTAAGTTCCGGGTCGGTTAGCAACGAGGACTTCACTGTGGTTGTTAGGGTGCCGTCATCCACTAGTGCTTTTTTCGGCGGCTCAACCCAGGTCTCATGCACACCCTCACCAAACTTCTGGCATGAGCTGACGAATAGGACGCTGGTCAGGACCATGATCAGCGTAAGTGACTTGTGGTGATTTTTCATGATGCCCCTTTTCATGAGATTGAGTCCGATTAGATTGAAAACCAGTAACAATTAATTAAGATATGGATCTGGAAGTTGTCGCGACCTAGAGTTCGCCACCCCATCCGAAATGATTGCCTGGAGATATATCGATACCTGTTGTGCAAGATCCTGAGACAGGCAGTCAAACTCCCGCAGTCCTTGCATCGGACGAAGCCAGGTGAGCTGGCGCTTAGCCAGTTGGCGGGTGGCGGCTATTCCCATTGACCGCATTTCGCCCCTGCTGACTTCGTTATTCAGGTACATCCGCACCTGGCGGTAACCGACACATCGCATCGCAGGGGTGTCGGCATCAAGTTTAAATTTATCAAGGAGGGAACGTACTTCGTCAATCAGCCCCAGACTGAGCATTTCGTCAAAGCGATGTGAAATTCGTTGGTGCAGCATCTCACGCTCACTTGGAATTAGGGCGATATGTATGATCTGATAGGGCAGGTCGACAGATCTGGGCTTTGTTAGAATCTCAGACATTGGTTTGTCTGCGAGGTAGCAGACCTCCAACGCGCGCTGAATACGCTGACTATCAGTTGACTTAATCCTTGTGGCGCTGACAGGGTCAATCTGCTGGAGCTGGAGGTGCATTGCGGGCCAGCCGAGATCTTCAGCCATGCTGCTGATAGTCATGCGAAGTTTATTATCGGCAGCGGGAAGTTCAGATAGTCCATACATCAGCGCTCTGAAATAGAGCATGGTCCCACCAACCAGCAACGGGATATTGCCGCGCTCGGTGATCTCGCGCATCGCGAGCAGCGCATCATCTCGAAATTGCCCTGCGGAGTAACGTTCATATGGCTCGATCAAGTCGATCAGGTGGTGAGGTACGGCGGCCAGGGTTTCGGTACTCGGTTTAGCAGTACCAATATCCATATGACGGTATACCTGAGCCGAATCCACGCTAACGATTTCCACCGGCAGATGGCGAGCGACCTCTAGGGCAACACCGCTCTTGCCGCTGGCAGTCGGCCCCATGAGGAAGATCGCGTGAGGGTGGTTTGTGTCAGCTCTGGGCATCTAGTTCGGCACCGGCATTTACTTGATTTAGATAAGACAGTAAGTGATGCTCGAATCAACGCGAGCGATGGCGGTTAGTCGAGAGGTACCATGTCACTGTCTCGCGCCCCAATGATCTTTCCAATCAGAAGTATAGCCCGCACAACATGATAAAAGCCAGAGTCAATGTCGTGGTGGGTAGTGGCCTTTTCAGTTAGAATCCAAGCTGATTTGCGGCGTAGATTTACCCCCCCCGACTTGGTAACTTTCTATGATATTGATTCTGACCCCAGACACCCATCCCGATAACATCAAGTACCAGCAGTTACTGGGACACTTATCTGGCATGCCGGGCATTACTACCCGTATACATACAGAGGTTGGAACTGAGCAGACCCTGACCGAGATATACTTAATTGGCAACACCATGGCGCTGTCGCTTGAGGATATGCAAGGATTGCCGTGTGTAGAGAGAGTGGTTCGCGTTTCGGAGGAGTACCGTGTTCTGGGCCGCCATAAGGACGATGATCGGCCTACACATTTTGATTATAACGGCGTACGTTTCGGACAGGACACTCTGAACGTATTTGCTGGATTATGTGCGGTAGATACGCCCGAGCATGTCGAGATGATGCTAAGAGCATTGCGCGACCATGGCCAGGTCTGTGCCCGGATGGGGGCCTATAAACCTCGCACCAGCCCTTATGCATTTCAAGGGCACGGCAAGGACTGTCTGTCTTACGTATTCGATCTGGCTGGAAAGTATGACATCAAGGTGATCTCCATGGAGATCACTCACGAATCGCATGTCGATGAAATTCGTGAGGCACTTAATCAGACCGGTAGCCCAACCGGTGTGATGCTGCAAATTGGTACTCGCAACACGCAGAATTTCGAACTACTTAAAATCGTTGGTCGTCAGCAAAACTTTCCGGTGCTGATCAAGCGGGGTTTTGGCATCACCCTAGATGAATCCCTTAACGCGGCTGAATACCTGGCCTCTGAAGGCAACCGCAAGGTGGTTTTTGGTCTACGAGGAATGAAGACCAACATGGCAGACCCTCATCGTAACTTTGTGGATTTCGCTCATGTCCCGGTAGTCAAGCGCTTGACTCGTATGCCGGTATGCATTGACCCGTCGCACTCGGTTGGGGCTCGTACTTGTTCCCCAGACGGAATACTTGACATCATGCATGTCACTGCCCAGGGCATTATCGCCGGTGCTAATATGGTGCTGGTGGACTTTCATCCGGTGCCAAGCAAGGCGTTGGTAGATGGGCCGCAGGCTTTACTAATCAGAGAATTGCCCCAGTTTCTGGAAGACGTTCGCATCGCTCGTGAGGCTTATTTGCAGCGCGCGGCGCTTGCTGGGCGTTATTGTCAGGACTAGAGGACATTTGACATTTCCTCCGCAGCGCAGTTTATTTTAAGATCCTCACGTGGAGGTTTTTCGCTTGTAGGAAAAGTCCTCAGTATCAGACACGCCTTTCTGGCGTTGCTATCTTTTTCGCCGTTATTTTTGTATGCGTCTATCGGTATAGCCATCTCAGCCAGCGTACCACTGAGCTTGACTGATGACCGCGGGCACCACACTCATTTGGAGCGCCCCGCAAGGCGCATCATCTCGCTCTCTCCGAGCATTACGGAGTTGGTATACGCTGCCGGCGCTGGCGATAAGCTCGTGGGAGTGAGTAGTCGGAGTGATTACCCGGTATCTACAAGAGCCATCCCGGAAATTGGGGGGGTGTCTGGACTCGATCTGGAGAGACTGGTCATGCTTAAACCTGATCTGGTGATTGCATGGGGTAGTGGTAACGGTGCGGATATTGACAGACTAGAAAAGCTTGGCTTACCCGTTTTTGTCACCGAGGCGGCTAGACTAGAGGACATTCCGAGACTGCTACGATTGATTGGGCAGTTGGCTGCAACGCCAGTCCAAGCGGAGTCCGCGGCGCTCTCTTTTGAGACAGAGCTTCAACTGATCAAGCAGAGCTATGTCGGTCGGCAGCGTGTCAGCGTGTTTCTGCTTATTTGGAATCAACCGTTAATGACAGTAAATGGCAACCATATTATCAGCGACATCATTAACCGCTGTGGAGGGGTCAATATATTTGCTGCTGCGTCAATCTTAGCGCCCGTGATTTCGGCTGAAAGCTTGTTGCAAGCTAATCCTCAGGTGATTATTAGTGGGGTATTACCTGAAAATGGAATGGGGGCGTTCTGGGAACGGTTTCCACAGATGCAAGCGGTACGGAATAAACATTTGTTTTTTATTCACCCTGATTTGCTTCACCGCCAGACGCCGCGCATATTGCAGGCAGTAAAGGATGTGTGCTTGCAGCTGGATCAGGCCCGCTCAGAGTAAGAGCATTCCTATTGAATGTCATAGGGAGCATTGAAAACAGGTCGATCCATGAAGAGCCGTCTGCTGGACTACAGGCCCTCTAAGGGGACTGAGCACCAGATTTCTTAGGAGAAGCACTGGAAATCCTTCGGGATCTGATGGCCAGATAGGAAAATTTCATTGGAGAAAGGCTCGAATGCTTTAGAATATTCGCAGAACGAGGCTAGATAATTATGGAGAATGATCAATGATGAAAGTATTGCTTGCAAACCCCAGAGGCTTCTGTGCTGGGGTGGATCGCGCGATCGAGATTGTCGAGCGGGCCCTGACCATGCATGGCGCACCAATTTATGTGCGTCACGAGGTGGTTCATAATCGTTTCGTGGTACAGAATCTAGAAAAAAAAGGCGCAGTATTTGTAGAGAATCTCGACGAAGTACCCAGTGGCAGTATTTTGATTTTCAGTGCTCATGGTGTCTCACATGAGGTACGTCGTGAGGCTGATGCACGTAAATTCAAGGTGTTTGATGCAACTTGTCCGCTGGTCACCAAGGTTCATATGGAAGTTGGGAAGATGCGTGATCTGGGGAGGGAAGTCATCATGATTGGCCACCAGGGGCATCCGGAAGTCGAGGGTACTATGGGGCAAGCTGAGGGGGATGGCCCGTCGATGTATCTGGTCGAGACAGAGGACGACGTCGCCGACTTACGAGTTAAGAACCCTGACAACCTAGCGTATGTCACCCAGACCACGCTCTCGGTTGATGATGCTACGCGAGTGATTAAGGCTTTAAAAAAACGTTTTCCAAAAATCGTTGGACCCAAAAAAGACGATATTTGCTATGCGACGCAAAACCGCCAGGATGCAGTCAAGCTGATGGTAAAGCAGTGTGATCTGGTGATTGTGGTTGGTTCCACCAACAGTTCTAATTCTAACCGGCTATGTGAGGTTGCGCGAAATGCCGGCGTGGACTCTTATATGATAGACCGTGCCGAACAATTGCAGGAGGAGTGGCTCGCGGGGAAGGTCCGAATTGGCATCACCGCCGGCGCTTCCGCGCCAGAAGTGTTGGTGCAAGAGGTGATATCACGACTGAAGCAAATTGGATCGGAGCAGGAAGGTGGCGTGGTAGTGGAGGAGTTGAGCGGCGTAGTTGAGGCGGTAGTCTTTCCGTTGCCCAAGAGCTAGTCAGTGCAAACGGCAGTTAGCCCCTTTTAGGCTCCCCAGCCAGATTGGTAAGGAGCAATATCGAACGGTTGATCTAAACCAGTCAACTCATTGACTAGAATTTTGGCGCTAGCCAGAGCCATGGTTACTCCATAGCGAAAGTGCCCACTATTGATGTATAGATTGTCCAGCTGCGGGTGACATCCGATGGTCGGAATGTTGTGCGGTGAAGCAGGGCGCAGGCCAGACCAGTGTTGAACCGGCGCCATGCCGGACAATGCCGGCAATAACTCTTGTGCACCCTTGAGGAGATTGTTGCGTGCTACTGTAGTGGTCCCCTTATCAAATCCAACATCTTCCAGTGTACTACCAACGAGCAGGCACCCATCGCGGCGAGGGATCAAATACAAGTCTCGTTGTAATAGGATGAATCGAAGGGGTGTCGCGGAAAACTTGAATAACAGCATCTGTCCGCGCACAGGCTTGATGTCTAGGCCGAGAGCATGTTGACCGAGTACTTGTTTGCTCCAGGCGCCGGCGGTGATGATATATCGATCTGCACAGAGAGTTCCGTACGCGGTGGAGACTGAACTTACTTGACTATTTCCAGCTACGATGTGACTCACAGCGCACTGCTCGATAACTCGACCGCCGAGTAACTCCACTCTTTTGCGTAGTGCTCGCAACAGATGTGGGTTCCGCACCTGTGCAACATCGGGCAATAGGAGCGCATCTCCTTCAAGGTTGATTTCTTTTCCCATTGGGGGCGAAGAACAAACATCAGAATGGGAAACCCTCTCCAGCCTAACTCCGTGCGATGTGCACCATTCTTGCGCAATGCGCGCGCAAAAGGGGGGGGCCACCAACATCCCGCTTCTCTCATACCCCGGATCGATTCCACTCGCGGTATGGAGCTCATCCATCCAATTGGCGAATAGGGCGGCACTATAATTAGTCAGCCGGGTCACCTCTTCAGGGTAATCCCACGGGCACAATGGAGAAAGTATGCCCCCACCCGCCCAAGAAGATTCAAGTCCCACCTCGCCTCGTTCCAGTAAGGTTACAGTTGCACCCTGTAAGAGTAACTGCTCCGCTGTGGCGAGACCGATGATGCCGGCGCCAATAATAATAAAGTCTTGATCCATCCTTCTACCGTTCATTATATTCAGCTTGTCATTGCCCTGTTGAGCCGGCGATTACTTGCCGCGCTTGGAATGTTTATCCTGCTTTATCCACACCTTACAGGGTGGTAGTATTGCAATAATTCATAATGGGGCAAGGGCATCATGGCTGGTCATAGTAAGTGGGCTAATATCAAGCATAAGAAGGCCGCGACAGATGCTAAACGTGGCAAGATATTCACACGTCTCATCAAGGAAATCACCGTCGCAGCGCGTCTCGGAGGAGGGGATCCTGCTAGTAATCCGAGACTGCGACTTGCCATTGATAAGGCTTACGAGCATAACATGCCTAAGGATAACGTTGAGAGGGCGGTTAAGCGGGGAAGCGGCGAATTGGATGGCGTAAATTACGAGGAGGTCCGTTATGAAGGATACGGAATCGCCGGTGCTGCCGTATTGGTCGATTGTATGACTGATAACCGAGTGAGGACCGTAGCTGACGTACGGCATGCTTTCACCAAGTACGGAGGGAATCTTGGCACAGATGGCTCAGTTGCATTTCTATTCAAGCACTGCGGACAAATGATTTTTGCCCCGGGTGCCAACGAGGACAAGCTGATGGAGGCGGCCCTGGAAGGGGGTGCTGAAGATGTAATCAATAACGATGACGGCAGTATTGAAGTAATAACAGCGCCATATGAATTAACCGCTGTCAAAATAATGCTGGAAAAGGCGAGCTTCAAGGCAGAGCATGCCGAAGTAACGATGAAACCTGAGAATGAGGCTGTGCTGACCGGTGATGATGCGGTGAAAATGCAAAAACTACTGGACGCACTGGAGAGTATTGATGATGTGCAGGAAGTCTATACGACAGCAGTGATAATTCCTAGCGAGTGACGAGATCCGCATCCTTGGAATAGATCCCGGTTTGCGGATCACCGGTTTCGGGATCATCGACAAAACTGGTAGCAGCTTGACCTATATCAGCAGCGGCTGCATTAAGACTCCAGAGGGTGGTTTGCCGCTGCGCCTAAAGGCTATCCTAGAGAATCTCAATGAAGTTATTGCGGAATATCACCCAGATCAAGTTGCAGTCGAGCAGGTGTTCGTCAATATAAACCCTAAATCAACACTGATGCTGGGACAGGCGCGAGGAGCAGCAATCTGTGCTGCGGTGCTGAACAATCTTACCGTTGCTGAATATACCGCACTACAAGTCAAGCAGGCGGTAGTCGGTAACGGCCATGCAAAAAAAGAACAAGTGCAGGAAATGGTGAGACGTCTGTTGAAACTTGATGGCAGTCCGAGCGAAGATGCGGCAGATGCCCTTGCCTGTGCCATTTGTCATGCGCATGGCGGGCAAGGTCTGGGAGGAATTTCGACAGCGGGCTACCGCATGAAACGGGGGCGGTTGGTATGATCGGGCGGATAACGGGGTTGTTGTTAGAGAAGCGCCCACCGCTCGTACTTGTGGACGTGCAAGGAGTCGGGTATGAGATTGACGTGCCCATGAGCACGTTTTATCAGATGCCTAGCATAGGTGAGGAGGTCATACTTCATACTCATCTGGTGGTGCGAGAGGATATACACCTGTTATTCGGATTTAGCACTGAATCTGAGAGGCAGGCTTTTCGCCAACTAGTAAAAATTTCGGGGGTGGGTGCAAGAACCGCATTAGCCGTCCTATCCGGTCTGAGCGTGATTGACTTGCAGCAGGCGGTTGCGACTCAGGACAGCGACCGTCTCATCAAGACGCCTGGTATCGGGAAGAAGACTGCTGAGCGCTTGTTAATGGAATTGCGTGACAAACTCGATTTGAGCCTGGCCGGTCTTGTCGGTGGCACCAGCACAGCCCTTGCCTCAAGAGATGGGGATGACATCCTCAATGCGTTGCTATCGCTGGGTTATAATGACCGCGAAGCGAGTTGGGCGCTCAAGCAGTTACCGACTGGAGTTACTGTGTCGGACGGGATCCGTCAGGCACTAAAGCTATTGTCAAAAGAAAAGTAATGAAAGTAAGCTCCTTGTACCGAATGAAAGAGTGCACGATGAGCTGTCCTTGCCAGAGTAATGATAGAAACTGACCGATTGATTGCTTCTGAGCCAGCCTCTACCCATGAAGAGGATCTGGAGAGGGCTCTTCGCCCCAAGTTTCTGGATGAATATGTCGGACAGGAAAAAGTGCGCGGGCAGTTGCAGATCTTCATCGAGGCAGCGCGGCGGCGTAAGGAAGCGCTTGACCATGTTCTGCTATTTGGCCCGCCGGGGTTGGGCAAGACGACACTAGCCCATATTATCGCGAGGGAGATGGGTGTGAACTTGCGTCACACATCGGGGCCGGTACTGGAGCGTCCTGGCGATCTGGCAGCACTCCTGACCAACCTCGAGACCAACGATGTTCTGTTCATCGACGAGATCCACCGGCTATCTCCGGTAGTGGAAGAGATTCTTTACCCAGCCCTAGAAGATTATCAGCTCGACATCATGATCGGTGAAGGCCCTGCCGCACGATCCGTCAAGCTAGACCTGCCACCATTTACCCTGGTAGGGGCAACTACTCGCGCGGGGATGCTCACCAACCCGTTGCGTGATCGTTTCGGGATTATCTCCCGTCTGGAGTTTTATTCGGTAGAGGAGTTGACTCGTATCGTCACGCGGTCAGCGGGATTACTTAATGTTGAGATTTCGTCCGATGGGGCGATAGAAATCGCTCGACGTTCTCGCGGCACTCCCCGAATTGTTAACCGTCTTCTGAGGCGGGTCCGAGACTTTGCTGAAGTTAAGGCAGAGGGGCGGATCACTCGCCCGGTGGCGGATGCGGCCCTGATCATGCTGGATGTAGATATTGCTGGGCTAGATGTAATGGATAGGAAGCTATTACTGGCGGTGATGGAAAAGTTTGGAGGAGGCCCGGTAGGAGTGGATAATCTCGCGGCGGCCATTAGCGAAGAGCGCGGCACTATTGAGGACGTGCTAGAGCCTTACCTGATCCAGCAAGGCTACATGAAACGTACCCCGCGCGGGCGCATGGCCACAGTGATCGCTTACCAGCACTTCGGCATGGCGCTACCGAAGAATGGTTTGAGCGGGGAACTATGGGATGGAGAATGAGAGCTTACTTGTCCATCGATGAGCATTGATATTGCTACTCAGAACAGTGGCGTAGCCGTGATTCCAATAGCCGCTTTCTCTCTGCCTGTGCGCGTCTATTATCAGGACACAGACGCGGGAGGGGTGGTCTATCATTCGAATTATCTTAATTTCATGGAGCGCGCGCGCTATGAATGGTTGCGCGAAATGGGGTTTGATATTCACTCCCTAGTTCAAGTAAACAAGGCAATATTCATGATACGTTCACTTAGCATTGAGTACTTCAAGCCAGCATTGCTGGACGATTTACTGCAGGTGAGCGTACAAGTGAAGGCAGTGGGCAGAAGCAGGCTGACTCTCTGCCAAGATGTGTTGCGCGGCCAGACTCTTTTGGCGGGCGCTACTGTTAATGCGGTATGTGTGGGTGTTGATACTCTGAAGCCGGTGAGCGTACCAGCGCCACTACGGTACAAACTTGGAAAATTATTATGAATGCATCAGTTACACAAGATATGTCTGTCTTCTACCTGATAAGCAGCGCGAGCCTGCCGGTACAATTAGTGATGGCGTTGTTATTGCTGACTTCATTTATGTCGTGGTGGTTTATCTTTCGTAAAATGTTCGCTATCCGGCAGGCGACGAAGCAGAGTGATGAGTTTGAGGACATGTTTTGGAAGGGCCCCGACCTCAACAAGCTCTACCAAAGCGCCGGCAATGCGCGTAACACGAAGGGCAGCATGGAGCGGATCTTTGAGGCTGGCTTCCGTGAATTTGTTAAGAATAAGCGCCAACCCGGAATAGACATCAGTACGGTAATGGATGGTACGCGACGGGCAATGCGGGCCACATACCAAAGGGAGATGGATGGACTTGAATCGCACTTATCCTTTCTGGCGACGGTAGGGTCGGTGAGTCCCTATGTTGGTTTGTTTGGCACGGTTTGGGGGATCATGAACTCTTTTCGTGGACTATCTAACGTCACCCAAGCCACGATTGCACATGTTGCTCCCGGTATTGCAGAGGCGCTGATCGCGACAGCGATGGGATTGTTTGCGGCAATCCCAGCGGTCATTGCTTACAACCGGTACGCGCATGATATCGATAGGCTGGCGACTCGTTTTGAGAGTTTTATGGAAGAGCTGTCTAATGTACTTCAGCGGCAGACGGCCTAATGAAAGTGGCTTTATGGGGCTTACATGATGGCTGAACGACGTAACAAGCGCCGTCAGATGAATGAGATCAACGTCGTTCCATATATCGACGTGATGCTGGTGCTACTGGTTATTTTTATGATCACTGCGCCACTGATCAGCCCCGGACAGATTGAGTTGCCGCAGATCGGTAAATCCCTAGCACCCCCAGTAGCGCCACTGGAAGTAGTCATCAGGGCTGACGGCACGTTGACTCTGCGTGACCGAAACAAAACGGGTGCTGAGCAGACCATCAGTCGTACTCAACTGGTCGAAACAATCAAGCAAAAGCAGTCAGAAAATGCTGAACAGCCGGTCGTGATTGCTGCCGACAAGAGTGTGCGGTATGAAGAAGTGATGAATGTGATGGATATTTTACAACAGCAACAAGTGAAAAAAGTCGGGCTGCTAGCCAGATCAAAATGAGTGCGCTGGTATTGCGAGACTCATCACACCCTGAACCGGGGCTATTGCCGGCAGGAGCTCTAGCGCTATTGGTGCATGTGGCTTTTTTGGCACTCATGGTGTTCGGTCTCAATTGGAAGAGCTATCCACCACAGGGGATGACTGTCGATTTATGGGATAGTTTGCCCCCCCCAAGCCAATCTGCCGCCAGCGCAAAACCATTGGCACCTAAGCAGGCTCCTAGCCCGCCCGAGGTGAAGCCCCTACCCCCTAAGCAGGAGACGCGACCATCACCGACTAAGCCTGATATTGCGCTTAAGGAGAAGGTTGAGCCCCCTAAGCCTGTTGAGAAGAAGCAATCAGTACCTGAGGAGCAGAAGCCCAGGGTCGCTGATGATTTGGAACAACTAGTGCGTGATCAGGAGGCACTTGAGAAGCAGCGGGCACAGCAGGCAGCACAATCCAGGGCGCTGGACGTGATTGCTGAATATAAGGCGAAGATAATGGCTAAGATCAGGAGCCGTATTGTCTTGCCGCCTAATATCCCAGATGATTCCGTGGCAGAACTGGACGTTACATTGTTGCCAGGGGGTGATATTCTCAGCGTGAGGATGCGGAGAAGTAGTGGTTATGTTGCATTTGATAGCGCGGTTGAGCGCGCCATTATCCTGGCTAAGCCACTTCCGTTACCACCCGATCCGTCACTATTTCCTAAGTTTCGTGATCTGAGCCTTAAGGTGCATTATCGCGAATGATG
>JBAWVG010000020.1:0-25891 GCA_037147395.1 Nitrosomonadaceae bacterium | reverse complement strand
AAAGTGTGCGAAGCCGAGTTCTTTTTCCATCGTGCTAATCTCCGTGCAATACAAAATTGAAGGGTTGTAGGGCAATGGCCCTAACGGGTATGCCATTACGCCGAGGGGGATTGCATCGCCATGTCTTTACCGCGGTCAGGGCGGCCTCATCCAGGCGTTTGTGGCCGCTGCTATTAACCACTTGGGCCACACTGATGTGACCACTTTCATCCAACTCAACCCGTAGTACTAGTTTTCCTTCCTCACCCAGTCGGCGGGACAGTGGTGGGTAAGAGGGTGCGCTCAATTCGGGGCAAACGACTGATAACTCGGCAGACAGAGTGACTGGACCTTGTGGCATCTGGGTGGGTGAGATTACTGATGCCGTTTCTGGCATTCTCGGCGGCGTTGGTGCGACCGGCTCATTGTCATCCAATGCCGGTGTTTCAGCGACCAGTTGGCGAGATTTTGGATTCTTTTCTAATTTTGGTTTTGGGGGCTGCAGTTCTGTTTTCAACTCTTCCGCTGGTCTGGATGCAGTAATAAAGTTAACGAACAGTGTTGCGATCTTCTCAGGAGGTGGGATCATCCGCTGACTCCACAGGCCATAGAGTAAGGCGACATGCGCTAAAATGACAAGCAGCAGTCCTGGCAAGAGTGCTGGATTACGCCGGTTTGTCTGATACTCAGCGCCGGGTCGAGTCAGGCGTAACATTTTGAGCTATCCAATCTTCGACAAACTTTTGGTTGATCAAGCCGGTCTTGATCTCACGTTGATGTGCACGGTCGTAAAAATGCGTGCGTGGTATTTCGCCATACCAACGGCGGTCAATCTCAAAACGTAATCGCTCCGGCATATCTTCTGAAAAGACCCACTGCTCGACCTTACCCATCCCATAGCTCTTAACTCGTGTTGCAAGCTGGCGAGCTTCATTGGGTGTATCGGTAGCAACGAGAACAATATCTAATTTAGGATGACGTTTTTTAAGTGCTCCCAACATTCTAAGTTCGGCCGGGCAGTATTGGCACTCGAGAGACCAGAGGACAAGGATGAAGGGTCTGTCCTCACGAGCAGCCAGTATTTGAGCTAGGCTACCGGGTATGAAGGGGCGTACATCATGCGCGGCCATCGCCATACCAGACATAGTCAGCATCAGCACAAGGAGTAAATGTCTCATCACTTGCACGCAGTAAATAAGAGTATGTCGTAATTCATTGTTTAAAATTCTATCAAGTAGTCGTACAGTCTATCCATGGCCAGTAAGGAACAGCAGCGTATCGTGTCTCTGGCGGAGGATTCTCTCAACAGATCAAGTAAAAGGTTCGAATAATAGGCGGATGGACGATGCAATGCAATGTGACAAATTGCCGCAGGTCAGGGACAAGTCCTTATGCCGATCCTATTCAGAATAATCGGATCCCGCTGCCGATTCATATTATCCCAGGAAAAGGCGTTTATCTGAGTGGAGGATTTGGTTTTTTGCATGATTTTTATAGGTTCGATCGCGACCTCCCTTACCTGGCCTTCTGTAAACTATTCCGGTAAGTCGAGAAAATTTGCTACCATCTAGAATGATGCAATTAACTCCTCATAGGCGGTATGAAATTGAATCTTAATGGAGTCGATATAAATAAGTTGAGAGCTCCTAGGGCAGGTACTTACACTCCTTTATCGTGAAAGAGACCCCCTCATTGAATCAAGAGTCTGAAACAATAAAGCCGCCAATATCGCGATTCTGGCGGCGGATACTCAGCATGATCTATGAGTCACTACTCTTGCTTGCAGTATTATTTATCGCCAGTTTTATTTTTCATCTCGTATTCCGCAATCCAGACTCTTCCTTCTTTAAGTCTGCCCACCAGTTTTATTTGCTATTGGTCATGGGTGCTTACTTCATTTGGTTCTGGACCCACGGTGGACAGACTCTGGCAATGCAAACTTGGAAACTGCGGCTGACCACTGCGACTGGGGACGGGCTGAATCTGAAACAAGGAGTCAAGCGCTACCTGTATGCAGTAGTCGGAATTTCCCTGTTTGGGTTTGGAATATTCTGGGCCTTGTTTGACCGTGACCACCAGTTTCTGCATGATCGGCTCGCGGGTACTAGAATAATAAATGTTACATGATGAGATTGGAGTTTTAGAAGGCGATTTAGAACAGTAGTCCCTATGCAGTCCCACCGACCGTCAGACCATCTATTCGTAACGTAGGTTGACCCACACCGACCGGTACGCTTTGGCCTTCTTTGCCGCAAGTGCCGACACCGGGGTCAAGCATCATGTCATTTCCGATCATGGACACACGGGTAAGGACCTCAGGCCCATTTCCGATTAGGGTTGCTCCTTTTACTGGGTAAGAGATCTTCCCATCTTCGATCATGTAAGCCTCCGCAGCAGAAAAAACAAATTTCCCACTGGTAATATCTACCTGTCCACCACCAAAGTTCACTGCATATAGCCCATGCTTAACTGAGGCGATGATCTCTTCTGGGTTCTTGTCACCATTCAGCATATAAGTATTCGTCATTCGTGGCATGGGGATATGGGCGAAGGACTCTCTTCTAGCGTTACCGGTGATGGGAACCCCCATCAGCCTTGCATTCAGACTGTCTTGTAGATAGCCCCTGAGGATACCATCCTCGATCAGTACGGTGCATTGAGTGGGGTTACCCTCATCGTCAATGTTTAGTGATCCCCGTCTCCTTGCCAAGGTACCATCATCCACCACGGTTACACCATTGGCGGCGACGCGTTCACCGACGCGCCCTGAGAATGCCGAGCTCCCCTTACGGTTAAAGTCTCCTTCCAGGCCATGGCCAATGGCTTCATGCAAGAGTATCCCGGGCCAGCCAGCTCCCAGCACCACTGTCATAGTCCCGGCCGGTGCAGGTTTTGCATTGAGATTGACGAGCGCCTGATGGACTGCTTTTTCGGCATAATCGCGCAAGATATCATCGGTGAAATAGGCATAATCGAAGCGCCCGCCACCACCTGCAACACCCTGCTCGCGACGACCATCCTGTTCCGCGATGACTTGCAGAGAGACCCTCACCAATGGCCGCACGTCCGCTGCCATTAAACCATCGCTGCGGGCTACCAGAACTACTTCATACTCTCCTGCGAGGGATGCAATCACCTGCTTGATGCGGTGATCGACCGCGCGGGCATATCCTTCAAGTTTTTCTAGCAGGGCTACTTTATCCGCATCTCCCAGACTGGCGATTGGATCCTGCGGCAAGTAAAGCTCGCGTCCCTTAGCACGTCTGACGGCCTGTACCGAACCTGTTGACCCCTGACTTGCAATGGCACGAGTGGCTTTTGCCGCCGTGGCAAGCGCAGGCATGCTGATATCGTCAGAATAGGCGAATGCAGTCTTGTCACCACTTACCGCTCTTACTCCAACCCCTTGATCGATATTGAAGCTACCAGACTTGACGATACCCTCTTCTAATACCCATCCCTCGGAGCGGTTATACTGAAAATAGAGGTCGGCATAATCTACATGATGTGTGAGTATCTGCCCGAAGACTTGTTTCAGTCCGGCTGCATCTATCTCGTAAGGCTTCAGTAGGCAACGCTCGGCCATGGCAAAGAGATCGTTGGACTCGGTGATGGGTTCTGTAATCATGGTATCCATTTGTATTATCTGATCAATCAGAAAAATTATTCTTTACGAAAGACTTCAACAACGGTGCAAGGTACGGTGGTTCAATGCGGGCAAACTTTTACGCAGGCTGGTTTGGTACTCCGGATTAATGTTAGCAATCACAGTACCTGCCCCATGCGGTAGGCGGTCGAGTACCACTCCCCATGGATCAACGATCATGCTGTCACCGTGAGTCTCTCGACCGTTCACATGGCACCCCCCTTGAGCGGGTGCAATTACATATGCCAGATTCTCGATGGCGCGTGCGCGGATCAACGTTTCCCAATGGGCCTTGCCAGTTATCGCAGTAAAGGCCGCCGGGGCGAGAATGACATCCACCCTACCCATTGATCGGTAAAGTTCTGGGAACCGCAGATCGTAGCATATGGATAGTCCAATACGACCGAACGGAGACTCGAAGGCGACTACTTGGTTACCGGCCTCGATAGTCTTTTCTTCGGAATAATGTTCGCTGCCAAGCTCAAGACCAAACAAGTGTATCTTGTCGTAACGGGCCATCCGCGTACCAGTGTCGTCATAAACTAAACAACTATTACGTACTTTATCGGGTCTGGATGATATCAGTGGCACTGATCCGCCGACCAGCCAGATACCAAGACGTTTGGCGGTCGCACTTAGGAATTCCTGTATCGGTCCACTGCCATCCTGTTCGCTTGCTGTGACCTTGTCAGACTCGTTCATACCCATGAGGAAAAAATACTCTGGCAATGCCGCAAGCTTAGCCCCCCGAGAGGCGGCTATCTCGATTAGGCGTGAAGCCTCTTCAAGATTAGAAGATATGCTGGTACCCGCCACCATCTGGATGGCTGCAACACATATCGGGTCGTTACTAGTTCTTCCTGATATGGGTGTGTTAAGAGTACTTGGGTGGTCGGTCATTAAATGATGTTTTTACTTAGCGAGTGACTTCAGTGATGAGCGGATCCGCCCAAGTGCCAGTAACATTATATTCGCTCGATACCACTTGATCGAATGGATCTTTCAGTTCTTGATTTACAATCATGGAAGCAATCCCCACTACTGGTGTGACTAGGCCCAATGAGGGGATGACTCTGACATTTAATTTCTGGGTCTCTCCCGTCAGATCGACCTCTCCATTTATGGCGAACTTCGCTGCAGATCCCCGGATTCTGAGATCATGAGTGGCTGCTACACCGCGATTTATTTTAACATTACCGGTAATGTCATCGAAGCCAAAGCCTTCATTGAGTATATCGCGGAAATCTAATGTAATCCGCTGAGGTAGTGATTTTAGGTCAAAGATGCTGAACAATTTTCCAATGCCTGTTTCAAGTTTAGGGAACTGACCCTGCCGAGCTTTTAGCTTGAGGTTGCCGGACAGCGTAGGGTAATCGATCGATCTGGGGTTGCCGGACCACGACAGGGCTCCCTCAAGCCCACCTCTGCCACGCTTCACCCGGTCTGGATAACCCAATCGCGTCAGAAGCTTGCCGATATCACTAGACTCTAGTTTGATATCTGCTTGAACTCGAGGGGGTACAGCATGACTCTGCCATATCCCTTTTGCTGCCAATGAACTATCGGAGTTGGTGATGTGCAGTCTCTCAATATGCCAGTCTTGTTTCTGTTGATTCGCCAGCAGTTCAAGCTTGCCCAGTGATTTCTCGTTGACGCTGAAATGATCTGCTACGACATCCAACGCAGGTAGGCTCTTCTCTTGAAACTGTACCTGCTTTGCTGTAGTCGGTTTGGTGGGAGTAGAAGCTGGAATGATTAAGCTCTTCAAACGAGCAACCAATTTACCATTCCCGGATGGATGCCAGTTTATATCACCGTTGACCTCTTTACTCGAAATGGTGGAGTGCCATTCTCCCCCGTCGATGAAAGCATTCAGAGCAATGTTGTGAAAGCGCCTCTCAAGAAACTTGAGTGCGCCGATGTGTAGGTTGATTCGTGACGGATCCAGCGAAAGGCGTCCCCCTTCATCATTCTGCTTGAATAAGCTTCGCCACTGATCCAGATCTAATGATTGTAATGATCCATTGACGGTTACACCATTTTTTGCGGGTGACAAGGTGGATGTGGTGCCGAAACTGACCATGCCACGATCTACTCGGTAATTACCTGAGTTATCTCGGGTACGCTTGATCTGTGCGGCCACTAATCCGCCATAGCGCAGGATCAGATCATCTCGACGTGAGTCGACTGATTTTCTTTCGAAACGTAGGGGCAGATGATCTGTTGCTGTTTTAGAAAAAGGCTCTGGAAGGGCAGAAACGAGTCCTTGCATGGATGACTCGATAGATACGTTGAGCAGTTTTTTGCGTATATTCATGACAGCTTGCCAGTCGGTGCTCCCGCTGAAGTGCTGTGCCCACGTTTTAGTGGAAACTGTGGGCTTGTCTCGACCGAGTTGACGTAGATTGTCGAGGTTGGCTCTACCTGTCGCGGTTATTCGTATGCCTCCCTCTCGTGGGGTAGAGGAGTGGAAGTCAACAGGCCCACCAAGCACTTGTGCAGCGATCTTTTCTATTCCGATACCAGACTCAGTAAAAGTCAGCACTCCGTTTAATTGATCTAGGTTGGGCAGGTAGGGCCCAGGGTTAATCTGGTTATTAATGAAACGATAGTTTCCAACGAGTTTGATGTCATTCAAACGAAATAACGGTATATCGAGCTTGAGCAGTAGTTCGCCATCCCCCACCGCAGTGATGCCGTCGACCATTCCGCTGGTGTAGTTGGATAGGGAGCTCTTCTCAATGAATTTAATGAAGTCTTTGGTAGTGCCCGTAGCTTCACCCTCTATCTTGAGGGTCGCATCAGGATCGGCCATATCGGCAAACTGTATTTTTATTTTGTTTAGATCGGCATCAAAAATGTTTGCACGGGAAGAGATGATTTCCATGCGGCTGCCCTGAAACAGTAGGTCCGCAGATATATTTTTTATCTTTGGCCATTCTGAGAGGTAATCCAGCTCTACGCCAGAGGCCTTCGCATTTATCTGAAAAATACCATTCTCGTTATTGTTGAATGGGAACTCTGCCGGGCTACCCCTGAGACGTAGTTTTACATCACTGAGATCTCCTGCCACAATCGACCGTTCAAGCCAATCACGAACAGACTGATTTACCATTGTCGGTATATAGTGACCGACATAGCGCGCATCTGCCTGTGTCAGATGCGCATTCAGATCAATCAGATCCGGCCCGTCTGGTACGCTATGATAGCTGCCGGAAACGGACCCAGCAGCATGATCATTGGCAAACTCAATATTGTTAAATTTAAATTCGATGAGATTTTTGTCAGTTAATAATTCCCAATTAACTTGACCATTGAGCCTGTCTAGCATCACCGGTTTGCGAAGTGTTTCTGGTAATGCCATGCTGATTTTCTGTGAACTAAGATTAAGAGTTCCCCCTTTCTCAGTGCCAGCAATATTGCCGCTGATGCCCCTAAAGGCGGGTATTGGGTAGAATTTCTTCATTCCGAGGTTGGTGAATCCACCCTTTATATTGAAGTGCGTGGGGGTGGGCCACTCACCATTCCATTCTGCTTGTATGTCACGAATCTCGCCGATGGGGGATAACTCATCAAGTCTTTCACGCAGCGATACTTGGACCGGCAGGTATTCCACCAGATTCATCAGAGTCTCGAGATCTAGAACATTGAGGTTCAGCCTTCCACTGCTTGGCTTGTCGTTGTTTGTGGGGAATGTTTGCAGAGATAGATTTAGTGGCTGTAAGGTCTCCTCGCCATGAATCGAGATACTGAGTCCGCGTGTGGACAATTCAGTACCTTCATCGGTGCCGTTATTGATTCGCTTCCATCCGACCCGACCCTGCAGGCTGATAAGGTTTAGCTCCGGCAATTCTTGAGCAAGACGTGTTTTAACATTCTGTAGGCGAACATCTGCTGTCAGCCCCTCCACGACCGTTCCATCTATTCCGAGCCACATTCGGATTGATCCGGCACCGCGATTGAATTCAATTGTTTCAGGGAAGGGTAGCCATGGGCGCCAGGCTGCGATATCAGCATAATCAAGCTGTGTAAAGATTTGGCCGCGCCACTTCTCAAGAGAGCCTAATGAGTCTCCAGTAAAGTCTCCACGTATATCAAGAGGTGCTGCAAGGTTGCTAGGAGGGATGGCATGTATTCCAAACCGGTGGTGCTGCCCACGATTTTCCAGGCGCATGTTAACGGTTTTTAGTTCCAAGGCTGGCGAGCCGCGCTGATCATCCTGCCACAAGATACTGGCATCACTGAGGATAAGCTGTCTCTGGCGTAGTAACCAGTCAGCGAAACCGCCCTCACTCTGATCTGGGCTAAGTGCAACCCCAGCCACATGGATGATGCCCGCGGTATCGCGGCGTATGGTCAGGTCTGGCTTGTCGATCCTGATGCTATGAAAACGGATCTCGCCGTGTAATATCGATAGCCAAGACAGCGTGCTCTCTATTTGATCTAGGAGTAATGCTGGATCACCTTCTTTGTTATGAACCTGTACCGTGCGCAGCATCAAGTGGGGGCGCAGTCCATCCCACTCCGCGCTGACTGCGCCGATGGTTACTCGTTGCCCGGCAGCCTGGGTAATGACGGCAGCAATATCTTGTCGGTAGTGATCAATACCCGGCAGCAGCCAGTAACGCAACGCCAACAATAGCATTGAGAAGAAAACCGCTGTGACCAGAAGGCTCCGCGTTAGCAGTTGGAACCAGAAGCCACTACGCTGAACAAGGGGTAAAATGGCTGGCAAATTCAACAAATAATTCCAGTTTTACAGCTGGGAAAGTATGCTTAACTCTGTCTTGGAAAGGGATAGTGTCTTTCGAAATTGTCCAAAATAGGGGTGTACAGCATCGTACCTAGACTTAGTATGTATAGTTGACTTCTCTTTATTTGAAGCGCGTAGGCGGGCTGCATAGATAGCGTCAGTATAACCAGTTTCATAGAATTTTAACTCCGAATTCTCAAGCATGCACATGGCTATCCACTCTACTGAAGAAATAATCGAATCCGTCTTGCCGTTTAGTCGGTATGCACAGCGCTTGCTAACGAGTGAGCCGGGGTTGCGTACTGAACTTTTGCAAAATCTTCGGTTACCTTTTCTCAGAGAAGAGATGCAGGCAAGCCTAGATGTAAGTTACGGCAATGCTACGGACGAAGTAACACTTAATAAGGCATTACGTGACTTGCGTAAGAGAGTGATGCTGCGTCTGATCGTTCGTGATCTAAGCAGAATGGCAGATCTTGTCGAGGTCATGACAAGCATGACCCATCTGGCTGAAATTACAATTAGCTTTGCGCTAGAACGTCATCGAGATTGGTTATCTGACACTGCTCGCTACGGTTCCCCTAGGGGTTCTGAGAGTGGAGCGGTTCAGAATATGCTGGTAGTTGCTATGGGCAAGCTAGGTGGTGGGGAGCTCAATGTTTCATCGGATGTAGATCTGATTTTTGTTTATCCGGAAGACGGCGAAACAGATGGAGTAAGACGTATCTCCAACCATGATTTTTTTGCGAGACTGGGTCGAAAGTTGATTGCCAGTCTGCATGAGATTACGGCGGATGGATTTGTGTTCAGGGTGGATATGAGGTTGCGCCCCTATGGTGATAGTGGGCCACTGGCAATGAGTTTCGTTATGCTGGAGAAGTATCTCATCACTCAGGGGCGTGAGTGGGAGCGTTATGCGTGGATCAAGAGCCGGATAGTTGCTGCGGGATCGAGTGTAGAAGAGTCAAAACTCATGCAGCAGGTAGCGAGACCATTCATATATCGGAAATATCTTGATTTTGGTGCTTATGAATCTATGCGCGGCCTGCACTCACAAATCCGCAAGGAGGTCAGTCGCCGTGAGATCCATGATGATATCAAGCTCGGACCCGGTGGTATTCGCGAAATCGAATTTATCGCACAGGTATTTCAGTTGGTACGTGGAGGTCGTGACGCTGATTTGCGGGTTCGCCCAACGCTTGCCGTTCTGCAGTGCCTTCGAGAGAAAAAGCAATTGCCGGATAAAACGGTTTTGGAGTTAGTGGATGCCTATCATTTTCTGCGTAATCTGGAACACCGGTTGCAGTATCTCGATGATCAACAGACTCACATGTTGCCGAGTATTTCCGCAGATCAGGAATTGATATCAGCCTCCATGGGGTCTCCAAGTTATATTGTTTTCTTACAGAGTCTTGATACTCACCGTAGGAATGTAACTCGTCACTTTGAATTGGTTTTTGCTGCTCCTCAAGAATCTCAAAATAGGGATACTCTGGCTTGGTTATGGCAAGAGCACTCGGGCGATGAATCTGAGGCCAAGGCGGCTACTGATCAACTTGCTGCAATAGGGTTCTCTGATCCAACAGCAGCACTATTCCGTTTGCAAGAGTTCCGCCGTAGCGGCCGCTATAGACAGTTATCTGAATCCAGTCGAAAGCGGGTTGATTCGTTGGTTCCGGCCATCATAGAAGTGGCGGCCAAGTTTTCGTCGGCTGACCACACACTGGAACGTATGTTGCAGTTACTGGAGAGTGTAAGCCGTCGCGCAGCCTATCTCGCCCTATTATTGGAATTTCCACAAGCCTTGGAACGGATAGCCAAGCTTGCAAATACTAGCCAATGGGCGAGTGAGTATCTGGGCCGGCATTCGATCTTGTTGGATGAATTACTCAATCCAGCTGATCTTAATAGCATACCCGACTGGCCCAAGATCAGGACGGAACTGGCACAGCAGTTAAATGAGGCCAATCAACTCGGTGATGATGTTGAACAACAGATGGATGTGCTGCGGCATTTTCAACATGCTCAAGTATTCCAGTTGTTGGTCAGAGATCTTGAGGGTCTGTTACCGCTGGAGACTCTGAGCGACCATTTGACTGAGCTCGCTGATTTAGTGCTGGATACGGTATTGAATCTAGCATGGTCGGGCTTGAGGAGAAAGCACCAGGATCTCCCTGCTTTTGCGATCATCGGTTACGGTAAGCTGGGTGGGAAGGAGCTTGGCTATGCATCTGATCTTGATATCATCTTTCTATATAATGATCCCCATCCTGATGCTCCTGAGATTTACGCTAGGCTTGCTCAGCGCATTAATTCTTGGCTTACCAGCTACACTTCGGCAGGGCTGCTTTATGAGGCCGATCTGCGTCTTCGCCCCAATGGCAGCAGCGGTCTGCTAGTGAGCTCCATTGAAGCTTTTGAGGAATACCAGCGGAATCAAGCTTGGATGTGGGAACATCAGGCACTGACACGGGCTCGCTTCGTAGTGGGTGATTGTCGTGTAGGGGAGGCTTTTGAGGGCCTTCGTAAGGAGGTTCTTTGCCAACGACGTGACCTGGAGAATCTGAAGCATGAGGTTCTTTTAATGCGTCAGAAAATGCTAGATACTCATCCCAATTCAAGCGGGTTATTTGATATTAAGCATGACCGTGGCGGCATTATTGATGTTGAATTTATGGTGCAGTATCTCGTACTTGGCCATGCCTGCGAACATCCGGAATTGACGGCCAATATTGGTAACATTGCGCTGTTAAAACTTGCGGGAAAATTAGATCTCATTCCTGTACAGCTCGCTGAGCAAGTGCTCAATGCTTATCGTGAATTCAGGAGGGTGCAGCACCGTCTCAGGCTGAGTGGAGACTCTGTATCGACAGGCGCAGCATCAATGTCTGACAAGCTACAGAAGTTTGCGCGTGTTGATGCGGATGAGTTAAGCGATGCCCGTGCGGCGGTATTGGGATTATGGGAAGAGATATTCGGTGTCTAGAAAGAATAACTTACTGCTCTGTTATAATTCTTCCTTGGAAAATACGTTAAAATGAAGCCTTTCGAATCTCTGTGGGAGTCCCTGTATGTCAATGGCTGACCGCGATGGCGTGATCTGGAACGATGGGAAGATGGTTCCATGGCGTGATGCTACGACCCATGTACTCACGCATACGCTGCACTATGGAATGGGAGTGTTTGAAGGTGTGCGCGCATACCAGACTGACAAAGGCCCCGCAATCTTTAGGCTTCAAGAGCATACAGATCGATTATTCAATTCGGCTCACATCTTTATGATGAAGATGCCTTATGACAAGGCCACCCTGATTCAGGCCCAATGCGAGGTGGTCAAACAGAATAAGTTAGAGTCATGCTACATCCGCCCGATTGCTTTCTACGGCTCTGAAGCGATGGGTATTTCCGCCAAGACACTCACAGTACATGTGGCGGTCGCTGCTTGGCCTTGGGGTGCCTATCTCGGTGTGGACGGAATAGAGAAAGGTATTCGTGTCAAGACTTCATCCTTCTCGCGCCACCATGTCAATGTGAATATGTGCCGGGCTAAATCGGTCACCACGTATGCCAACTCAATCCTAGCTCACCAGGAGGCGGCACATGATGGTTATGATGAGGCATTGTTACTGGATGTGGACGGTTATGTAGCTGAAGGTTCTGGCGAAAATATTTTCATCATCAAGCATGGAAAGCTCTATACCCCAGATATGACATCCTGTCTGGAGGGCATCACCCGCGCTTCAATTATTGAACTTGCCGAAGAGATTGGTCTCTCTGTGGTTGAAAAACGGATCACTCGGGATGAAGTCTATTGTGCCGAAGAGGCATTCTTTACTGGGACAGCAGCGGAAGTCACGCCGATCCGTGAGCTTGATAACCGAACTATTGGCGACGGCAAACGTGGCCCGATCACCACTAGACTACAGGCTATGTTTTTTGACTGCGTCAGCGGCAGAGCTAAGAATCATGCCGACTGGCTAACTTATGTTTGATCAAGTTTGACGGAGCTGCCTATGCAGGACAATCTCACCGATAATAAACAGAGACAGATAGAAGTTTCTGAGAATGACTTACCACTGCATTGCCCAATGCCATCGATGCTTCTCTGGAACTCTCACCCGCGCGTATACCTGCCGATTGAGAATACGGGTGAGGCGCTTTGCCCCTACTGCGGCACCCGCTATACCCTTAAGGGTGGAGCCACCTCATCAGGGCATCACTAGATCCATGACTCACTTGAATTTATTCCTGCAGCATCCCCAGCAGATTGGCCTGGCTAACTAGTGACCAGTTATTGAGAAGCCCCTTGCAAAATCTCCCAAACGAAATTTTTAAGGCCTACGATATTCGAGGTGTCGTCGGTAAGACACTGACCGTTGCTATCGTCGAGGCCATTGGTCATGCCATCGGTTCCGAGGCACGGTCACGTGGACTTACATCGGTTGCAATCGGACGGGATGGAAGGTTGTCTGGATTAGAGTTATCCCAGGCGCTGGCAAAGGGTTTGCAAAAAAGTGGCGTTAACGTGGTGGATGTTGGAATGGTTGCCACACCCATGCTCTACTTCGCGGCCCATGAGTTATGTGGTTACTCTGGTGTGATGGTCACTGGCAGCCATAACCCCCCTGATTATAATGGCCTGAAGATGGTGCTGGGTGGCGAGACTTTGGCAGCTGAATCGATTCAGTCGTTGCGCATTCGCCTCGAAAAAAGTGATCTGATGAATGGCAGCGGGGACTATCGAACGCATGATATCAGTGCGACGTATCTTCAGCGGATTTCTAACGACATTAAGCTTGCGCGGCCGATGAAGGTTATTGTTGATTGTGGGAATGGTGTGGCTGGCGCCTACGTTCCAGAACTCTATCGCAGCCTTGGGTGCGAAGTGGTTGAGCTATTCTGTGAGGTTGATGGAACGTTTCCTAATCATCATCCAGATCCATCTGTACCTGAGAATCTGAGAGACTTGATCGGTATGCTCAAGACGACTGACGCCGAGATTGGACTTGCGTTTGATGGTGATGGAGATCGCCTAGGTGTTGTTGCTAAGGATGGTAGCATCATCTACGCAGACCGACAGCTAATGCTTTTTGCTGCTGATGTGTTGTCTAGAAATCCTGGTGGACAGATTATTTTTGACGTGAAATGTACGCGCAACTTAGCGCCATGGATCGAGCATCATGGTGGTAAGCCGATCATGTGGAAGACGGGGCATTCTTTCATCAAGGGCAAGCTGAAAGAGACTGGTGCACTCCTAGCAGGGGAGATGAGTGGCCATATTTTCTTTAAAGAGCGTTGGTATGGATTTGACGATGGTCTCTACGCGGGGGCACGATTGCTAGAGTTGCTCAGTCAGCAGGTTGATATCAATGCCACTCTGCATGCCATCCCAGACGCGATCAGTACTCCGGAACTGCAGATCAGACTGAAAGAAGGAGAGAATTACACGCTCATCGCGCAATTGCAAAAGACCGCTCGTTTTGATGATCCAGAACGTGTCATCACCATCGATGGTCTGAGAGTGGAATACCGAGATGGTTTTGGCTTGGCACGTTCGTCCAATACCACCCCGGTAATTGTATTGCGCTTCGAGGCTGATAGTCAGTCAGCATTAAAGCGTATTCAGGAAGATTTTCGTAAGGTTATCTTGCAAGCCAAGCCCGACGCGATACTGCCGTATTAGAAGATATATTGGCAACCACCTACAGATCGTAATCTCGTCATGATGAGAACGCTGTCATGAGCTCAGAAGAAATCATGGAAACTCGAGTTTTATTTGTGTGCATGGGCAATATTTGTCGTTCGCCCACTGCGGAAGCTGTATTCAAACACCAGGTTGGGATGGCTGGAATCGATGGACAGCTTTATATCGATTCTGCCGGTACCCATGATTATCATATCGGTGGCCCACCTGATGAGAGGGCGCAGAATGCAGCACAACGCCGTGGTTACGACATGAAAGGACTACGTGCGAGGCAGGTACAGATATCAGATTTTGAGACGTTCCATCACATTCTGGCAATGGACGAAGATAATCTTACTCTACTTAAGCAGCAATGCCCGCCGCAATATAGCCATAAGCTCGGACTGTTGATGCAGCACAGTAAGAAATTCACTGACCGCAAGGAAGTTCCTGATCCCTATTTTGGTGGAAGCCAAGGGTTTGAAGAGGTGCTGGATATGGTAGAGGAAGCTGGACTAGAGCTGCTGAATCACATTCGCAATAAAAAATAACTGCAGAGTGTGAAAGTAGAGGGTCGACATCTTCCCTCTGCAGTCGTACTTAAAAAAGGGTGTGAATCGCTCACACCCTTTTATTCGGCGCTACTCCTTGTGCGTTTCGATTTGTACTAGTGACTCATTCTCTACGATGGATGAGGGTGCCAATATTTCTCGCCGGCGCTTCGGTTGTGCCGTTTGTTCTAATACATCGGCCTCAAGCGACCTTACCTTCTCAGGAAAGGTCTCAATCATAATTAAACCGCTCGCAGCTAGATTCACGGTCTCAGGTGCTGCTGCAACAGGCAGGCTTGTGCGGACTTCTGGTTCAGTTTTCGTGACCGGCGCTACAGTTGGTGCGACTTGCTGCACGAGGTCAATCTCGACTTGGGCGGATGTTGCCACAGGTGTGATGCGGGCAGGTATTACATCGACCGGTATTGATTCTAGAGCAGTTTGCGCTATCTCCTGCTGAGATGTCCCGGTAGGAGTTGATCTCTGCTCTTCAGTAATGCCTCCTGATTGATGCACCGAAGAAGGGGTTGTACTGATACCCGATAGTTCCTGCGATGGCTCGAAGGAGGATGAAGATACAGATTCAACAGGGAATGATGTTTGGGTCGAAGCAGAGTATTCAGCCGGATTACTTTGGTTGCCTGTTTGCTGCTGGTTCCCCTGATCTTCACGCCCACGACGGTCACCACGGTCACGCTGTCTGCCTCCACGGTGCCTACGTGATCGCCCGCCATCCTCACCTTGCTGCGGTTGGCTCTCTCCTGACAGAGGAGATTCCCCTGTCAATTGTTCATCCTCTGATAGCGGCTTGGTTTCGGTCCGGTTGCGTTCTTCCCGTGGTGGCCGTGATGGTTTTTTCTGGCTGGGTTTATCTCCCTTGGGATCTTGTTCTCCGCGTGGGGGTCGTTGAGCGGGAGTTGCTCGCCCTTGAATCAAAGCACCACCAGCCTCGCTACCAGGTTCACTACGCTCATCACGCTTACCGTCGCGCCCACGGTCATGACGTCCACGAGGGCGCTCCTGCCGCTGCGGCCTAGTTCTGGTTTGTTTTGGCTCTTCCTTTTGTTCTTCACTGCTCGGCTGAGTGAACCAGCCGAAGAGTTTACTCAGAAGGGATGTCTCTTTAATTTGAGATTGCGGTCTCTCATCACGTATTGGGGCTGGTTGTGAGGGCGTGATACCCTTTACAGCGGCTTGTGGCCGTGGTGGTTTCGACTCCTGTGCTGCTGATGGCAGAGTAATCTCTTCTGTTGGTTTTTCTACCATCTGATAGCTGGTCTGTACCTCTCCCAGCTTGACGTCATCATGACGCAGACGGGCAATCGTGTAGTTTGGAGTTTCCAAGTGAACGTTTGGAATCAATATTACGTTCATCTTCAGACGTGCCTCAATGGCATGAATCTCTGCACGCTTCTCGTTCAGTAAATAGGTGGCAACATCCACCGGGACCTGAACGTGTAGCGCGGCCGTATTTTCTTTCATCGCCTCTTCTTGAATGATCCGGAGAATATGGAGAGCGGATGAATCAGTACCACGGATATGACCGGTTCCGTGGCAGCGAGGGCAAGAGATGTAGCTGCTCTCCCCGAGTGAAGGACGGAGACGCTGCCTAGACAATTCCAGCAATCCGAAACGAGAGATCTTTCCCACTTGAACCCGTGCCCGGTCATAACGCAGCGCATCATGCAGTCGACCCTCCACTTCACGCTGATTGCGAGTAACCTCCATATCGATGAAATCAATGACAACCAGTCCACCCAGATCGCGCAAGCGTAATTGACGGGCTATCTCGTCAGCAGCTTCTAGATTGGTGTTAAGTGCAGTCTGTTCGATATCAGAACCACGGGTTGCGCGTGCAGAATTGACGTCAACCGAGACCAGTGCTTCCGTATGATCAATGACGATGGCTCCGCCAGAGGGGAGGGTTACTTGTCGAGAGTATGCGGTCTCAATCTGGTGCTCAATCTGAAAACGTGAAAATAATGGTACGTCATCATGATAGAGCTTGACCCGATTAACGTTGGCAGGCATGACGTGGCTCATGAACTGACAGGCCTGATCATAAATACTTTCGGTATCAATCAGGATTTCACCGATTTCCTGATGGAAGTAGTCACGGATAGCGCGTATTACCAGGCTGCTTTCCTGGTAAATCAGGAAAGCGCCATTTTGACTTTTAGAGGCATCTTCAATAGCGCGCCACAACTGCATCAAGTAGTTGAGATCCCACTGTAACTCTTCTTCGCTACGGCCTATTCCTGCGGTACGGGCGATGATGCTCATGCCCGTTGGAACATCCAGTTGAGACATTACATCGCGTAGTTCAGCCCGGTCTTCGCCCTCGATGCGGCGAGATACACCCCCACCACGGGGATTGTTTGGCATCAGAACTAAGTACCGACCAGCCAGTGAGATGAAGGTAGTGAGTGCCGCACCCTTGGTGCCGCGTTCGTCCTTATCTACTTGGACAATTAGTTCTTGTCCTTCACGCAGAGCGTCTTGAATACGGACCTTGGCGGGGTCAGAATTTTCCTTGAAGTAAACACGGGAAATTTCTTTGAAGGGTAGGAATCCATGACGGTCCCCACCGTATTCGACGAAGGCAGCCTCAAGACTGGGCTCGAGACGGGTAATGACTGCTTTGTAGATATTGCTTTTACGTTGTTCTTTACCGGCTGATTCTATGTCTAGGTCTATCAGCTTCTGACCGTCGACAATGGCGACACGAAGCTCTTCTGGCTGTGTCGCGTTAAATAACATGCGTTTCATTTTATGCCTCCCGCGCTCTGGTCACGGGCGGACAACCCACGCGTGACCAGGACTGCATCCTGCACGCGAATATGAGAACTTATTAGTCAGGCAACTTGGTCATAATGTTGGGTTGCTTGTTTAATGATGACTATTCTCTGGTTTGTCACTAGGGACCTGCCTCGTTGGCTAGCAGGATCCAAAATTAAGTTTCAGTCCAGTTTCAACCGGTTTCCGACTAGAGTTTCTCGGGAAACGGGTACTATAAAAACTGAAAACTGAAATCCACGTGTACTTTGAGCGCACAAATCAATTAGTATCGCTGCTTTTATTGGTGAGCGACGTTAACCAGGTTTTAGGGTCGGCTCTTTTCTGACATGCAGAGTAAGATTCCATCGATAGCGCCATTTCGCACACACCGGATAGAGGATAAACTCGAACTCCCAATTGGTAATTATAAGTAAAATTAAGGATTTAGGCAAAGAGTTTCCTCTCAATGCCGTGGTTAAGGAGATTGTTGGCGAGGATAGTAGCGGCCAGCGTATTGACAATTTTTTAATCAAACGACTCAAGGGCGTCCCAAAAAGCCACATTTATCAGCTGTTGCGTAGTGGACAAGTGAGGGTCAATAGCAAGCGTATCGGTGCAGATTATCATTTGAATCAAGGGGATATCGTACGAATCCCGCCAGTGAGAAAGTTGCCTGAGGTATCGAAGGGCACACAGAAGATCACAAAATCCCGATTTATCTCGTTTGAGGTGTTGTTTCAGGACGAATCAATTCTGGTGATCAATAAGCCCGCCGGAGTCGCGGTACATGGTGGTAGTGGTGTGAGTTTTGGTGTGATCGAGCAACTGCGTGCTCAGCATCCTGATTGGAAATTTCTGGAATTGGTTCATCGGCTCGATAGAGAGACTTCCGGCGTCCTGCTGCTTGCTAAGAAACGCCCTGCACTGGTTGCACTGCATCAGCAAATCCGTGCAGGTCTGATGGAGAAGCGATATCTCGTGTTGGTAAAGGGGGCATGGTCTAACCCAAAGCAAAGCGTCAAGGTGTTACTCCACAAGTATGTGACGGTATCGGGAGAGCGACGGGTAGAGGTAACTTCAGATGAGAAGATGGGGATACCTTCTCATACAGTGTTCACCCTGCAGAAGTCTTGGCAGGATTTCTGTCTGTTAGAAGCAGAGCTCAAGACTGGACGGACTCATCAGATCCGCGTTCATTTAGCTCACCTTGGTTTTCCGATCGCGGGAGACGATAAGTATGGGGACTTCACTCTCAACAAGAAGCTAGCTAAACCCACCCAAAAATCAGGCTTGGGACGTATGTTCTTGCATGCTCTTACAGCAGTAGTGAAACACCCCGTCAGCGGTGAGCAATTGCGCTTAGAGGCGCCTCTAGCAAATGATCTGCAAAAGTTTCTGTCCCGGTTAGATGAGGAAGATAGAACTCCTGCAGACCCGATAGTCCAGTAATGACCTTTTGATACGTTTCCAATGCCCAATAAATTTGATCTGATCGTATTTGACTGGGATGGGACCTTGTTGGATTCTACCGGTGTCATTGTCTTATCACTCCAGCGTGCAGCCGACGATGCGGGTCTGACGTGTCCTTCGGATGAGGATGCTCGTCATGTCATTGGTTTGGGTTTGAGTAACGCATTGGAGTATCTTTTCCCGAGCGCATCCTCACAGCAGGTTGGATTGCTGGTGGATCGTTACTTTCATCATTACGCTGTAAATGGGCAGAGGACCACCCTATTCGAGGGAGTAACCGAAGTCATTGAGAACTTGCATACGAAGGGACTTCTGCTGGCGGTAGCCACCGGCAAGGGACGATCTGAACTTGATAACGCATTTGAATCTAGCGGGCTGGGGCAGTATTTCCATGCAAGTCGTTGTGCCGACGAGACTTTCTCAAAGCCTCACCCGGCAATGCTGTTGGAATTAATGGCGCAGTTTGAGGTTGAGCCAAGGCGCGCGCTGATGATAGGTGATACCACTCACGATTTACAGATGGCGGTTAATGCTAAGGTCGCTGGATTAGGTGTGACGTACGGTGCGCATCCCAGAGAGAGTCTTCTTTCTCTAGCACCGATTGACTGTGTCAACAGCATTATGGAATTGAATTTATGGCTCGAGACGAACGTCTAATCTGTGCAAGTAACGAGCTGGCAGATGGCGACAAGGGCGTCCGTTTCAGCGTGGAGCCGTTGAATGAATCACGGACTGTTCCGGCATTTATGATCCGCTATCAGGGGAGAATCTATGCCTACCTTAATCGTTGCGCCCATATAGGCGTAGAGCTGGACTGGATAGAAGGCGAGTTCTTTGATGATTCAGGGTTATACTTAATCTGCTCGACTCATGGTGCGATTTACGAGCCGCACAGTGGATTTTGTGTTGGCGGCCCATGCAAGGGGAAGAACCTGCAACGTCTGGAAATTGAAGAGCGTGATGGCAACATCTTTTTGAAGGATTGATGTAACTATGGCAGATTCAGAAAAGCACGATGAAGATTGGGAGAAGCGGGTGCTGGAGAAGATGGTGTTCTCTTCCCTGCAAGAGCAGAGGCGGTCACGGCAGTGGGGGATATTGTTTAAGTCACTTACTTTCCTTTACCTGATCATTCTGCTATTCCTTGCAATGGGCTGGACCGGTGGTAAGGATGGCCCCATTTCCACCAAGCACACCGCACTGGTCGAGCTTCGGGGTGTAATCTCTGCCGACAGCGTCAGCAGCGCTGATAATATTAATGCAGGTCTGCAGGAGGCCTTCAAGGATAAAAAAACACAGGGAGTGATCCTGAGGATTAATAGCCCTGGCGGCAGCCCGGTGCAGGCGGGCTATATCAACGATGAAATACGCCGCCTACGAGCCGAATACCCCGATATCCCTCTCTATGCGGTGGTCGAGGATATTTGTGCTTCAGGGGGGTATTATGTTGCGGCTGCTGCAGACAAGATTTATGTGGATAAGGCCAGTATGGTCGGATCCATCGGCGTGCTAATAGATGGATTTGGTTTTACGGGTACGATGGAAAAGCTCGGTATCGAACGACGATTACTTACAGCGGGTGAGAACAAAGGATTTCTTGACCCTTTCTCGCCCTCTAATCCGAAACAACAAGATCATGCTCGAGAAATGTTGGTTGATATTCATCAACAGTTCATCCAGGTTGTGCAGGATGGAAGGGGTAAACGGTTGAAGGATGCCCCGGAGATTTTCAGCGGAATTGTCTGGACCGGTCAGAAGAGCATAGATCTCGGACTTGCTGATGCCTTGGGTAGCGCTGAGTATGTTGCACGTGAAGTTATCAAGGCAGAGCATATCGTGGACTACACCACCCAGGAAGGTGTTGTTGAGCGCTTCGCCAAACGATTTGGAGCAGTGACTGCAAGTGCGCTCGTTAGTGCTGCTGGCAGCGGCTGGGGGGTGAGGTACTAAGAGGGCTCTATAGGATGGATACTACAGGTCACGTGCAATGGACCATTCAGTAGCATTGCGGTCAACCATGTAATAGAAAAATTGAAGGTCTCTTGTTGATGTCGGGCAGGAGGTGTTTCCACTCTCTGGTCGTTCTGGTCACTATGTGTTCACTGACGAGGGTGATATCGCTGGCGACACATAGATTGGTAGTGCTGTGGCAGACCTGAACGATCGCTTCAAGCAGTTTCTGATTGCGGTAGGGGGTCTCGATGAATATCTGAGTCTGGTCATGGCTTATTGATTCCTTCTCCAGTTCGGCAATTTTCATGAGGCGTTTCTCAGGGTCCACCGGCAGGTAGCCGTGGAACATGAACCGCTGACCATTCAATCCGGATGCCATCAATGCTAACAGGATGGAAGATGGCCCAACCAGTGGCACTACTCTGATATTTCTCTGGTGAGCAATTCGTACTAGCTCTGCGCCAGGATCGGCGACTGCCGGGCAGCCGGCCTCGGATAATAGTCCAACATCATTTCCTGCCAGAAGAGGAGTGAGGAGATGAACAATATCTTCGGGCCGGGTATGTTCATCGAGCACCTGCATTTTAATTTCTTGTAATGGCAGGGCGCAGCCATTTTGTTTTAGAAATTGCCTGGCGGTTTTTGGGTGTTCCACGATAAAGTGGCCAAGAGCTGAGACACACTGTTGGACTGCAACCGGAATCACCCAGGTGATATCACCCGAACCCAGTGGTGTTGGGATGAGATAGAGTGTTCCTTGATTCATATGACCTCTATACCTTCATGTGACAGCATCTCTACCAGCGCGATCAGCGGCAGTCCTATCAAGGCATTGGGGTCATCACCTACGATGCGCTCAATTAGCGCGATACCTAATCCCTCAGATTTAGCGCTGCCAGCACAGTGATAGGGCTGCTCTTTGAAAAGATAGTTTTTGATCTTCTGGTCATTTAATTCGCGAAACTTGACATGAGAGAGGATGAGACGGGTCTGTATGTTGTCGGTACGGCTATTGAAGAGGCTCAGTGCGGTATGAAATGTCACCTCCTTGCCGCTCAGTAAGCGTAACTGCCTCACTGCATTTTCATGGGTCAATGGCTTTCCGAGAGGAATGCTTTCTAGAACAGCCACTTGGTCGGCGCCGATGATGAGTGCGTTAGGGTAGGCTGAGGCGGCCGCCCGAGCTTTGCTCTCAGCCAAACGTAGGGCGGTCTTTCCTGGTACTTCGCCGGGCAGAGGGGTCTCGTCAATATCTGGGCTACAGATCTCAAAAGGAATCTGCAAGCGTTGAAGTAATTCGCGGCGATAAATGGAGCTGGACCCCAATACAAGCTGTTGAGTTAGGTGCGGCATATGCAGAATTCACCTAGGATGGTTGGTTTTTGACAGTCGGGGGCAAAAAATATATCATGCGCAACTTATGTCCGCACGGTTTGTCATAGATGCCCTTGATTTTGTGCGTAATGCTGGGGCACATCATGGTAAAATCACACCCGTTGAATTTGTACGATTACAAGATTACCTGACCGATAGTCAGGGCTGGCTCGAATATACAATCAGCGGCGTTATAGGTAGCGAAGGCAAGCCACTTTTACGGATTACCGTTCAGGGGGAGATTAACCTTCAGTGCCAGCGCTGCCTTGCTAGTATGGTGCATTTGCTGGATTTGAAGACAGATATTTTACTGGCGAGAGATGAAAATGAACTCTCTCGTTTTGATGAAGATGATTCTGTAGATGGAGTTTTGGCAGTGCCTGGGATGGATGTGTTGGAGCTGATTGAAGATGAGGTTATCCTAAGCTTGCCAATTTCAGCTCGTCATCCGGAAGGCAAGTGTTCAACAAGCGGGCCAGTTGGTGAAGATGTTGTAGGTAGAGAGCATCTATTTGCTGCGCTGGCGGCACTGAAAAAGCTGCACTGAAATTATTTAAGGAGCAAATTGCTATGGCAGTACAACAGAACAAGAAATCCCCATCAAAACGCGGTATGCACCGTTCGCATGATTTTCTGACCAGCTCGCCATTAGCGGTGGAGCCCAGCACCGGCGAAGTTCATCTTCGCCATCATATTAGTCCTAACGGCTATTATAGGGGCAAGAAAGTCATCAAGACCAAAGACGACTAAGTCACTTGCGGTTATTCTTCGAATTACGAAGTTTAGAGTTCAAAGTCTTCAGTCTGTCTGAGCCTTAATGGCACTTGAAACGGATATTACCGTAGCAATAGATTGCATGGGTGGTGATCGCGGCCCTCATGTAACAGTCCCCTCGGCCGTCAATTATCTTCGATCTAATCCAGGAATCAATATCCTTCTAGTGGGGTTGCCTGACGCAATCGAGGCTGAGTTGCGTGCAATCAAGTTTATGCCGGATCCCCGCCTGAGAGTTCATGCCGCGAGTGAAGTGGTCAGTATGGACGAATCACCTGCGATAGCCATGCGTGACAAGAAAGACTCTTCGATGCGAGTCGCCATTGATCTGGTTAAGCGTGGTGAGGCGCAAGCCTGCGTCAGTGCCGGCAATACGGGGGCATTGATAGCGACCTCCCGTTTTGTGTTGAAAACGTTGCCAGGGGTCGACCGACCCGCTCTTGCAGTGGTACTTCCTACCATGAAGGGTCACACTTACGTTTTGGATCTGGGTGCTAACGTGGACTGTAGTGCGGAGCAGTTGCTTCAGTTTGGTGTCATGGGAGCTAGTCTAGTCTGCTCTGTAGAAGGTAAAGAACGCCCAAGTGTTGGCCTGTTGAATATAGGTGAAGAAGAGATAAAGGGTAACGAGGTGGTAAAGCACGCGGCAGAACTGCTACGCAATAGCGGCCTTAATTTTTATGGAAATGTTGAAGGAAATGATATTTACAAGGGTACAACCGATGTAGTGGTATGCGATGGCTTTGTCGGTAATATCACCCTGAAAGCTTCAGAGGGTGTGGCACAGATGTTGGCTACGTATTTACGTGAGGAATTTAAGCGTAACCTTCTGACCAGATTTGCAGGGCTCGTTGCACTGCCAATCATCAAGGCGTTTAAGCGCAGAGTAGATCACCGTCGCTATAATGGCGCGAGTCTATTGGGACTAAGGGGTATTGTCATTAAGAGCCATGGATCGGCTGATGGGTATGCATTCAATTTTGCTATCGAGCGCGCGGTGAATGAAGTGCGAGGTGGAATGTTGCAACATATCAGTGAGCGTGTGGCAGGTCTGCAACATCAGCATCAAGTCTCGCCCTTACATCCTCAATTACTGTCAAAAGAAGACGCAGCATGAAGTATTCCAGAATTGTTGGAACAGGGGGTTACCTACCCGAAAAGATTCTTACCAATCAGGATCTTGAGAGGATGGTAGAGACCAGTGATGAGTGGATACGAAGCCGAACGGGCATCACTCAACGGCACATTGCAGCTGATCATGAAATGGCGAGTGACTTGGCGTTACACGCCAGTCGTAAGGCGATAGAGGCGGCTGGGATAGAGGTTGATGAGATCGATCTCATCATTGTCGCCACGACCACTCCGGATATGATTTTCCCCAGCACCGCCTGTATCTTGCAGGATAAGTTGGGTGCTCTGAATTGTCCTGCATTTGACGTACAGGCAGTTTGTAGTGGCTTCGTCTATGCGCTTGCCACAGCAGACATGTTCATCCGCGCAGGAAAATGCCGCAATGCACTAGTGGTAGGGGCCGAGGTTTATTCTCGTATACTCGACTGGAAGGATCGTAGTACTTGTGTACTCTTCGGTGATGGCGCGGGTGCGGTAGTGCTGAGTCAGAGTGACCAACCAGGAATCCTCTCAAGCCATCTTCATGCCGATGGGAGGCATAGTAAAATTCTTTCGGTGCCGGGAAGCATTTGTGACGGTAAGGTTCAGGGTAGGCCATTCCTGGTCATGGAGGGGAATGCGGTCTTCAAGTTCGCGGTAAAAGTCCTGGAAGAAGTGGTGCACGAGGCACTAGCTGAGAATAACTTGCAATCATCTGATATTGATTGGTTGATCCCCCATCAAGCTAATATCCGTATCATCAAATCAACCGCGAAGAAGCTAGGTCTCTCCATGGAAAAGGTGGTGGTTACGGTCGACAAGCATGGGAATACTTCCGCTGCCTCTATCCCACTGGCGTTAGATACTGCAGTCCGCGATGGACGTATCCAGTCTGGCCAGACTGTCCTACTAGAGGGGGTGGGTGGGGGGTTTACTTGGGGTGCTGTGTTACTTCGCTGGTGAGATATGAAATTCGCTTTTATTTTTCCTGGTCAGGGTTCTCAATCAATTGGCATGATGAAAGGGTATGCCGATTTCCCCATGGTACGCGAAACTTTTGATGAGGCATCTGATATCCTGGGCCAGGATTTCTGGGCGATGGCAAACGATGGGCCTGCAGAAGACCTCAATCTAACGGTTAATACTCAACCGCTGATGCTAATGGCAGGTATTTCGGTATGCCGTGCGTGGGAAAGTTTGACGGGTGTAAGGCCTGCATTCATGGCTGGTCATAGCCTGGGAGAGTACAGCGCATTGGTCGCCGCAGGGAGCCTAACCTTTGCTGATGCACTCTCACTGGTACGGTTCCGAGCGGAGTCGATGCAGCAGTCGGTTCCAGAGGGCACAGGGGGCATGGCGGCAGTTTTGGGACTGGATGATGATAAGGTACAGATAGTGTGCGATGAGGTCATGGGCATCCTAAATGGCAAGTCTCTGGAGCCAGCAAATTTTAATGGACCCGGTCAGGTCGTCATTGCGGGGCATAGAGATGCGGTGTTGCAGGGAATGGAATTGGCTAAGTTAAAAGGTGCAAAACGGGCAATCATGTTGCCCATGAGTGTCCCTTCACATTGCTCGTTGATGCATCATGCCGCAGAAAAAATGCAGCAACGATTGGAACAGGTGATGCTGCAATCCCCTGCTATTCCAGTATTGCATAATGCCGATGTGCAGTCCCATACAGATGCTGAAGCCATTAGAAGTATCTTAGTACAGCAACTATGCAAGCCAGTGCGATGGACAGAAACAATCCGCTCTCTTGCCAGCAAGGGGGTTACTCATGTAGTTGAGTGCGGGCCTGGAAAAGTGTTGTCTGGACT
>JBAWVG010000019.1:0-26960 GCA_037147395.1 Nitrosomonadaceae bacterium | reverse complement strand
AGCAGCTGATTTGTAATCAGAAGGTCCCGAGTTCGACTCTTGGTGTCGGCACCAAGTATTGTTTTAGCACTGGTTTAAACTCTTCCAGTTTACTCCGCTTTACCCCCTCAAACCCCGTAGGTATTGAGCTTTTCAGGGGTCCAGATGGCTCACACCCGCTCTAACTAAACCGTTACTTACCCTACAATTCCCGTCTATTCCTGTAAAAAGTGCGCCAAATTTGCGCCACGTTTGTGCCAAGCGGCCTATACTTCCTTTTAGTACAACCATAGGAAGTCCAACATGGCTACGGCACAGGAACTCAAACGCGGCTACGCGATTGCGATTTTGGAATCATGAAAAATTTATTCTATAACGCGAAGAAGGGAGAGCGCTTTACTCCCGAGGTCGCTACTCTCAACGGCGTGGAAGGCGCGATCTGGACTAACGACGATCTGAGCTATGGTCGTTGGGTCGAGATCGGGAAAAAGTTTTTTCCAGCCGGAACTACTAGCCAGGAAATTATCGATAAATTTGAGGAGAAATTGAAATGACCGCTCCCGTTGGACGGCGAAGAGTCACCGGGCAAGACGCTCGGGTGATGGTTGCTGTCCGCCTCCCCACTTGGCTCATTGAGTGGATGCGGCAGGCTTAGGGATACCTGTTCGCGTGACAGTAATGAGTTAAAGTCTTCGAGGGTAGCTGAGTCTCCTGCACCAGGGATGGACTCCCCTTAGCAGATGGACTTGAGAGACGGTTACCAACGAATCTGAAGGTTATGGCAGCAACCTGGTTCAGGACGTTTCTATGTAAAGTGCCTGTAAACCCCATAAAAGAAGCCGATGCGATGGACTGTCAGAGCAGTCTCTAAGGCATCGGCTAATTGACCAATTAGTGCTGATCGAGGATAAGTAGCAATCAGAAAATTCTCCTTGTTATAGCCATCCTAGAGGCCTCAAACTCATCATGAATGGCCCTTGTTTGATGAGAGAAACCAAATAGCGACACCTACGACACCTGCTATAAGAATATACATTTCCATGATTATCTCCTTGAAGGTGGAGACATTCAAGAACATCACCGACTGTCTACCCGCTCAAGCTCAGTTGCCATTCTCTCAGTCCAGCCGGCGAAAATATTCATGAACATCTCCGTTACTGTTTAAAGAAGAACCTCTGCAGACTAGAAAATTCCCTAGCCTGTACCTTCTTAGACTTTTTAAAAAAAAATAAGTTCCCATTAATTATCGAATCAGCCGCAAATGGGCCTGTCCTGCCTAGAAACAATTGTTTAGATAATTTTTAATCTTTAGTACCTCAGAAATATTCACTTGACATCAGCAAGCACTAGGAGGAAGGTGATCATTATTAGGATATAAGTATCCGGATATATTTTTTATAGACTGTTAAGGAAATAATGAAATTATAAATAAGTAGCCCTAATGAAACCGTTTCTCCGCTATTTAATACCCACTCTATAAGGCACGATTTAAATGAAAAATATATTTGATGAAGAAGTCCAATCTAGACAAGAAGGTAATGAAAGATTCTGGGCCGGCATGTCCGACATGATCACTGAGGAAGCGGTTGAATCTGCCACCCCCCAAAAGGAAGTGTCACTCATGCTTGAGGACTCACACCAGACAGACATCACTCAGATCTATCTTAAGGAGATTGGGCGCAACCCTCTATTGACCCGTGAAGAAGAAGTGGACCTCACACAAAAGGTCAAACAAGGGGACCCGGAGGCATGGCAAAAAATGGTCAAGTCCAACCTGAGATTGGTTGTGAATATCGCTAAAAAATATGTCAGTAGACACCACTCGATCACATTGTCGGATCTAATCGAAGAGGGAAATATAGGGATGATGCATGCACTCGATAAGTTTGAACCGGACCGTGGGTTCCGTTTTTCAACGTATGCGACCTGGTGGATTCGGCAACATATAGAACGGGCAATCATGAACCAGTCACGGACCATACGAATCCCGGTCCATGTCGTCAAGGGGATGAATATCATCTTGAGAGCATTTCGTCACCTTGAGAGACATCTTGGGAGGGATCCTAAGGCCGAGGATGTGGCATACCTGTTAGAGATTCCTTTATCGGAGGTACGTGACGCACTCTCCCTCAATTTAAGCACACTCTCATTAGACATCCCTCTGGATATAGACCCTCTACTATCGGTAGGCGATGCGATAGTAGATGAGAACAACCCCACCCCAGATGTAAAGTTTGAAGAGATGGAGATTCAGCAGTGGGTGCAGAAATGGATGAGACATCTAAGCGCAAGACAGACCATTGTCATGGAGAGGAGGTATGGTCTGAATGGCCATGAGGTACAAACACTTACCCAACTGAGCAAAGGGCTAAAACTCACCCGAGAACGTGTCCGTCAGATCCAGATGGAAACACTTGAAAGATTACGTACCCTAGTTCAAAACGATGGCGTGTCTGCGAGGGATGTCCTTCAATAAGAAAGTGCAAAGGAAACGCCTGATGCTAACCCTGCAACCAGGAGATGAAGATGTCAGATAGAAGGATTAAGGTATTACTGGTGGATGATCACTCGATTATCCGTCATGGGATGCGGATGGCCATCGCCACTGTCGAGGGTATTGAGGTGACAGGCGAGGCGGCAAGTGGGATTGAGGCGTTACACCTAGTTCAGAAGAATCGATACGACATCGTATTGCTGGATATCAGAATGCCTGACATCGATGGACTTGCACTCCTAAAATTATTCCGTGCAAGTCACCCTGAACTACCCATTCTGATGCTCAGTCTGCATCCCGAATCTGTTTATGCAGAGTGGGCACTCAAGAGTGGGGCTGCAGGATACCTCAGTAAATATAATCCAATCGATATCTTGGTCTCGGCAATTCGCACAGTAGCGGGAGGAGGCAAGTATTTTAGCGCCGAACTGATGGAGCAATTTCTCAGCATGACCACCCCCAGTGTAGTTGAAGAGGTGAGTCGGCAGGAGTATGTGGCGCCCCCGGAGAAAACCTCACAATCTAAAATGCAAACACCAGATACCAGTGGAATGACTTGTAATTAAGAGATACGCAACGAGCAGCAGGAGTATGAAGCCTGCTCCGATTGCTAAAACTTTATCAAGCCTTTGTACTGATTACAGCACCCGAGATATTCTGCCCACCCTTCAAGTCTTGAAGCAAATTCTGCAGGAATGATTGCAAGTTAGGCGGGTTAACTGATGCCCCCCTTCCTTGTGATGTATCTACCGCACTAATCAGTCCTTGGAAACTTGAGCTCAAGTTGCTAATTGAATTGCTCGTTGAAGCACTTGAATTAGTGGTTGAGGTACTTTGACTACTTGAAGACAGTTGTTGCAACAAGCTTTGGATATTCGTTGTCAGATTAGAGCCGCCATGATGATGGTGGTGACCACCCCCTGGTATCGAAGGACTACCTGAAGTGGCACCATTATCAGTTGCCGAGGTACCGGCGCCTGGACCAGAGGCCTGGTTCAGTGCCGCAAAGAGGTTATGTAAAAATGGATTCAGTGCAGACTGAGGGTCCTGGGTAGGGCTTGTTGCTGAAGCTGAGCTGGATGTCGCTGCAGCAGTTACAGCCCCTGCGGTACGCGACAGACTCTGACCCAAAGCCTGTTCAATGGCACTCATAAAGTTTGCCCGCCCCACTCCCCCACTGACCTTACTGCCATCGTTATCACCATCGTTATCCCTTCCCCCTGCCGATCTGTTCTTATTGGAAGTTGGAAGCACATTAGACAAACTGCCCAAACCGGAGATGCTGCTGATATCGCTCATGGATTTATCCTCTAAAAATACTGATCATGGAAGTAGTCTTCATTAAATATGAAGCATTTACCGTGCCAGATACCCCTTTAACTCACGCAAATCCAGGAAAAAGGGTGCTCTGACTGAATAACGATAGAGAATCGGCTCCAAATTTTGCTTTTAAGCCTCACAAGAGACCGGTCACAGGAAGACCATGCGGCAACTCTTGCCGTATCCGGCCAGCACCCCGCCCCCAATACACGAGGACTCTCCTGATCAAATAGTGGGCGCATTTCAATTCAGTCTGCTAGAAATAAAGAGGGGTGAATTATTCATTTTTATATCGACAGACTTACAACGTAGAGCGCACATCCATGAAACCACTTAAAAATATTTCGTTCGTTTTCATCACACTCGTTTTGGCAACCATGCTGGGATGTGGATCAAGTCCAAAGCACGAGAGCACAGGTGAGTACCTCGATGACAGTGTGATCACAATGAAGATAAAGGCATCATTACTACAAGAGCCCTCACTGAAGTCTACTGAGATTCATGTCGAGACCTTCAAGGGCCAAGTCCAGTTGAGCGGCTTTGTCGGTATCGAGGCCCACAAAAGTAAAGCCGTTGAAGTGGCTGGAAAGATCAAGGGTGTGAGAACGGTCATTAATGACATGCGTATTAAGGACCAGTAGGCGCGCAGGCCATATCAGGAACGATACAATTACTCGCTTCAGTTCAAGGTCTACTTTACGATTTAACATTGACTCGGTGCGCTCATGAAGACACCGGGGCATTTGCTCTGCATCCTGATGCAGGACAAATGACCCATCATGATCGAGATTGATCCCCCACCCCTCGCTCAGTAGCTCCCTCTTCAGAATCGCCCCTCTTAAAAAGCAGAACTGACACCACTCGACGAATACGTTCTATTTCGGGTAGGTCAATCTGTACCATCCGATCTAGTAAAAACGCCCCATCAGTTAGTCATTTTGAGTGGAATGTATTACTCATCAAAATAAGTAACTTCCTCTCATGATGACATCAGAGCAGGAGATTAATATTCGTTGTGACTTAATTTTGTGATTAGAAGTAAACGAGGTTATCGGGGCAGCACCATTTTGCTGCATCAATAAAAATTGAAGGATCCATCATGAAACTTAGTTTATCAAACCGAAGAATCATCCTGTCATCCAAGGACAATATCTATCTATCCACCGCAGTCACCAATTCTAGTTGGCAGTATTTCAAAAGAACTGATCCGACACCGGGAATTCCCTTTGAAGATGATAATGAGGTCGCAACGATGCAGAGTCTAATCAATATGGGATGCTGGTTCGTGATCGCTCTCATGGTGTTTGCAATTGTTTCGGTCTATATAGGCAAGTAACCATAGAATTAATTCATTCTAAAAATACGCCATCAGAAATCTGTACACGGAAATACACAATGCCCTCGATAAAGTTTATCGATAAATTTGAAACTGTTTTTATTAACTCATTGGTATATACAGACTGCATGATCCCACCGAATGGTCAGTCCTATCAGACCGCCCACAAGGGGACTGACATTCGGTGTCGTGTTAACGCAGAAGGATCAATCTGGGAATCGCATCTTCATCAGCCCATAGGATTGCATTCTGACCATACTGATCACCCAGCCTTTGGGCTGTAGCAAGGTCAACCCCAACTGCCAGAAATCCCATCTCGGGTGGCCATACCCCGGATGGATCTGAAGACACTCCCTCGATGATTTGGTCGGCATGAGGTCTCAGATCATTATGTAACCGATCATGGGCCACTCGGTTCGATTCGGAACTTTGAATCCGACTCCCAGGGTTATACGCACTGATAAAGACTGCGCACCGGCGTCCCCATTCAGCAATCAGGCTTGACAGGGGTTTGGAGTACTGGTCGATACAGAGCAGAATTGCAGATGGGCCTGTCCCAAAACAGTAGCTCGCAGAATGGTAGCTCGCGATGAGCTCATCAGTAATTTTGGATGACATGGAGTAACCCCCTCGCTAATCTCGCCAGTCTGGGAATTGCGGCAGTCCACGAAAGAAAGTCATATCATGGTTCGGCCAGAGATCGGCATCCTCAGTCTGAGCCAATGCCTTGAGCTTACGGATACTTGCAATTGCCAACTCAGAGTTGTCCTGCCAGCAGCAACCAGGAGCAATCTCATCAGATAGATTCTCTGTCAGATCGGCAGCATCTCCACAAAGAATCACCGAACGACCCTTGTTCATCTCAATTAGTAGTGACATATGTCCAGCGGTGTGGCCAGGACTGGCAATGGCCTGAATGCCGGGTGCGACAGCATACTCACCGACTTGTAGGCGCCACTGATTGGAAGAGACCAGTTCATCAGCAAATACGCCACCATCGAACCCGGTCTGCGCTGCGGCTAATTCATTGGCCTGAACATGGACCTCACATCCTGGCAGATCGCAGAGACCTCCAGCATGATCGAAGTGTAGGTGCCCGATAAAGACTAGATCAATATCGGATGCCGATAATCCCAGACGTGACAGGTATTGTGGAATACGCTGACCATTCTGCATATGAGGTGGCTCAATCTGCGGCCCCATCTGATCGAAGTATCGGGCCCGTATCGAGGGGTTATTTAGTTTACGGTAATCGCATCCCACATCGTAGAGGATGCGTCCATTCGAAGTCTCAATTAGGTAGACTAAGATCGGCGCATCAATGAACTGGCCATGCCCTCTGTTACGGGTCGAGATCGTCTTCTCATACCTCAACGTCCCGGTGAGGAGTGGCCAGATCTTTAAGGAACGAGTCATGTGACGCGGATCCTGGGTGCCAATGCGGAGAGGATAGATACCGGCAGCGGTGACAAGTGACCACACGCTATCGCAGCAACACTCTCACCTGCCAGTCCAGCGGTGACCAGGCCACGCGTTCCATGCGCCAGGCTGCAATACAGACCCTTCTTAACCTCTCCCACCAACGGCATTGCACCCGGAGCTGAGCACCTCACCGAGGCCCTTCCCTCCAGATGATCAATATCAATCTCACCGAGTGCCTCACGCAAGGAAGGGGAATGTGCAGATAGCCTTGCAAGGTTATCGGCATGATCAGAGGTCCTCACATCGAGCGATTCATCATTGAAGGAGTGTGATGCACCGATAACATGCACACCCTGAAGAGCCGGTGCACAGTATCCATCCCCGCACACCACAGAACGGAGTGCACGGCTCGATTGAGTTTCTGGGAGGAGACTGATCTGTCCCCGTACCGCGGTGAGTGGGAAGTATGCAAACTGCTCCAATGCCAATGCCGAATGTGCACAGCACACCACCACCACATCAGACTTGGTCGTCCAACTCACACTCTCATCATCGCAACCCTCTATAAGCCATCCATCATCAATCTGAGTCAGAATCTCGACCCGATGACCGAGTCTCAACTCGATGAGTGGGTCATCCACTAACCGAGCGCACAATGCGGGTGGCACCACCCACCCACCGCTTGGAAACCACAGCCCACCACTCTCCATCTTGATTCCCGTCAGATCACTCGCTTGAGAATCATCGATGATACGAAACAGATGTTCGGGCCACTCTCCCTTGGCGAGTTGAGTGATACGCTTACGCTCATTCGGCGAGAAATCCAGTTGCAGGAGTCCGCACTCGGAACGAAGAACCTCATCCACGGGCATCACCTCATCGAGAAGAGATAATGTGTGCCCATACGATGCCAACACGAATCGATGAAGAAAGTTATCACTGGCTCCGAAACGCGCGTGCAGAATTCCACGAGAATTACCAGAGGCTGCACTCGCGAGATGTGGCGAACGTTCTAGGAGCGTTACCTCCACACCTCGTTTAGCCAGTGAATAAGCAGCTGCGCATCCGGATATTCCACCACCGATCACAGTGGCAGTCTTGGGGCGTGTGGGTAGTCTCTGGACTTCTAGCCGGTGAGATGGACGACACAACTGACCCCGCAACATCTCACGCTTACGTCCATACCCTGGCACCTTCTCAACTGAAAATCCCGCGTTCTGAAGACCTCTCCTGACCCAACCCGCGCTGGTGTAAGTGGCCAGTGTGGCGTCAGCGTCTGACGACCGGGCTAGCTGCGTCAAGACCGAATCGGTCCACATCTCTGGATTCTTAGACGGTGAGAAGCCATCTAGGAACCAAGCATCTACCGAGCCGCTTGGCAGCTGAGGCAATGTCTTCTCAATATCACCGATCGCTAGCGTCAGTCGTACTCGACCGCCGGCGAAATTCCATCGGTTCCATCCCGGAACCCACCTCCGCCAGTGTTGAATCAGTTCATCAGGAAATGGTTTTAGATCAGGCCAAATTGCTAGAGCAGCCCGCATTTCGTCAGCATCGAGCGGGAACTTTTCGGTGCTGAAAAAATCTAGACTTGCACCCTCCGGTGCCACTTGTTCAAATAGCTGCCACGCACAGAGGAAATTCAGACCGGTGCCAAATCCGGTCTCACCGATGGTGAAACCTTGTTTATTTGATAGTGCAGCAAACCGCTGGTGCAACCGGTTTCCTTGAAGGAATACATGCCTCGTCTCTTCAAGGCCTGATTCAGCAGAAAAGTAGACATCGTCAAACCGAGATGAGAATGGAAGGCCATTCTGCCAAGAAAGTGACATAGATTATGCGGAATGCGGGGGAGGATCGATAGACTCTAGCAGACACATCCGGTAGGGATTCCGGGAGAGAGGGGGTCGATTGATAGAGATCAGGATTGAGATCCTCCATTCATCGACTCGTTCTTCATATGAGCAGACACTCGGCATTGATTTTAAAAAAATACCGAGAACCCCTTTAAGTAATCAACGACTGATCGGTTTGTACTTAATCCGTTTTGGTTTGGCACCCTCTTCACCCAGACGCTTCCTCTTGTCGGATTCATACTCTTGATAGTTGCCATTAAAGAAGGCCCACTGCGAATTCCCTTCCGCAGAGAGGATATGGGTTGCAATACGATCGAGGAACCACCGATCATGAGAGATGACCAATACGCATCCAGCGAATTCAAGTAACGCATCCTCCAATGCTCGTAGCGTCTCCACATCCAGATCATTTGATGGCTCATCCAACAGCAATACATTGCCTCCCGAGATCAGGGTCTTGGCCAGATGCAGACGCCCGCGCTCACCCCCCGATAAATTGCCGACCATCTTCTGTTGGTCCGCACCCTTGAAATTAAAACGGCCGATATAGGCCCGTGCGGGGGTCTCGTACTTACCCACTGTCAGGATGTCATTACCACCAGAGATGGCATCGAATACGCTCTTTTCATTCTCGAGGGAGTCTCTCGCCTGATCGACATGCGCGATCTGAACGGTGGACCCAATTTTGACTTCACCCGAGTCGGGCTGCTCCTTGCCGGTGATCAACTTGAATAGCGTGGACTTACCGGCCCCATTAGGGCCAATGATTCCGACGATTGCACCCGGCGGAACTTTGAAGCTGAGGTTATCGATCAGCAAACGATCTCCATAGGCCTTGGAGACATTATTAAATTCGATGACTTCATTACCAAGTCGATCCGCCACAGGAATAAAGATCTCTTGAGTCTCGTTACGCTTTTGATACTCCTGCGAGTTGAGTTCTTCGAACCGGGCGATACGTGCTTTGGACTTTGCCTGACGACCCTTCGGGTTCTGACGGACCCACTCCAACTCCTTGTGAAGTGCCTTCTGTCGTGCAGACTCACCCGACTCTTCTTGCTTTAATCGGGCCTCCTTCTGCTCCAGCCAACTTGAGTAATTACCCTTCCACGGAATTCCATGACCACGGTCCAGTTCGAGTATCCACTCTGCTGCATTGTCTAAGAAGTATCGGTCATGAGTAACCGCAACGACTGTTCCGGGGAATCGAACGAGGAACTGCTCCAACCACTCAACCGACTCTGCATCGAGGTGATTCGTCGGCTCATCCAGAAGTAGCATATCGGGCCTAGATAGCAGCAACTTACACAGCGCGACACGCCTCTTCTCACCACCAGAAAGATTCTTGATCACACCATCCCATGGCGGCAGTCTCAATGCATCTGCAGCAATCTCTAACTGCTGATCGCCCGCCCCACTGCCAGCGGCAAGGAGTGCCTCCAGGCGCGACTGTTCAGCCGCAAGCGCATCGAAATCTGCATCAGGCTCTGCATACGCAGCATAGACCGCGTCTAGCTTTTCCTGAGCGCTGGATACCTCACCCAGCCCATCCTGAACGGCCTCACGTACGGTCTGATCCGGATCGAGTTGAGGTTCCTGTGGCAAATAGCCGATCTTGAGATTGGGCATCGGAAGTGCCTCTCCCTCAAAATCCTTGTCGACCCCGGCCATGATTCTGAGGACCGTGGACTTTCCTGAACCATTCAGACCGAGCAGACCGATCTTGGCACCGGGAAAGAAACTCAGAGAAATATTCTTAATGATCTGCCGCTTCGGGGGAACAACCTTTCCCACGCGGTTCATGGTGAAGACGTATTGAGCCATAGTGTATGAGTATCAGTATAAAAGAGTGTGTGACCCATCTAGAATCTGGGGGTCAAAAGTCAGGCTGGATGACCTCAATTTTGCTGATGAATTATACCCCCTTAATGTTCTATTCTGATCAACCCCAGGATCGCAATCACAAGGAGTCAGCAGAAATGCTTGGAAGGGAGACACCCTCCACAGATCAACCTCACCCCCCTCATAGCCATACCCGTTACATCATGTCTTGGGGTGTTGTGACTCCTGACAGGCGTGCCGGTAATGATGCAGTGTCTGCTGAACCCGTCCCAGAAGGCTGTCCTGTGGAAAGCTACCCGACTCATCGATGACCCCAGCCGGGAATCCAGTGAGTAGCTGCATCCCCTCGCTCACATGATCAGCAGCATAGATGTGGAATAGCCCCCTCTCCACGGCATCGATCACGCTACGATCCAGCATCAGGTGTCGGCGGTTGCGTTTTGGAATGAGAACACCTTGACTCCCATCCAGTCCAGCAGTCGCACAGATCCGGAAGTATCCCTCTATCTTCTCGTTAACCCCACCCACAGGCAATATTTCTCCGTGTTGATTGACTGCACCTGTAACAGCGATACCCTGTTTAAGGGGTATCTCTGACAGGGACGAGAGAAGAACATAAAGCTCAGAACAGGATGCAGAGTCTCCCTCCATACCGTGATACTCCTGCTCAAACACGATCGAAGCATTGAACGCGAGTGGTGCCACATGAGCAAATAGAGCAGACAAGTAGTTCTCTAGAATGAAGACTCCCTTGTCATGTATCGGGCCAGACATCTCCACCTCGCGCGCGATATTGACCAGTCCATCCTCACCCGCAAAAGTGCGTGCTGTCACCCGTACCGGCACTCCAAAACGGTAATCCCCCAGATCCACTTGGGTCAGACTATTCAGTTGGCCCACCCTCTCACCCCCTAAGCTGATCAGTACCTCACCCTCTGCAATGGACTCCTGCAGACGTTGTTCTGGGTAGTCATGACGAAGGGTATGGGCACTCAATGCCGACTCGACATCGATCAATTCGACCCGACTGCCGGCGCGTGATTGGCATAGTGCAGCACTCTCCATCACCAGTGCCTCGGCACGTGCGAAGATCGCACTCTGTCGAGATTGATCATCCACCTGTCGGTGAGAGTCCTCCAATAGACGTGCAACCGCACCGGCAGAAAAGTGTGGCAGTCCAAGATCTCGACAGGTATGAGCGACCAAGATGGATGAGTCGTGACGAGTCTCGTCAGTGGCGGTGAAGCTCTCTGCAAAGTCAACCTTGACTCGGAACCGACGAACAAATTCAGAGTCTGCCTCCTGCAGGTCGTAATACTGTTGACGTGATCCGATCAGAATAATCTTGACTCGAATATCGACTGACTCTGGCACGAGAGAGGCCACCGCAACAGAGCTTAAATTCGTACCCGGTTCCTCGATCTGGAGTCTTCCACTCCTCAGCAAACGACGCAGCTTCTCCCATACCAGCGGATCCGCTAGTAGATCTCTCAGATGCATCATGAGAAAACCTCCATGAGCATTGAGCAGACTGCCGGCACGGATGCGGGCAAAGTCAGTCACCTGCATATCGTTCTCAGAACGGTACTCAATACTGCCAAAGAGTGTCTTGAATAACGGGTTATCCTCAACGATTACCGGCGCACCGCTTAGAGCTGAATTATCCACGACCAGATTGATCCGGTACCGTGACATCACTCGATCCCGTTTCTCCTCGAGGTCCTCTTCATCGGCAGCTGAGATCTTGAATAGATCAAGATGACTGAGCAGGTCATTCATAACCCGGTCTAGATAATTTTCAAGTTTAGTTAATTCTTCGGTCTGCCCTTGAAATTCAGAGCGGACTTCTTGTAATGAACGCTCTAGAAGCGGTCTTACTACTCGCTGCTGGAGCGCTGACAAACCCTCACTCATGACCCGATCACTAGACCGAGCCCTATCGAAGTATCTCGTAATCTCAGTGCGCAACTCCTGCTCAGACTGCTCGATCTCGACCCGTCTCTCCTTTGGAAGGGTCATCACCGCATCCTCGGTAAGAATCCCCCCCTTCTCATCCATCAACGTGAAGACTACTTGACCATCCTCTCTGCGTATCGTGAAGTGTCGAGACTCTGCGAAATTAGTCAGCTCATCGTAGGACTGAGCCTCTTCAGCCTTATGGATCTTTTCAAGATGATCGGCCTCAACCTTAAAATCTTGCCTACTTAAGAGTTGCGGTATCTCCGTCAGAAGGGATCCTGTCATGAGGGCCATATGCTCCCTCAAATGACGCCCCTGGCGCGCCAACAGACGCAGCGCAATCGGCCTCTCCGGAGAATCGAAGTTGTGGAGATAGCATAGATCCGGGGGTACGGGCCTGTTGATGGCAACTGCTTCCATCGCCCGTCTCAGCAACGAAGAACGCCCACTACCGACCTCACCCAAAACGAATAGATTGTAGTCTGGCTGGTCCATCCCAAGACCGAACCGGACAGATGCCTCTGCACGTTCCTGACCGATCCATGGAAGGGGGTACTTTAATAACTCCGCTGTGTCGGAAAATCCAAGCGAATCAGGGTCAATCGTAAAACGCAGTTCGGAAGGGGTTAGGATTGATATCGACATTTTTTAGGGTGGCTATACAAAGACGCTCCCGAATTCAAATATATTATCCACGGGGAGATAGGCATATCAATCACCGAGTCAGACCCGATTTGATAGGGAGATCCATCATGACAGATCTCAAGTCACCTGAGATGAGACCGATTACTTGGCGATGGTAATACCCGGTGCAATATTGCGCGGCATTTCAGTGATCGTCATTTGAAATAAGAGATGTAGCAACTGGAAAGCTTCTCTGTTCCAACGAGCAAGCGGACCCGTCGTATCGACCGCATAGTATCGTCCGTTCGCACGTATCGTGAGGTCCGCCTTTGAGATGGGTGAATCCGACACCGTCAGTGCGATCGTGACATCGGGATTTTCATGATTAGGAGAGATTAATGTTCGTGGATCTTTCTCAACGTGATAGCCCGGCTCAGCACCGAGTGATTTCCCAAGAAAACCGAGAATCGAGTGGAAGCTCCTGAGCCGGAAGGCCCCACTCATAGGCCACTCCCCACCCGGATGACCGTCTCGGATATCGAAGGCAATATCGTTGACATTCCAGTCTGACACCATCTCATTTAACTGTGCTCGATCCGCGACAGAGAGTGTGCTGGGGTCGTAGTTAGTAATGATGACCGGCCCGGGCACTTGCTTTCGGAGGGTGTATGTATTGTCATGCCTGTTATAGACCACATCAAACTCTTTCTGTAATGCCTGAAATCCTTCCGCTGCAATCGAACTGGCGGGGATAGTCCAATTACGAACCAGAGGCAGGGGTTCTGCGTAGAGCTGGTTCTTATCCTGAATGGAGGATAGGTGTAATACCACCCGTCGGTACATCTCGTAACCGGTTCGATCCGACGGACTGTTGCGGTAAGTGACCCACTGAGAGGGTTGCTGAAGACGCACCTCCTGAGCCATCATCCTCAACAAGAGATCAATATCGTATCTCTGACGGAGTAGCAGTGTTAACTTACTTTGTGGGAATGGCGTCAGGAGCCTCTTGGTGAATTCCTCACCCTCGATCGGGACGATACTGATGGTGGGGTTTTCAGAGATACTTCCTCCAAATATCGGCATCATGACCGCTCCGGCAAGTCCCCCGGGAGCGGGATTTGCGCCCGCATTTAAATGAAAGTTGAAGGTCGCTGCGATATTCGAGACCCCTGTGAAATGAATGGGCTGATTACGAGCGGCTCGGACGATATTAATGAGTAACTGTTGAGATCCGGCATCGGTAACGGCCTCGTCATAGGAAATCACCGCTCGGTTAAGCGCCATCGGTGATACGCAACCAGAGAGTATTGCAACAGCCACTAGGCACAACGTCGTGCGCATTACAGAAAAAGAGCGGGGAGTATTCATGTGCCGTATTCTCATCTCTACAAACCGGATCAAATGGGGACTTTAAATCAAGATATGACTCTTCGGATCGTAGCACAAAAGCATAGCTCCATGCTCGAATAGGCCCTTATGCGGAGGTCAAACTGCCCTCTCTGACTGATTCGCCAGATACAACCAGGTATCGATCACGCTATCGGGATTGAGTGAGAGAGTATCGATCCCCTCCCCGATCAACCACTTCGCAAGATCCGGATGATCCGACGGCCCCTGCCCGCAGATACCGATATATTTACCCGCCCTATGACAGGCCTGAATCGCCAGTTGGAGTAATGCTTTTACAGCAGGATCACGCTCATCGAAGGATGATGCAACCAAGTTAGAATCACGGTCTATTCCGAGGGTGAGTTGGGTCAGATCATTCGAACCGATGGAGAACCCATCAAAGTATTCTAGGAATTGATCTGCCAGCAAGGCATTGGATGGGATTTCACACATCATGATCACACGCAGCCCATTCTCACCTCGTCGTAGTCCATTGGCTGCCAGCAGCTCTATCACTCCTTTCGCTTCAACCACGGTCCTCACAAATGGAATCATCACCTCTATATTGGAAAGACCCATCTCATCTCGAGCTTTTTTGAGTGCTCTGCATTCCATCTCAAAACAGTCACGGAAATGATCTGAAAGGTAGCGCGAAGCACCACGGAATCCGATCATCGGATTCTCTTCCTTAGGCTCATACCCTACCCCCCCGATGAGGCTCGAGTACTCATTTGATTTGAAATCTGATAGACGGACGATTACCGGTTTGGGGAAGAATGCAGCCCCCAATGTGGCAATCCCCTCGGTGAGCTTTTCAACATAAAAATCCACCGGGCTTAAGTATCCTGAGCTCTGTTTCTCGATTCTGCTCTTCAAGGCTGATGGAAGATTAGGGTAATCAAGAACCGCCCTGGGGTGGATTCCGATCATACGTGCGATGACGAATTCTAACCGCGCGAGACCCACACCATCATTCGGCAGTCTCTGAAAAGAAAATGCCAGATCTGGATTACCGATATTCAAAGCAATCTTTACCGGTGGCTTGTGTATACCCTCTAAGACTAAGTCCATCACCTCGAACTCCAATAGTCCTCGATACACATTCCCGGAATCCCCCTCAGAGCAGGACACGGTGACCATCTGTCCATCAGACAGCACACTGGTTGCATCACCACACCCGACCACCGCCGGAATCCCCATCTCACGGGCAACAATGGCAGCATGACAGGTCCTCCCACCCCGGTTGGTGACAATGGCAGAAGATCTCTTCATCACCGGTTCCCAGTCAGGGTCCGTCATGTCAGTCACCAATACATCCCCCTCCTGAACCTGTGACATCTCACTCGCGTTTAAGACCAGACGAACCGGTCCAGAACCAATCTTCTGTCCGATGGAACGACCTACCGTCAGAATTTCTGATCGACTCTTTAATTGATAACGACGCAGCATCTCAACCGTTGCATGGGCCTGAACAGTTTCCGGTCGTGCTTGCAAAATATATATCTTGCCATCGACCCCATCTCTCCCCCACTCGATATCCATCGGTCGTTGATAATGCTGCTCAATTGCAAGGGCATACCGGGCAAGCTCTTCCACCTCCTGATCATTGATCGAGAAACGCAATCGATCTGACTCATCCACCTCAACCGTGGTCACTGACCGGTCAACTTCATTGCCGGTGGAGAGCTCCATCTTAATGAGTTTGGAACCCAGATTTCGCCTCAAAATTGCAGGCCTGCCTTGCTGCAAAGCAGTCTTGTAAACATAGAATTCATCTGGATTCACAGCACCCTTGACCACGGTCTCACCCAGACCATAGGAGGATGTGATGAAGACCACACGATCAAAACCCGACTCAGTATCAAGAGTGAACATCACCCCTGATGCACCGATATCGCTACGAACCATCCTCTGCACCCCAACAGAGAGCGCTACCTCGGTATGATCGAATCCATGGTGGACACGGTAGGAGATGGCGCGGTCATTGTAGAGAGATGCGTATACCCTCTTGACCGCTATCAGAAGATGATTGACCCCCTGAATATTGAGGAAAGTCTCCTGCTGACCTGCGAACGATGCATCGGTTAAGTCTTCAGCGGTGGCTGAAGAACGTACCGCCACAGAGATGACTCCTGACGATTGCAGAATCAATTTTTGATAAGCGGACTCAATCTCCTGCTCTAACCTTAGCGGTAGTGGGGTCGCGAGTATCCAATCTCGAATCTTTAACCCGGTATCAGCCAGCCTTGAGACATCATTAATATCTAGACTTGAAAGAGTCTCTTCAATGCGTAGCGCAAGCCCCCCCTGATTCAGAAAGTCACGGTAGGCATCTGCGGTTGTGGCAAAACCACTGGGAACTCTCACGCCAGACTCAACCAATTGACTGATCATCTCCCCGAGTGAGGCATTCTTGCCACCAACGGTGCTGACATCGGTCATACGCAGCCGATCGAACCCAATCACTAAATCCTTCATTGCGACTCCTCCCGGGCGGACTCAGAGAATAGTTGTGTTATCAGTCGAAACACGATATTTTGATTGTAGTTGAACATTATCAAAAGATAGTCACTCGAGGCTCCTCTGAGCTTCTAAATGACCCACCACCCCACCCATCATTCATCATGACGATACCCGGTAAATTTATTACCCTCCCTGCTACATTACTTGCCGTCATGGCATTCAGCCTACCCATCGGAGCCGCCACTAAAATGACCGATCAGACTAAACAACACACCGCCTACCTCTCCGGGGGCTGCTTCTGGGGAATGGAAGAGTTGGTACGCGAAATTCCTGGGGTACATCAAACCGAGGTCGGATACACCGGTGGAAACACACCGAATGCGCGGTACGAGCAAGTCAGTACCGGAAAAACGGGTCATGCGGAATCACTGAAGGTGGTATTCGACCCACAACGTCTGAGCTACCGGCACTTGCTATTCGAATTCTTCCGGATGCACAACCCAACCACTCGAAACCAGCAAGGGAATGATATTGGTACTCAATACCGATCCGCTATTTTTTACACCGATGAAGAACAGAAACGCGTAGCCCTTGAAGTCATCAAGACGGTAGATGCATCGGGTGAATGGAAGGGCAGAATCGTTACTGAGTTAGTGCCGTTCAAGGAGTTCTTCCGCGCAGAGGAGTATCACCAGAAGTATCTTGTTAAGAATCGAGGAGGATATACCTGTCACTACATGAGACGTTTTGATCTGGGTGAGACCAAGTAAATCGAGGTGCTCTCACCTCGTCTTAGGTTAGCCGTTCTCGGTGCACCTTCTTGCTAGATAATCAATCGCGCTGTTCAGCGTGAGAAGCTCAGAATAATCCTTCTCCGGAATATCAATTTCGAAAGTTTCATGTAACCGGATAATGAAATTAAGGAAATCAAACGAGTCGATATCCGCCTGATCGCGTATCGGCCGATCGGGCGATATCTTGGATGGATCTACCTCAGGTGCTATGGCACCGAGTGCATCTAAGATAATCTCCCTGATCTGATCGCGGCTGTATTGAGTCATCTCAACCCCTCTGGTTCTTGCAATAACCGATCAAGCGCAGCTAAAAATAAACCTCCACGGTGGCCATCGCTCGCACGGTGATCGGCTGCGAGGGTGATGGTTGCAACCTTGCGAACCACGACCTGACCTCCCTCGACCCAGGGACGTTCGCTGATCTTCCCCAGTCCAATGATCGCGACTTGTGGTGGATAGATCACTCCGAACACCCCCTCAACGCCCTTCTCCCCTAGGTTGGTGAATGTCACGGTCGGGTCACTCATCTCGGAACTTCTCAAACGGCCGCTACGGACCCGTGTCACAAGATCTCGCAGGTCCACCATTAACTGATCGATGCCCTTTCCATCTGAATCATGAATGGCGGGAGCGACCAGTCCCCCACCTCTCATTGAGATCGCCATACCGAGATGCACCGCGGATGATGGCCGAGATTCACCCTCAATCCAGAATCCATTGAGTTCGGGCACTTCATTCAGTGCCATCGATACCGCTCTCATGAATGGGACGACTGGCAGTATCCTGTCAGAGACGCTCCTTTTTAGATTTTCTGACTCAATCCAACTAACCACTCTTGTCACATCAATATCAGTGGCGAGATAGTAATGTGGGATCTCACGCTTTGATCGAGACATCGCTGCAGCGATTGCTACCCTCATCTGCGAATGCCAATCCGGCGGTATCGGCTTGGCAGTCACTGATCCACTCGCTCCCATCTTGGCGACACGCTCGACATCAGCACGCGAGATCGCTGCACCGGCCTCTGATGGTTGGACCGACGCGATATCGATACCCCTCTCTTCTGCAAGCTTACGGGCCGATGGAGAGACCCTCTGACGAACTGACAGTGTCGCCACCGGTGCTGCCTCAGAATGGAGTGACTCGGTATTAGTGATGGTGGGCTTCTGTACCGACTGCGGCGTTGTATCTTCCCGAGATTTTTCAGGTGCTGCAGATGATGCCCCATTGGGGGTTCGAAGAAGAGCAAGGAGTTCACCGACCGGTACCTTCCGACCCGTTTCAACTACGATCTTATCGACCGTTCCATCCTCCCAGATCTCAACATCAACAGCACCCTTCTGGGTCTCAACCACAGCCACCACCTGCCCACGATTGACTGTATCTCCGGTCTTAATCAGCCACTCGACCAGCGTTCCCGCTTCCATATCCGCCCCCAAAGAGGGCATTCGAAATTCATACATGATTCTTCACCGTCCTCAGTGCTGCTGCAAGAATCGTCTCAACCTGTGGGATCGCAGCCTGTTCCAAATGTCTCGCATAAGGTATCGGCACCTCAACGCTGCAGACTCGCTCGATCGGTGCATCGAGATCATAGAATGCCTGCTCCATCACACGTGCCATGATTTCAGCAGATAAGCTGCCGCTCTTCCACCCCTCATCGATGATCACCATCCGGTGCGTCTTTGCCAGGGACTCAAGAACAGTCTCCATATCGAGCGGTCTTAAGGTGCGTAAATCAATCACCTCAGAACTGATACCTTGTCCTGCCAAACGTTCTGCCGCCTGGATCGTCTTGTGCAATGAACCACCATAAGTGACCAGTGTGAGATCATCACCTGTGCGGCGGACGATGGCACGATCGATGCCGACTGGTCCTGCATCTGCTGCAAGATTTCCCTCTAAGTTGTACAGCAATGCATTCTCAAAAATGATGACCGGATCCGGATCCATCAGTGCAGTCCATAGCATTCCACGAGCATCCTCGATCGTTGCCGGCGTCAAGACCTTGATCCCTGGGATATGTGCATACCACCCCTCAAAGCTGTGAGAGTGCTGAGCCGCAAGTTGTCTTCCCGCACCGGTCGCCATCCGGATCACTAATGGAATACTGAACTGACCCCCCGACATGTGTCGCAGTGTGGCCGCATTATTGAGAATCTGATCCAACGCAAGTAGGCTGAAGTTGCAGGTCATGACCTCGACGATGGGGAGCATTCCATTCATTGCAGCACCGATCCCAGCCCCTACGAATACTGACTCGGATAGAGGGGTATCCCGGATTCGATCCTCACCGAACTCGTCTAGAAGGCCTCTAGTCACCGCATAAGTACCCCCATAACGGCCCACATCCTCACCCATCAAGAATACACGTGGGTCGCGCTTCAGCGCCTCTCTCAATGCCATCCTCATCGCATCTCGATAGGTGGTGGTGATAGGGGGTGCTAAGGGGTTCATTCTTTCAGAACCCGCTCTGTGTACACATCACGTGTGAGGGTCTCTACCGACTCTAAGCTCCCTTCCTCAGCGAACTCGACAGCATGTGCAATCTCGGATGCAACCTCAGACTCGATTTCAGTGACCGTCTCCTTTGTGATCCATCCCTCTCTGATGGCTCGTTCACTGAACCCTGTGATCGGGCATCGTTTCTTCCAACTCTCGACCTCGGACTTACTGCGATAGAGTTCTGGATCAAACATCGAATGAGCGCGGAATCGGTAGGTACGAAACTCTAGAAAATAGGGTCCACTACCAGACCGAATATATTCAACCGCCTTCTGTACCGCCTCCAGGACCGCGATGACATCCATCCCGTCCACACTCAATCCTGATACTCGGTAGCTGGCGGCCTTCTCAACTAAATTGGTATCGGCTTCGGAACGATCGAGCGCGGTTCCCATCGCGTAGAGATTATTCTCACACAGGAATAGTGCGGGTAGATTCCACAGAGAGGCCAGGTTCATCGACTCATGGAACTCACCTTCTGCGACAGCACCCTCTCCAAAGAAGCAGGCAGATAGACCACTAAGATGTCTCATCTTCTGAGCAAGCGCATAACCGACCATCAGAGGGAGTCCACCTCCAACGATTGCATTCCCTCCGTAGAATTTTGCGGCCGCATCGAATAGATGCATCGACCCCCCTCGTCCGTGCGAGCATCCTTCAACCTTTCCATACATCTCAGCCATGATTGCCCCGGCTGAAAGACCCCGTGACAGCGCATGTCCGTGATCACGGTAAGTGGAAAATACTGCATCCTCTGCAGTAAGGCATTGCATCACCCCGGCCGCGATCGCTTCCTCACCGATATACAGATGGAGGAACCCCCGAATCTTTCCTGCACTATAGAGCTCTGCTGATTTCTCTTCGAACCGACGGATGAGGATCATCTGATACATCAACCTTCGAGCAAGGACTGGATCGACAGTCATGCGCCACTCTCCAAGCTCGAGGTATCCCCCTCAGGCTCTCCGAGTTCACGAGCCTTGAGTAGTCGTCGCATGATCTTTCCGCTACGTGTTTTAGGAAGGCTCTCAACGAAATCGATCTCCTTAGGAGCGACCGCAGCACCTAGTCTCTTACGTGCAAACCCGAGTAGCTCACGCCTTAAGACCTCACTTGCGATATAACCCGGTCTGAGCGCGATAAATGCCTTCACCGTCTCAAGCTGAACCGGATCAGGCTTACCGATAACACCGGCCTCAGCAACTGCCGGATGCTCCATCAATGCACTCTCGACCTCGAACGGGCCGATCAGATGTCCAGACGATTTAATCACGTCATCAGCACGTCCGATGAACCAGTAGTACCCATCCTCATCGCACTTGGCGAGATCACCGCTCAGGTACCAGTCCCCCACAAAACACTTTTGATATCGTTCACTCTCATTGAGATAGCTTCGGAACATCGAAGGCCATCCACGTTTAAGAGCAAGCTCACCCTCAACACCTGGATGGGTGATGATCTCAACCGTACCCCCTCCAGAACGTTTAACGATTGCAGCCTCAATCCCTGGCAGAGGCTTTCCCATGGACCCGGGCTTGATATCCATCGCCGCATAATTTGCCAGCATGATCCCCCCTGTCTCGGTCTGCCACCAATTGTCATGGATCGGCAAACCGAATGCATCTAACCCCCACTGAACTGCCTGAGGGTTCAGAGGCTCACCGACACTGGCGATGAATCGTAGCCGTGGAAAATTGTGCTGACGGACCATCTCCGCACCACCCCTCATCATCATCCTGACAGCGGTCGGTGCTGTATACCAAACACTGACCCCCTGTTCCGCCAGGATCCGATACCATCTCTCAGCATCGAAATCTGCCTCATCGACGATGCTACTGATTCCGTTCGTGAGGGGGGAGATAATTCCATAGGAAGTACCGGTTACCCACCCCGGATCGGCCGTACACCAGAAGACATCATCATCATGGAAATCGAGTGCGATCTTGCCGGTCACATGGTGAGCAATGACCGCTCCGTGAACGTGCATCGCCCCCTTAGGTTTTCCGGTCGTGCCACTGGTGAAGTGCAACAATGCCGGATCATTCGCAGCCGTCGGACCAATAACGTAGTCGGTACTCGCTTCATCCATTAGCCTAGCAAGGTCAAGCGTATCCGGTATGCTAGCCAGTTCAGTGTCAGGATCATCATTCACCAACAGCACATACCGAAGCTGCGGCAAACGCGATCTCAGGTCGGCAATCTTCTTCTGATAGAGACTGGATGTTGTGACCAGAACACTGCCCCCACCCAGCGTGATCCGAGTATGAATCGGTTCCGGGCCAAATGCAGAAAAGAGCGGACTCACAACACATCTCTTCTTGAGTCCTCCTAATACCGATATATAGAGTTCAGGGATCCGACCAGCAATCACGAACACTCGCTCCCCCGTACGAACCCCGAGGGTCTCCAATACATTTGCAAATCGACTGCTCTGTTCTGACAGGTCTTGGTAACTGAAATCTCGCGTGGCACCCGACTTCCCCAACCATCGTAGCGCTAGATGCTGAGCCCTGGACCCTTGTGAATGACGATCGACCGCCTCATGGGCGATATTAATTCCTCCGCCGTTGGGAAGCCCTGACAGAGCTTGTGACTCACTGTCCCACGAGAAATTAGCATACGTGAGTGCGTAGTCACTCATGTTCGGCGACGTTTTGAGGGTTGATACTGACTTTCTGATGGAGTTGATTGTCACGTGGTGAGGGTTCCGATTAAATGACAATAGCTAGAAATTAAAATCCGATCCCTAATAGGGATGTAATGACAGATAGCCTACAAGACCCTCATTACAGGATAGTTGATATATCCATTAGATACGAATCCGGTATCGCTACACGAACCCCATCCATGAATCTACCGTATCTGCTGATACAAGCAGATCGGTATCTATTAATTACAATTTCTAAGTATGGTTTAGGGGAAACGTGGGGAAAAGTGCTCATACCCGCGTCTTTCAAGCAATTGCTAGAGGTGTGGGATTCGGGCTTTCAGATGACTGAAACGGTCCAGAAGGACCCTCTCAAAATGCAATCAGGTCAGTAGATTATTCGCGACTGCGTAGCTGATTAATTCAGAGTTATCTTTTAGATCCAGCTTAGATAAGATGCGGGTACGGTAGGTCTTGACGGTATTCGAACTTAAATGCAATTTTTCAGCAATCTTTACCAAAGAAATACCTTGGACGATCATCCTAAATACCTCGAACTCTCGGGAAGATAGCTCTTCATGATTTGCGACACCCTTATTGCCGAACAATTGTGCTATCTTTTCAGAGAGTTCTAAACTAATGTACTTGCTTCCTGCAGCTACTTTACGAATTGCATAGATCAGGACCTCAATCGAACAGTCCTTGGTCAGATACCCCGAGGCGCCTAATTTTAAGGATCGTAACCCGTAAACAGACTCGTCATATGAACTTAACATCAGTATCTTAATTTCAGGATGGGCTCTAATCAATTTTTTGGTTAGATCTAGACCGCTGCTGTCTGGTAATGAAATGTCGAGTACCGCGATATCGAATTTCTGTTTTTTAGCTGAGATTAAAGCCTCTACTGAAGTTCCTGCCTCAGCCATCACTTTAATATCAGACTCCGTCTCGAGCATCTCCCGTATACCACTTCGGAAAATAGAGTGATCATCAACTAGTAGTAGCTTGATCATGCTAGCTTTCAATTTCCTGCTTTAAGGGTAAGTCTAGAGTCACCACTGTTCCTTTACCGGGCACCCCATGAATCGTAAACTTTCCACCGTGAATCTTGGTTCTCTCCTCCATACCAAATATTCCATGTGAGTCTTTATTACGCTTAAGATTATGGGAGATTCCGATGCCATCATCTTTTATGCTGATTCTCATGATGCTGGAATGGCGCTGTGCCTCAATGATTATCTTTGAGGCATGAGCATGACGTATCACATTGGTGATCGCTTCCTGAACAACCCTAAAAATCATGGCGCTTACATCATTAGAAGGCTCGATTGATTCGATGGCAGGATCGAGAATACAGTCGCAGTCAATCTCGTGTTGAACTCTGATCAAACTTGAATGTAATTTAAGCGCTTCCCATATCCCTAGTCCATCAAGTACGGGGGGATGCAACCTGGATATTGTGGATCGTATGGATCCGATCACATTGACTGCCATATCATGCGTAGCCATTAAATGGGCATCAGGTGAGCGACCGGAATTAACGTCATCCTGCGCAAGTAATATTTGGGATTTTATAGCTGCAAGATCGCCTCCAATCTGATCATGTAAATTGCGTCCAATCCGAATTTGCTCATCCTCTCGGATTTGAATCTCATGGGATAGCAGCGCACGTAGATTTTCCGCCGACACCTTCAGAACCTTATTCTTGTTGGCTATTTGTTCCTGTCTAGTAATGTCAATAATTACAACTTCAAACCCATTTGGGAATCCCTCTATCGGACGATTCCTGATGAAAAGATGGCCATAGAATTTATGGTTATTTTGGGGGTTAAGATGCAGCCGAATATCTGCTTTTAGAAGAGACGTAGCTTTTGACAGCTTTAATTTCAGGCGACCCCACCGTTTCTGATCATCTTTATCAACAAACGTTGATATCCTGCGATAAATGAGGTCCATGCGATCCAGACCTAACATCTCACATGCGGTGATATTGATTTCTACAATTCGCCCATCCTGACCAAGGGTAAGGTGTCCGACCGGTGAGAACTCGTATAGATCTTTATTATTTTCGCAGGGCAACTCTTCAAATAATTTACGTCCTTTTACTTTACTTAGATCTAAGTCATCTTGAGCTCGTATTGATTGATCGTTCCCCGGACGAATAGTTTTCATAGAGTGAGGAGACTAAAGAAACTCTTGAAAAAAGCTTCTATCTAGATCGATCATAGACTCTGTGATCTCATCTAGCACTAAAGAACAGAACGTGGGGATTTTTGCTCTTAATTGAAGCTGCCCCCCCCCCCAAAAAAACCTAAGGTCTGGATAGATTGTTGAGTGGGCGAGCGCTGGATATGCTGAGTACATATTCAACAGTTTACAACAATCTCAACTTATATGTCACAATTCTGATATGCATTTATTTACATATAATTCAAAGAGTTAAATATGCTATTAGGGCGGACTCATCATGGAAACTGGATCGTTAATCGTATACTAGCTCGTTGCTAGAATTCACCCGATAGGTGCCCCCTTCCCTATCTATATTAGTTATCCTGCGCTGCGATCCGAAACGTACATCAACACCCTCAAAAAAGTTTGTTACTGCCGTCACCCTCCCGTTTTTGCTCTCCGCAATCTCTTTTTTGAGTTCCTCTTGTTTCAAATCAAGATCCACGAACTGAGCATCAATCTGGTCACGTGTAGAGGCTGCTGCCTTGGCAGAAGCTTCCGGTACCAAGTCGGGTTTTTTGGCTGCTAAATCGAGCAACTTAATCACTTTTGATCGTTGGACCTTGGCAGCATCACGCGCCTCAGATATCTTGTTCATACGGGTCGCTAGATCACTCGATGGGCGCATGATTACGACCGTCCTCGAGCGCACAGGTGAACCAATAATATTCCCCTTAATCAGTAGCCCTGCGGTCGAGACTCCGCCAATGATATGACCCTTCTTCCCATCAGCTCCAACGATAATTCCGTGGTTGGCAGTCAGTTCACTCATCATCGTGTAATCACGGATATAGATACAATCCCTTGCTTTAACCTTTGCTGCCTGTGTGAAGTTCGAGCTAAAGGATCCACCGCATTGGATTCTTGAGTCGATAGAAGTATCGGTCTCAACCCGATCAGAGTGTCCGATAACGCCCCCTCCAACGATGACATCTCCATCCGCAAGGATCACAGCACCTTCAATCGATCCTTTAATATGGACATCTCCTACCGCCTTTATAGTCATACCGGGCTGAACTCCACCGGTCACATTTACAGTTCCCAAGAAATCGATATTCCCAGTATGCAGATCAACATCCTTGACGGTGTAGATTGGCTCTACCTTGACTCCATTCTCTAATAAGTAGGGGCAGCCATCGATACTCGCGATTAATAGATCCATATCGTCAGGATCGATTTCAGCACCCTCCAATACTGCAGAAAACTCAACAGCCATTCCCATCTTCGCGGGAAGTGGTTCTCCAGATAAGGAGAGTCCGGGAACGCCATCCTTAGCCTGATGCCGCCGTAATAATGAATCCCCCTTGTGAACAACGATTATTTCGCCTAAATCTGTAAAGTTAGCGATACCCTCCGCATCAATCTGCGGAACACGTTCCTTCATGTCTGGAATGAGACTCTCAAATACTCCATCAGCACCATCTATCACCGCGATCCCACGTGCGATCAGAGTATCCTCACCACCTTTACTAATCGACCCTTCGATCGCCTGCATATCAAGGTCTACCTTGATCAATTTAGATTTAGCTTCTTCAATAACATTCTCAGGGGTTACTACACGACCTCCGCGTGGTGGGGTGCAAGTCAGATACGCATTGAGGAAATCTTCATCCGTCTTTATGGTGAATACGCCATCAACCGCAACCCCCAATGAGAGCTCAAATGATCCCCCATCATTGTAATTTCCAGTGGCCTCAATCAGTGCATCCTCATCCAGATCACACTCGCCAAATCCCGCAGCATCAACCGCCTTCCTGAAAAGATTGAGTGTGGTCTCTTCAAAGTCTCCCTCAGGAGAAAAAGAGGCCATCACGGTATGTCCATCCTCACCCAAGTGTATGGACAGATATGACAAATGTGCATCATCAGACATTAATCTAGACCACTCATTAGGGATAACGATGAATAGGTTATGAACGGTTTATCCGTCATAGAGATCGGCTGGGTGATTCGGTAGCGCTCAGTTTTTATAATAAGCGCCAAGATGTGCCACTTTTTTGATTGATCAATTACGCAAATTCAAGATCAAAAAAAAGCGCGGCCTCGACCGTGAGGTTGAGGCCGCGTTGGGTTTATGACGACCCTGTGAATTTCTTACTTG
>JBAWVG010000018.1:0-28018 GCA_037147395.1 Nitrosomonadaceae bacterium | reverse complement strand
ATACCGGCCTGTCACGCCGGGGGTCGCGGGTTCGAGTCCCGTCCACTCCGCCAAATTGTGCGCTAAACCAGGGCGAACGGAAGTTCGCCCTTTTTATTCGTTTCTTGGATCCTAATAGTGTTTGATTTTGTTCATAGAAAGAAAGGTGTCGTTCAATTCATCCTAGTGCTGGCGACGTTGCCATTCTTGTTCTGGGGGGTTGAATCGTATCGCAGTGATGGCGAGGATCATATTGCGATCGTGGCCGGTGAGAAGATTCTGCGGCAGGAGCTCGACCAAGCGATGCGTAACCAGCAGGAAAGTATGCGAGGTGCGGGAGAGGATGCCTCCATGCTGGACAATCCGGAAGAGCGGGCAGCGGTGCTGAAGAGGTTGATTCAGCAACGGTTATTAAAGCAGGAGGCAGCTCGCACTGGATTAACGGTGCTAGACCCTCAGTTGGTGGACTTGATACAGGGGATTGGGGCATTCCAACAGGATGGCGCATTTTCCAAAAAACGTTATGAAGAGCTCCTCCGTGACCAAGGGATGACTCCGTTAGTATTTGAAGAACGTGTGCGTCAGGAGATGCTGCAACAACAGCTGATTGATGCTTATACCCGTAATGGGTTTGTTCCAGATACCGTGGCTGAAAGGGTCTTACGCTTGAGCGAAGAGAAGCGTGAAGTCAGCATGGTTCAGATTCAGCCGGAACAGTACGTGGCACAGATGAGACCGGACGATTCCGCTATTAAGTCTTACTATGACCTCCACCAGACTGAATTCCAAGTACCAGAACAAGTCCGTGTTGAGTATCTGGTGCTGTCATTAGATGAGTTGGCCAAACAGATTCGGGTGGATGCGAATGAAATTAGGAAGTATTTTGAAGAACATAAGGATGGGTTTGGTCGTCAGGAGGAACGTCAGGCGAGTCACATCCTGATCAGTGTGGCGACCACTGCTTCAGATGCTGAAAAGGCTGCAGCACGAGTGAAATCTGAACAATTATTGGCGCAAATAAAGCAGACACCACAAATCTTTGCTGATCTTGCCAGGCAGCAATCTCAGGATCCAGGCTCTGCGGCCAAAGGCGGAGATCTTGGGTTCTTCGGGCGTGGAATGATGGTCAAGTCTTTTGAGGATGCCGTCTTTCAGATGAGGCCGGAAGAAATTCGCGGCCCAATCCAGACAGACTTTGGTTTTCATATTATCAAATTATCTGCGATTAAGCCTGGAGTGGCAGTAAACTTTGATGATGTAAAAAACCAGGTTGAGCAGGAACTGAAGAAGCAAAAAGCCGAGAAGACGTTTGGTGAAATGGCCGAAGGATTCGGCAATACGGTTTATGAGCAGAGTGATAGCCTGCAGCCGGCAGCAGAGAAATTCAAGTTATCTGTCCGGCAGAGTGACTGGATTAGCAGGAAGGGGGGAGAGCTACCCTACCTGACCAACGGCAAGCTGTTACAAGCGATATTCTCAGAAGATGCAATTAAGAACAAACGTAATACTGAGGCGGTTGAAGTGACGCCAAATACGCTAGTCGTGGCCAGGGTGTTGAATCATAGGCCCTCTTCTCTGCGTTCTATGGCTGCAGCAAAGGATGAAATCACCATGCAGGTGATTCGGCAGCAAGCGGCTGAAGCAGCTATCAAGGATGGCAGAGAGAAGCTGGAGCGCTTGCAGAAGGGTGAAAGTGTAATGGTTGTCTGGGGCCCTACCCAGCAGGTCTCCCGTCAGCAGTCACAAGGTATAAACAATAAAACCCTGCGTGCAATTTTCAAAGCTGGATCGAATGTATTGCCGTCTTATAACGGAGAGGTCAATACGCAAGGTGGATTTACGCTGATACGTATTAGTCGTGTAACTGAGCAGGCGCCTGCAGATGGGGTTACGCGTAAGGCTTTTGGCAAGCAGTTGCAACAACTGCTTACCCAGGAGGAGCTCTCGGCTGCTCTTGCTGGAATCAGGCAGCGATCTGATGTGACGATTAAGCAGTAGTTCAGATATCGAAAGCAACCGTATTGAATCCAGCATCAACATAGGTAATCTCGCCGGTAATGCCGCTGGCAAGATCGCTACACAAGAAGGCGGCAACATTACCGACCTCTCCGGTTGAAACATTACGTCGTAATGGCGCAACCTTTTCAGTATAGTTCAGCAGTTTTCCAAAATCGCCGATACCCGCTGCCGCCAAGGTTTTGATTGGGCCCGCCGAGATTGCGTTGACGCGTATTCCTTTTGGACCAAGGCTGGACGCCATGAAGCGCACGTTAGCCTCAAGGCTTGCTTTGGCTAATCCCATCACATTGTAATTCGGCATGACCCGTACTGCACCTAGGTAGGTGAGTGTTAGTAGAGAGGCATTTCTACCTTTCATGAGCGGCATGCCGGCTTTTGCAAGCGCCGCAAAACTGTAGGAGCTGACATCATGGGCAATGCGAAAGGCTTCTCGATCTACGCTCTCTAAGTAGTCTCCACTCAACGCTTCTCGTGGGGCAAAGGCAATCGAGTGAACAATGCCATCAAGACCATCCCAACGCTTCCCCAAGTCATCAAAACACTCACTGATTTGAGCATCGCTCGCAACATCGCAGGGAAGTAGTAAGTCACTACCAAATTCAGCGGCAAGTTTTCCAACTCGTTCGCGGACCCCCTCTCCCTGAAAAGTGAAAGCCAGTTCTGCACCTTCACGGTGCATTGCTTTGGCAATGCCATAGGCGATTGAACGATTACTGAGCAGTCCTGTGATGAGGATACGTTTCTCTGCAAGAAATCCCACGTTATTGTCCTTATGAGGGTTGAGAAATTCGATAAATTATAGCCTATGGCCGATCAGATCTGAAGAATCATGGGGAATTAGACTGAATTCTGAGTTTTTCGAGAGGCTTTTCCAGGCTACTCTATACTGGTATTTACGCTAAACTATCACGCCAATGAAGGCTCCATTTAAATACCTGTTGGCGCTGCTTGTGGCCTCGCTCTCTGCCTGTAGCGACCATCCTTGGAATAGTCCATATCCTGCCACTAACGCAGGCAAGAATATCCTCTATAGTGCATTTGCCGAGCGTCCCAAGCACCTTGATCCGGTCCAGTCCTATAGTTCAAACGAAATTCTGCTAACTGCTCAGATTTATGAGCCGCCGCTGCAGTACCATTATCTGAAACGTCCTTACACATTGATCCCTGGGACAGTGACGAGAATGCCGGTGGCACAATATTTAGATAAGAGTGGAGTGAGTCTGCCGAGTGACGTTGATACTGCGAAGATTGCTTATACGGTTTATGAAATTTCCATCAAGCCCGGTATTCGTTTTCAACCACATCCAGCATTTGCCAGGGATGATCTGGGAAAATTTTTCTATCATAACTTGACTGCCGAAGATTTAGCTGGGGTTTATAAGCTTAGTGATTTCTCTCGCACCGACACACGCGAATTAACTGCGGAAGATTATGTATATGAGATCAAGCGCCTAGCCCATCCTAGGCTGCACTCGCCTATCCTTGGATTAATGTCGGACTACATCGTGGGTCTCAAGGAATACTCGAGCACCCTGAGGGCGGCATCCGAGGTGCAGCCTGGACAGCAGGATAATCACGCATACTTGGATCTGCGTGACTATCCGTTGGAGGGTGCCCAGGTGGTGGATACCTACACTTATCGCATCAAGATTAAGGGTAAGTATCCACAGTTTATGTACTGGCTGGCGATGCCTTTCTTCTCACCGATTCCATGGGAAGCCGAACGCTTTTATACGCAGCAGGGCTTGGCAGAGAAGAACATCACACTTGACTGGTATCCGGTAGGCACCGGACCTTACATGCTGACCGAGAATGATCCTAACAGGGTGATGATACTGGAGAAGAATCCCAATTTTCATGGCGAGAGTTATCCTTCAGAGGGGATGCCAAGGGATGAACAGACTGGCTTATTACAAGATGCAGGTAAGCCACTACCCTTTATCGATCAGGTCATATTTAGCCGTGACAAGGAGAGTATTCCCCGATGGAACAAATTCCTTCAGGGCTACTATGATGCATCAGGCATTGGATCAGACAGTTTTGATCAAGCGGTACAAATGACGGGGCAGGGAGAGGCGACCGTAACCGAAGCGATGAAGGCGCAAGGAATTCGGCTTGAGACGGAGGTTGCAACCTCCACCTACTACATGGGCTTCAATATGCTGGACCCGGTAGTTGGAGGATTATCCAAGTCTTCCAGAAAATTACGACAGGCGATCTCCATCGCAGTAGATTATGAGGAGTATGTTTCAATCTTTGCCAATGGTCGTGGCATTCCAGCACAAGGACCGATTGCCCCGGGTATTGCGGGTCATCGTGATGGTAGGGACGGCATCAACCCGGTGGTCTATGACTGGCTACAGGAACGGCCGCAAAGAAAGTCAATCGTTGTTGCTAAAGCGCTGCTGGCTGAAGCGGGTTACCCCAATGGGATGGACGCTAAAACCGGCGCACCGTTGGTGCTATATTTTGATGTGACCTCCCGCGGTGCTGATGATAAATCCAGCCTTGATTGGATGCGCAAGCAATTCCAGAAACTCAATATTCAGCTAGTGGTGCGTAGCACTGATTACAATCGATTTCAGGACAAGATACGCAAGGGCAATGCTCAGATCTTTGAGTGGGGCTGGAACGCCGATTACCCTGATCCAGAGAATTTCCTAATCCTGCTGAGCGGGGCGGAACGGAAGGTTGATAATGATGGTCAGAACGCAGCCAATTATGATAATCCGGAATACAACCAGCTGTTCGAGCAGATGAAGAATATGGAGGATAGCGTTGAGCGACAACAGATCATAGATCGTATGGTGAAGATCTTGCGGCATGATGCACCCTGGCTATGGGGATATCACCCTAAGGATTATGGGCTCTATCATGCCTGGTATAGCAACGTGAAGCCCAATAAGTTATCGAACAATAATATTAAGTACTACCGGATAGACGGTAGTTTACGTGAGCAGAAGCAACGAGAATGGAATGAACCGGTAATGTGGCCAGGTGTGGTTGGGCTGTTGGTACTGTTAGGGAGCCTAGTTCCTGCAATGGTCGCATACCGTCGCAGAGAGCGGAGTATGGGGACCAGAGAGGCATCGAAAAGTGTAGGGGTGTCGGAGGCAGGGGGTGCTTAATTACATCATCCGTCGAATACTCTACGCCATTCCGATCCTGATCGGAGTGAATCTAATCACCTTCACCTTGTTTTTTGTCGTCAATACGCCCGATGACATGGCCCGGATGCAGTTGGGCATTAAGCGAGTCACTCCCGAAGCGATCGAGAAATGGAAGCATGAACGGGGGTACGACAAACCGCTGATGCTCAACGATAGCGAAGAAGGAGCGGGAAAATTTACGCATACTATTTTTTTTGAGAAATCAGCTGCTATGTTCGCATTCGATTTCGGACGTGCTGACGATGGCCGTGATATCGCCCACGAAATAAAATCACGCATGATACCGAGTCTCGCCATCGCTCTGCCGGTATTCTTGCTGGGGTTGATTGTCTACATCACCTTCGCGCTGGTGATGGCGTTTTTTCGTGCAACTTATGTGGACTTCTGGGGGGTGGTCCTGTGCGTTGCGCTCATGTCTATTTCTAGCTTGTTCTACATCATCGGTGGACAATTTCTGATCAGTAAGCTCTGGCATCTGGTCCCTATTTCTGGCTATAGCAGCGGACTCGATGCAGGTAAATTTCTGGTCCTGCCGGTTATCATCGGCATAATCAGCGGCGCCGGCGCCAGTACACGTTGGTACCGTACCATTTTTCTTGAGGAGATGAGTAAGGATTATGTCAGGACCGCTCGTGCGAAGGGCTTGCCAGAAAGCATCGTGCTATTCAGACATGTTCTCAGGAATGCCATGATCCCGATCCTCACCGGTGCGGTAGTGGTGATCCCGTTGCTGTTCCTTGGGAGTCTAATCGCCGAGTCATTTTTTGGCATACCGGGACTGGGTAGTTATACCATTGACGCGATCAGTTCACAGGATTTTGCTGTGGTGCGCGCGATGGTATTTCTCGGCTCATTGCTTTATATCGTTGGGCTCATTTTGACGGATATCTCCTATACCCTGGTGGATCCAAGAATAAGGCTGGAGTGAGTATGCTCTTCAAGCCTGTCATTCTCTGGACCGATGCCCTCATATACTTGTTGGTGATGGTGGCCCTTGTCTTCGTTTGGTACGTGCGTCGAAATGAGCACATGCTCGAACCATGGAGGCGAGTAGGTCATAGTGCGAGCGGCATGGCATCCCTCACGGTGCTGGTATTCTTTATGTCTATTGGGCTACTCGACACGGTACATTTCCGTCCTGCGGTCGAGAATGGCAGTAATAGTGAGAAGGTTTATAGCGTGGAAGTTTTGAGTCTTCTCGATATCATCGCCACTCCATTGCGTACGCGAGTCGAGAAGACTTACTCAGCACCCTTTGCCGCACACCTTTACGCTAGAGAAACGATTGAGTTGCCAGATGGAGCACAGGTGAGAGAATTCCCGCGTCTGCAATTTGGAGGGGCGCATTTGCAGGATCCAGCAACGCAGTTAACTAATGATGTGGCCGAACGAGCGACAACGGGGCTGGCATTGGGTTTGCTGAGCTGGTGTCTGCTGTTGACCTTGTTGAGTGTTTCATTGGCACGTCGAAACAGTGTGACACTTTTATTTATATTATCTGCCATCCGTCGAGGTGATACTGAAGTTCCATGGAATGCAGTCTTAGCCACGCTGGCATTGATGCTCATGTCGCTGGGTATGGCACTGGAACTATCCACTCATTACCACATATTTGGTACTGATAAGGTTGGGCAAGATGTATTTTATCAGTCGCTCAAGAGCATTCGTACCGGGCTGGTGATTGGTACTCTCACCACCTTGATGATGCTCCCCTTTGCATTATTGCTTGGCATCATGGCCGGATACTTTCGTGGGTGGGTGGATGATGTGATTCAGTATATTTACACCACCCTGAGTTCAATCCCAGGGGTACTGCTGATCGCAGCTGCAGTATTGATGATGCAGGTATACATGGAGACCCATCCAGAACTATTCGACACTATTGCTGCGCGGGCTGATCTGCGTCTGCTGTTTCTTTGCATCATACTTGGCGTCACTAGTTGGACCGGTTTATGTCGACTGCTACGTGGTGAAACTTTGAAGTTGCGGGAGATGGAATATATTCAGGCGGCTCACGCGTTCGGGGTCTCTCATTGGCGCATCATTAGCCGCCATATTCTTCCGAATGTGATGCATATCGTATTGATTGCTACGGTGATGGATTTCAGTGGACTAGTTCTGGCCGAGGCTGTTCTGTCTTATGTTGGTGTCGGTGTTGATCCTTCCATGATAAGTTTCGGGACCATGATCAATGCGGCACGTCTGGAAATGGCACGTGAGCCGATGGTGTGGTGGGCGCTACTATCAGCCTTCGGTTTTATGTTTGCACTGGTTCTAAGTGCCAATCTTTTTGCAGATGCAGTTCAAGATGCATTCAATCCACGTGTGAGAACCTGGCCACTACAAGCCAGGAAGCTGCAACGTAGAAGCCGCGAGCAATATTCCAAAGGCAAGACAGTAGAAGCTGTAATTAAGGGTTCTCACTCTCCATGAATCTGTTATTGCAAATTGAAAATCTACAGACTCTGCTTCATACCGGTTCCGCACCGGTGATGGCGGTAGATGGGCTTAGTCTTCAGATTATGCAGGGTGAAACTTTTGCATTGTTAGGAGAATCTGGCTGCGGCAAGTCCATGACAGCTCTGTCAGTGATGAGACTGTTGCCGGAGACGGGTGAGATCATTGCTGGTTCCATTAGAATCGGTGGAGAGGATTTGCTGCTGTTGCCGGAAGCGGATATGCGCAATGTGAGAGGAAAGCGGATAAGCATGATCTTCCAGGAACCGATGCTGAGTCTGAATCCCGTGATGACGGTGGCAGAGCAGATCGGTGAGGTTCTGAGGAGGCATTTTAATTTACGCGGAGTTGCTCAACACCAACGCGTGTTAGAGATACTAAATCAGGTTGGAATACCCGATGCAGATCGGCGTATGGAAGAGTATCCGTTCCAGTTCTCTGGTGGAATGAAGCAGCGTGTGATGATTGCAATGGCGCTGGCCGGAGAGCCGGAACTGCTGATTGCAGATGAGCCTACCACTGCACTGGATGTCACTATCCAGGCTCAGGTACTTGATCTCATGCGCGATCTGCAGCAACGCAGCGGCATGTCGATATTGCTGATCACACACGATCTTGGCGTGGTGGCGGAGATGGCACACAAGGTGGCGGTAATGTACGCGGGTGAGATCATTGAGATGGCAACACGTGCAGAATTCTTCCACAATCCCTCTCACCCCTACTCTCACAAATTATTCGCTTCTTTGCCAGGGAAAAATAAGCGTGACCGTGGTTTGGCGGTGATCAGTGGCACCGTACCTCCACTATCAAGAGAATTCATCGGTTGCCGTTTCGCTGACCGGTGTGACCACGTGTGGGATTTATGCCGAACCACGATGCCGGGATGGAGTGAGGTCACCTCGGGTCACCAGGTGAGGTGCCATCTCTTTGATCAAGATAATGGTTCAAGAGTCCCTAGTTCAGTTAAGGCAGCCGAGGGAACTTCTCAGAGAGCTTCTGTTCTTCAATCAGATTACTCCATTCCAGAATTGTTGCGTGTCACAGACCTTAAAGTCTATTTCCCCATACAGAAGGGTCTGATGAAAAGGGTGGTAGGGCACGTCAAGGCGGTGGACGGAGTATCGCTGACAATCCCGCGCGGAGGTACCCTGGCTTTGGTGGGTGAATCAGGTTGTGGAAAGACCACAGTCGGCAAGGGTATTTTGCAATTGATTCGACCTACTGCTGGGAGTGTGCTCTACGATGGATTGGAGTTGGTAGGTTTAGAGCGGGGGCAGTTACGCGAGAAGCGTGCTGAATTCCAGATTATATTTCAGGACCCATATTCATCACTCAACCCGAGAATGCGCATTGTCGACATCATCGAAGAGGGCATGAACGCACTGAATGTTAGAGATAAGCCGGTCAGTGCTGGGTATAAGCCCTCGTCATCGGAGGGGTGGGAGGTAGATGCATTATTGCAGAGAGTAGGTTTGCCACCGGAAACGAAATGGCGTTACCCGCATGAATTTTCAGGTGGTCAGCGTCAACGTATTGCGATTGCACGTGCATTGGCAGTCAATCCCAGATTGTTAATTTGCGACGAGCCTACCAGTGCATTGGACGTATCGGTACAGGCACAGATTCTGAACCTGCTGAAAGAGTTGCAGAATGGTTTGGGCCTCTCATATCTATTCATTACGCACAATATCTCAGTGGTGGAATATCTCGCTGATGAAGTGGCTGTGATGTACTTGGGCAGAATTGTAGAACGCGGTAGCATGGATGAGGTGATGGGGAGTCCACAGCACCCTTATACTCAGGCACTTCTGTCAGCTGTGCCGGTAATTGAACCCGATCTAAAACGGGAGGTCATACGGCTGCATGGAGATTTGCCCTCACCCGCAAACCCACCGGCGGGTTGTCACTTCCATCCACGCTGCCCTCAGGTGATGCCCGTGTGTCATGAGACTTATCCAGAGGCTAGCAGCTTCAGTTTTACCCATACGGCGCACTGCCATCTTTATACCCAGAAGCAACTCACTGTGGCGAAATCTGAATTTTTAGAGGTACCCGAATGACAATTGAACAGGAAGTAAAGCGTAGACGTACCTTTGCCATTATCTCTCACCCCGATGCAGGTAAGACTACGCTTACTGAAAAGCTGCTGCTGTTTGCCGGAGCTATCCATATCGCGGGCAGCGTCAAGGCACGAAAGGCCAGCCGTCATGTCACCTCTGACTGGATGGAGATCGAGAAGCAGCGTGGTATTTCTGTGGCTAGTTCAGTGATGCAGATGGAATATCGTGGCTGCGTCATTAATCTGCTAGATACGCCGGGCCATCAGGACTTTTCAGAGGATACTTACCGAGTTTTGACTGCTGTGGATGCAGCCCTGATGGTCATTGACGCCGCCAATGGTGTAGAGGCGCAGACCTTACGCTTACTGGAAGTATGTCGTGCTCGTAACACGCCTATCCTCACATTTGTTAACAAGATGGATCGTGAGGTGCGTGAGCCACTTGATCTGATAGACGAGATCGAACAGACGCTCCATATGTCGACAGTACCCTTTGCGTGGCCGGTGGGAATGGGTCATCATTTTCATGGGGTATTTGACTTGAACCGAGACCGTATGCATGTATTTCGACCGGGCGCAGATAAATTAGGCGACAGCGATGAGATTCTCGAGGGGCTTGATAATCCGGCGATGGTGTCCCGTTTTGGTGAGAGTTTTACTCATGCAAGGCAGGAGATTGAATTGATCCGAGGCGCCTCTGAGGAGTTTAACCGAGAGGCTTTTCTTGCAGGCCGTCAGACCCCAGTATTTTTCGGCTCTGCTATTAATAATTTCGGTATCCAAGAAGTACTTGATGCGTTGATCGATCTGGCTCCATCACCCGGGCCACGTAAAGCTATACAGCGCGTGGTGCAACCGGACGAGCCTAAATTTTCTGGCGTGGTATTCAAGATTCAGGCCAATATGAACCCGGCCCACCGGGATCGGATTGCTTTTGTACGTATCTGCTCGGGACGTTTCGAACGCGGCATGAACTTGCATGTGGTGCGTAGCGGGAAGGATATTCGTCCAGGCAGCGTGGTGTCATTTCTCTCTCAGCGGCGGGAATTGCTTGATGTCGCTTATCCGGGAGATATTATCGGTATTCCCAATCATGGCACATTGCAATTGGGGGATACTTTGACAGAAGGTGAAGAGTTGCAGTTTACGGGCCTTCCATTTTTTTCCCCAGAGATTTTTCAGACGGTCGAGCTTGCCGACCCAATGCGTGGGAAACAACTCAAACTGGGTCTGACTCAGTTGGGCGAGGAGGGCGCAATCCAAGTATTCCGACCACACGCAGGTGGTGCACTATTATTGGGTGCTATCGGCACACTACAATTTGAAGTGGTGGCACATCGGCTCAAGCACGAATACGGAGTAGAAACTCGACTCTCTTCGGCCAAGTACCAGATGGCCCGCTGGGTCACTGCTGATGATCCACGCGAGCTGAAACGATTCATTGATACCAATGGACATCGTGTCGCATACGACGCAGTCGATGCCCCCACCTTCCTGGCTGCATTTGGCGCAGAGCTCAGTGTTGCACAAGAAAACTGGAAGATGATTAATTTCCATCGGCTACGCGAACATGCTGGTTTGGTATTCCAAACCCATATGGATGGGTGAGTCTTTGAGACGGTAACCATTATCTGTGCGGGTGACGTGGAGCATCGTGACAGATCTGGTCCTTTTGTAATGAACAATACTGAGGAAATTTGGCAGGTAATCGTGGATTAGAAATGGGGTAAGTTGGGACAACTTCCTGCGGTGTAGAGACCAGTTCCCTATAAAATACTCCAGCAGAGGGTTGCTTTAGCTCCTATAGTAGAATTTCATATCTTTCAGTCGGTATGTCCATACTATGCTCCAACAATCTCTATTACACTCTGGGTTCAATTACATTGGTCGTGCATGTGTGAGATCGTCCTTTAGCTGGTGGGGGATGATTCACTTTGGAGCGGTTGCGCTGGTTCTGGCATTGACTCCATCAACCTATGACCGATGCCGTCGTGCCGCAATTACCAGAAATATCTACGCCAGCACTTGGCAAGTTTTGTTTTGGTTCACAGTTCTGTGTGCGCTTATCAGTCTCGTACTGATTCGTATCGTTGTGGTTACTGCTTCAAGTTATGGTTTGTCTCAATATGCGCTGGAGATGGTGGTGCGAGTTCTGGTGCTCGAGCTCATTCCCTTAGGCGCCGCACTTTTTGTGGTGTTACGGTCAGGTGTTTTGACCAGTACTAGTTCGGCGGAAGCCTCCCTACATATCGAGCATGTCCCTCGTATCGTTGCCATTGCATTCTCGGTAGCAACACTGGCTGCAGTGAGTAGCGCAGTAGCACTGGTGCTAGCTTATCTGGTGGTTTATGGTTTGTCACCATGGGGTCTTGCTGAGTATACGCACATGATTGGTCGCGTATTCGATCCAGTTGTCACGCTCACTTTTGTCCTCAAGACGGTATGGTTCAGTCTGGCGGTTGCTTTAATTCCAATCGCATCAGTGTTGCAGGCTCAAAAAGAGGCCGTTAGAGAATCAAACTCAGCGCCTCAAGGCACGGTACGACTATTTTTGGTGCTGGCGCTGATTGAGGGTCTCTCTCTCTCAGCCAGGTATATCTAGAGTGAGTAAATAGAGCTTATGCAATCAGAACCTAAACTAGGGTCATCATCTCATCCACCCAATATCGAGTTTAAAGTCGCGCTGCTGATTATTGTGATGGTGTTGTTGATGCTCGGTTCGCTGGTGTATGTGATGTACGCCCGCGGTGTGTTCGAAAGTACCCAAAGAGTGGTATTGATCGCGGATGATTCGGAGGGCGTGATCGTTGGTATGGACCTGACGTTCTCTGGCTTTCCGATAGGGCGTGTACAGCGCGTTGAGCTGTCTGATGAGGGTAAAGCACGCATCATCATAGAGGTGGCACGTGAAGATGCTAAGTGGCTTCGTACAAGCAGCGTCTTCACCATGGAGCGCAGTATGGTCGGCAGTACTCACCTGCACGTATACAGCGGAGTCTTGGCAGATCCACCATTGCCCGATGGTGCTGTAAGAGCGGTATTAATTGGTAACGCCGCCGCAGAGATTCCTCAGCTTGTGAATACTGTTCATCGATTAGTCGAGAATTTGCAGAACATGACTAAACCTGACTCGAGTCTGAACATGAGCCTGAATAATTTGCAGACGGTCACACACAACCTGACGGGGCCCTATGGTGTCCTTGGTGTGGCGTTGGGAAGTGATGCGCATGCAAAAAAGGTTATTAGTACACTAGATGAATCGAAGGCTGCCATGATTCAGGTGAATACAATTCTGGGTGAGGTACGCACTAGCCTCAAGGGCGTCGATGCTGTGCTGGTGGAAGCCCAGGCTGTTGGTGCCAACGCCCGGATGGCTACCACTGATCTGGCTGCTTTGCGGGAGCAGGTGGAGATGAATCTACGCAAGGTGGATCATTTGGTGGATGAGGTTAACCGTAAATGGCCACTGGCACGTGATACAGAGCTTAAATTACCATGAGATTTATTTGGATAGTGATAGTCATGGGACTTGCAGGGTGTGCCGGTAGTCGCATGGTTCCAGACTGGCAAATCAACGCGCATGGTGCACTTAAAAGCTCGATTACGGCTTATCTGGTAGGAAATTCTAAGTTAGCAACGCTGGAATTCTCCCGCGCACGCAGGGAGATTGCCAGCACCGGACGCGCTGACCTGCTGGCACGTGCAGAACTTATGCGCTGCGCAGCTCAGGTGGCCAGTCTTGAATTGAACAATTGTGATCCATTCCAAGTATTGCTCGAAGATGCTGCCGCTGAGGAACGGGTTTATGCCGATTACCTGTTAGGGCGTTGGGCCGGGCTAAATACAGAGTTGCTTCCTGCGCAGCATCGTGCAGTCCTTACGGCTACGGGTGGAGCACTTAATGCCATCGAGGATCCTTTGTCACGGTTAGTTGCTGCTGGGGTGCTGTTGCGGAAAGGGGTCTTGGCACCTGAAGATATTGCCATTACGGTTCAGACGGCTTCCGACCAGGGGTGGCGTCGTCCATTGCTCGCATGGCTGGGTGTTGCGCTCCGTCGAGCAGAGCAGTCGAATGATAAAGAAGATATTTTATTAATTCAGCGACGCATCAACCTAATCTCAAACGCGGGAATGGTTGACCGCTGAGCTAACCCTCGCTGCTATTGCTGCAAGGGTTAGGAATCACTGACAGCGGCTCAGTCTTGATTTGTATCATGGGCATTTTCGGTAATGAGAAAAAGAATAAATAATTATATTTCCGGCATCGCCCCCAAGTTTTCGGTAGAACTGCTGCAGGCATTTCTTCCTACCTTGCTATTGGTTCTGATCGGGATTTTTATAATCTATAAATATGTCGATCCCGCACCCCCTAAAAGTATTGAGATGTCTGTCAGTATGGATGCAGGTAACTACAAGGCTTTCGCCACTATCTATCAAGTGCTCCTGAAGGAAAACGGAATATACCTTAACCTGCATCCATCAAGAGGTACAGCTGATGATATCAGGGGGTTGAAGAATTCAGATTCTAATGTCCAGATGGCCTTTATTCAGGATGGGGTCGCGAGTGCAGAAGGGTCTGAGAATCTAGTATCTCTCGGCAGCCTGTATTACGAGCCAGTTTGGATTTTTTGTCGTTGCAAGAAAGAGGTCACCCATTTATCGAAGTTGAAGGGTCTTAAAATTGCTATCGGTAAAGATGAGAGCGGGACCAGGGCTCTGTCGATGACTCTTCTGAATTCTAGTGGAATTAATGCTGACAATGCCGAGCTTATTCCCATTGGAGGACAGTCAGCCGCCGATGCGTTGCGCAAGGGAGAGGTCGATGCAGCGATCTTTGTAGACATGCCTGAGTCGGCATTAATCCGAGAAATTTCTAGAGACTCAAATCTGCGTCTGGTGAATCTAGATCAGGCGGAAGCCTATACTAGACAGTTTCCTTACCTGCATCATCTCGTTCTGCCAGAAGGTTCTTTGGATATAGCGAATAATATTCCGGATCATGATATAAATTTACTCGCACCCACTACGGTCCTGGTCGTTCGTGATGACGTCCATCCAGCGCATGTATATCTGATGCTGAAAATCGTCTCGAAGGTACACGGTGGGCCAGGACTCTTGAATAAGAAACGTGAGTTCCCCGCGAGTCTCGATTCTGATTTCCCTTTGAGCGTACAGGCTGAAAATTTCTATCAGAATGGCCTGCCATTTCTAGATAAGTATCTGCCATTCTGGGTGGCTACTTTTGTCAATCGGATGTTGATAGTCTTGATTCCTTTGCTAGCATTACTCATCCCACTGATAAAGGTCATCCCAGCAGCCTATACTCAATTGGTGAAGAGGAAACTACTCAGGTACTACGGTGAATTACGATTTCTAGAGACACAGATCCAGGCCGATATCGACAGACAGGATTTAGAAAAATATCGGACTGAACTAATTGATATTGAAGGCAGAGTAAACATATTGAGACTGCCAGTCTCGTTTTCTCAGCATTTATATGAATTGAAGGGGAATATCGAGTTGGTGCGAACTAAGCTTGAAAGATTGATTACGAAATAGCTCTTCGCATCAGCGTTTATAATTTTTGGTATCAGCCAATATCACACTATTCTTCTTTGCAGATGAGGTAAGTTTTTTGAGTGGGGTCTTGGCGAGAAGAGTCTTCTGGGGTGTTGTTTGTTTTAGTACCAACTTCTGGCCGATGGCGAGGCGTTTGGTATGACTGTTCCATGACTGAATCTGCACTACGCTGACGCCATGACGTAGGGCGATACTGGAGAGGGTGTCACCTTTTTTAACAGTGTAGGCGGGACCGTTTGTGTTTATTTGGGGCACTACGGGCAGATTGCGTATGGCAGAGATATCCGTCCCAACACCTCCGCCATTAATCGGCACCAGTAGAGTCTGTCCCAGTGTTATTTTCCCGTGTCTTGCAATGCCATTTACTTCTCTCAATCTCGACACACTGATTTCATGCCGCGCTGAGATTCTTTCAGCAGTCTCTCCACTTTTTGTTTGATAGGCTTGCCATGATACAAGTGGCTTACCGTGATTTTCCAGGTTGGCTATAAAGGTCGCTACTTTGTCTGTCGGCAAGAGGAGTGATCGCGAGCCATTGGCGTTGATGACGGGCCGGTTGTGGGCAGGATTCAGTGCGTTGAATTCAGCTAGTGAGATATCTGCGAGACTAGCTGCAAGCTTCACATCGATATGTTGGGTAGTTGCAACTTTATCAAAGTAAGGTTGATTAGGAATAGGTTCAAGCACTATGCCGAAAGCTGCTGGACTAGAGATGATGTTTCTCATTGCAATCAACTTGGGGACGTAGCGGCGAGTTTCGGGGGGTTTAGAGATGCTGCTGAAATCCGTCGGCAGACCAACAATGCGGTTCCTTGTGAGAGAGCGCCCTACCGCACCTTCGCCCCAATTATACGAGGCTAGAGCCAGTTCCCAGTCTCCGAAAATGCGGTGGAGGTTTTGTAAGTAATCTAGTGCGGCGCTTGTTGCCGCGACAATGTCGCGTCGGTCATCCTGCCACCAGTTTTGTTGCAGGCCGTACCTCTTGCCGGTAGCGGGAATGAACTGCCAGATACCAGCTGCATGGCTACGAGAGTAAGCGGTGGGATTAAAGGCGCTCTCAATAATCGGTAGTAGCGCAATTTCGGTGGGCATACCACGGCGCTCTACCTCTTCGACAATATGGAAGAGATAACGCCTGCTACGCTCAGCTATGCGATTGATGTATTCCGGGCGACTGGCATAGAAGTTCTCGCTATTACGCACCTCTATGCTATTCAATTGAGGCATGGCGAAACCGTTGCGGATACGTTCCCACAGATCCGTTGGTGGTTTGGAATCAGCAGCTAGGACAACCCCTCCTAAGACTGGAGGTAAGGCCAGATTTTCAGAGGTAGAGTCATTCTCACTGGACCCAGTCGCGGATACTGGCACAGCTCCAATAAAGACTTGATCAGTTGGAGTTGATGCATTTGCCGAAAAATTTGCGGCAGCGACCGTCAGGCCGATAATTAGGAGAACTGACGGGTTTTTTATGCGCATACGCTTGATTATTATTAGTTTATAGATTGTTCAAAGATTTGGATTTCAGATAAACCCTTGCCAGATAGGGTTGCCAGCTAGCAGTACGGGAAACCTGATCGATGGTAGACAGCCGCTCTCAGTTGAGCAAGGATTTTTTGTGATGGCACTGAGAGGTCTGCAAACTCAAGAGCGTATGTTGGATTGGCTCTCGAATTTTCCTAATTCTACCGTTGTTAATGGTTTCCACCCAGATTTCCGTTGTTCCGCCACAATATTGGTGAAAATGCCACCGCGCACATAGAATTTGGCAGTAAGGCGCATATACCTCGGCTTTAGAGCAGCGGCCAGATCATCAAGTATGCGGTTAGTGACGGCTTCATGAAATGCGCCCTCGTTGCGATAAGACCAAATGTAGAGCTTAAGGCTTTTAAGTTCAATACACTTTTTATCAGGGATGTAATCAAGGATCAGAGTAGCAAAATCCGGTTGTCCGGTTTTGGGACATAGGCAAGTAAACTCTGGGATCTCCATATGAATATGGTAATCCCTTGCAGGGGTTGGATTTGGGAAGGTTTCTAGATATTTTGCGGGACGGCTAGGCATTCTCTTCTCTCGGTCAAATCGGTTAGAATGATCATCCCTAGGGTTGTTTTATAGGGCATTTTTTGATTTCTCCAATTATAACTGGTAACAAACAATAAATTGCGCCTCTCCCATATCAAACTTGCCGGTTTCAAGTCCTTCGTTGATCCGACCAATATTTCTGTTCCAGGTGATCTGGTTGGGGTTGTTGGCCCCAATGGTTGTGGTAAATCCAATGTAATCGATGCGGTACGCTGGGTGTTGGGTGAATCGAGAGCATCTGCACTGCGTGGCGAGTCCATGCAGGACGTGATCTTTAACGGTTCGGCTAATCGCAAGCCGGTAGGGCGAGCCAGTGTCGAACTGGTATTTGATAATAGTCTTGGAAAGGCAGCAGGGCAGTGGTCAAGCTATGCGGAGATCTCTATCAAGCGAGTGCTGCTACGGGATGGTGAATCAAGCTACTACATTAACAATATTCACGTACGCCGACGTGATATTGCCGATATCTTTCTTGGTACCGGTCTAGGTGGGCGCGGCTACGCGATTATCGAGCAGGGAATGATTTCTCGCATCATTGAGGCCAAGCCGGAGGAGTTGCGCGTATTTTTGGAGGAGGCCGCAGGGGTTTCCAAGTACCGTGAACGCCGTCGTGAGACTGAGTTGCGGTTAAACGATACTCGCGAAAACTTAACAAGGGTGGATGATATCTGCCAGGAATTGGAGAAGCAGTTGCAGCACTTGGAAGAGCAGGCCAAGGTTGCTACCCAGTTTAAGGAGCTGCAAGTTCAGTTGCATACCTCTCAGAATCTATTATGGCTTGCACGTAAACAGGATGCATCAGCGCAGCGTATTCGCGCCGAAAAGGAAATTGAGCGATTAGAAATTGAACTGGAAGCTGAGACCGCACGTTTGCGTGATGCGGAAAAACGTCTGGAAGAAAAACGTGCCCAGCATTACGCTGCCAGCGATAGCCTGCACCAGTCGCAGGGAGATTTGTATGCCGCCAATGCGGAAGTGGCGCGGATTGAGCAACAGATACAACATCTGCGAGAGAATCGTCAGCGGATGGAATTGCAGATTACAGCAGCAAAAGGCCAGCTTGAGCATCATGGGGAGCAAAAGGAGAGCGCGACAGACAGTATGAACCGCTGGCGCAGTGAGCTTGTACGGGCAGAGCAGATTCATGAAGCCGGTAAGCAAAAAGCTGCGACGGAGAACGAGAGGTTACCGATAGCGGAATCCATCTTCCGCTCGTTCCAGGAGAGGCTGGGGGAAATGCAACGCAGCCTACTGCTAGTCGAGCAGAGCGGGCAACTTGAAGAGAGTCACCGCATCCACGCTGAGAAATCGCTGCAACAACTGAGATTGCGTCGCGAGCGTCTGCTGGAGGAGCGGGGTTTACTGCCACAAACTGATGATGAGGGTTTATTCCGCTTGCAGCGCGAGACAGGGAGTGTCGCCGCAGACCTGAAGCAAAAGCAGGACGAGCTTGCGCAAGCGTTAGAGTGCCTGCCCAGCTCGGAGGGGAATAAACGAGAGTTCGCACGCAAAGTGCAACTGCTGGGACAGCAGATTACCCAGGCGGAGGCGCGGCTTGATGCATTGCAACGCCTGCAGCATCGGCTCGAAGGTAATGAAGATCTGAGCGCTTGGATTACCAGGCACCATTTGGATGCGTCACCTCGTCTGTGGCAAAGCATCCAGATTGAAAAGGGCTGGGAAGATGCGCTTGAAGCTGTGCTGCGCGAGCGCTTGAACAGTGCTCAGCTTGAGAGATTGGAAACAGCGCAGGAATGGTCAAGTGATTTACCACCTGGCAGATGGGTTGCATTCGAACCAGCCAGAGTGCCCGAACAGGCTGAAGATGATTTGCGTGGTGAGAAGGATATGACACTCCTGCAGAAGTATCTCACATGTGATGACACCAAAATAGAAGCTGTATTAAATGAATGGCTGAGTGGGATATTTGTGGTTGACGGTGTGCAAGATGCTCTCTTTCAGCGGATGAGACTGACTGGTGGAGAGATGTTGGTGACTCGAGAAGGCCATATCTTTACCCGCCATAGCGTTACTTACTATGCCCCTGACTCGCAATTGCATGGAGTATTGGCCAGGCAGCGGGAAATAACTCAGATCGGAATCGAAGTGGATGCGTTAAGGAATGCACTCGCCATAGAGGACTCATCACTAAAGGCAGCAGAAGAAGCCTATCGTGAACTAGAAGTATTGATCGCACGCTTGCGTCATGATAATGAGCAGCTTCAGCATAAGCACCATGAGCTGCAGATACATATGCTTAAGCTCAACCAGTTGGCCGAACGTGCTAGTCAGCGCCGAAGTCAGATTGAGGATGAGTTGACAGAGATCGCGCAGCAGACGGCGGCGGAGGCTTCGCATAAACAGGATGCTGAGATCAAGTTGGCAGAGTATCAAGTTGAAATTGTGGCTCTACGGGGACGAGTGCAAGATGAGAAATTGAGGGGGGAAGCGTCCGAACAATCTCTCAATGCTCAAAGGCAACTTGTTCAGGATGTGGTTAGGGAAATGCAAGAAGCCGCTTTCCATGAAAAAACTTGTCAGAGTAAGATTGTCGAAGTAGAGAATTCCATCCGTTCAATCGATGAGAGTGTTGCTGAATTAAAAAGAAATCTGGAAAAATTACAGGTTGAACAGGGTGGTTTTGATGAAGCCCAAATGAATATTCAGTTACACGAGTGGTTAACGTTGCGTGAGCAGCGTGAAATGGGTCTCGCAAAAGCGCGAAATGCTATGGAAGGTGCGGCCAATGAGTTGCGGGAGATAGAGCAGGAGCGAATGACTTTTGAACAGAAATTGCACCCACTCCGGGAGTCGATCAGTCAGGCGAGACTTAAGGAGCAGGAGGCACGTATTACCGAGAGTCAGTTTGGAGAACAGTTAAAAGAGGCGAAGGCCAATGAGGAGGAGTTACTGCTGACTCTCGGGAAAATGCGGCCTACTGCGCTGCAGACTGAAATCAATCGTCTGAGTGCCGAGATTTCTGCCCTCGGCGCGGTCAACCTTGCTGCGCTTGATGAGTTACAGACCTCTCAGGAACGCAAGAATTATCTTGATGCGCAATTACAGGATTTGAGAGAAGCAGTCGAAACGTTGGAAAATGCTATCCGCCGGATAGACCGAGAAACTCGTGAGCGTCTACTGGAAACTTTCGACAAGGTTAACAGTCATCTGAGCGAGATGTTCCCTGTTATATTTGGTGGCGGACAGGCTAAGCTGGTGCTAAGTGGTGAGGAAATTCTTGATTCTGGCGTGCAGATCATCGCTCAGCCACCTGGCAAGAAGAACAGCTCTATTCATTTGTTGTCTGGTGGTGAGAAGGCGTTGACAGCATTGGCGCTCGTATTCTCTCTATTTAAACTCAACCCTGCCCCCTTCTGTCTATTGGATGAGGTGGATGCTCCGCTAGATGATAGTAATACTGTGCGTTTCTGTGATTTAGTGAAGAGAATGTCACGTCAGACCCAGTTTCTTTTTATCAGCCACAATAAAATCACCATGGAAATGGCGCAGCAGTTGATAGGCGTCACCATGCAGGAGCAGGGTGTCTCGCGAGTAGTCGCGGTAGATATTGAAGAGGCGGTCAAGTTGAGCGATGTGGCGGCAGTTGCATAATGGGCACGATGGGTATGAGTGACCTGCAGATCAGTCTGGTTGCCATAGGGGGTGCTGTGGTAGTGGGCGTGGCTCTCTTCAACTGGGCACAGCAGCGTCGCTTTCGTCGCAGCGCTGAAGAGGCATTCGAGCGCAAGCATGAGGATGTGCTACTCGAGCCTGATGAGAGTATTGAAGAGGGTGGACGGATAGAGCCCCAACTCGGCAAGGAAGCATTGCAGGAATTTCAGGAGGGAACGAGTACAGGACTTACCGGACAGGGAATAGAAGTAGCTGAGGTGGCGGAGTTCCCTCAGTCAGATGCTACTTCTAAGGCTGCAATGCCAATAATGACAGAGCAGAAAGCGGTTGAGGCTGGCGCCGGCGGCATTGACTACATTGTAAATATCCAGAGCGATGCATTAATTGCCGCATCAGGTCTGACTGCGGTATTGCGGCATAAATTCGATTTTGCTAAACCGGTACACTGGCTGGGGCAGAGAGACTCAGGTGCATCCTGGGAAGAGATAACTGTAGAAACAAATGAGGGTAGGGGCGGCTACAGCAAATTGAAGGGCTGTCTACAGATGGTTGATCGGTCAGGTCCTGTGAGTGAAGTGAATCTATCCAAGTTTTCCGACATGGTGAAAAATTTTGCTACTGATATGAATGCGGTAGCTGATTTGCCAGATATTCGGCACGCCCATGCGCAGGCGGTGGCGCTAGATCAGTTCTGTGCGGAAGTGGATGTGATGGTGAGTATCAACATCATCAGCAAGGACGGTGGCGCATTCACCGGTACCAAGATTCGCGCCCTGGCAGAAGCATCGGGCCTCAAGTTGGAGACAGGGGGCGCATTTAGCTATCGTGATGAAAGTGGCGTGGTCTTATTCTCACTCAACAATTTTGACTCTGCTCCATTTCTGCCTGATAACATGCGAACGCTCACCACGCATGGAGTTACATTTCTATTGGACGTGCCCAGAGTGAAGAACGGTGAGAGAGTTTTCGATCAGATGATGCATCTTGCTGGGATTTTTTCCACCACCCTAGGCGGTATGCTGGTGGATGATAACCGAATCTCTTTGACCGATAGCGGCATTGCTAAGATTAAACAACATCTGAGCAGTATGCAGGACATGATGAGAGCACGTAATATTCTTGCTGGTGGTGAAATATCATTGAGGCTATTTGCGTGAATGGGGATTCCGGGAAATATCTGGCAGCAAGCGCAAAAGCTGCGCGAGACGATCGAGCGGCATAATTATTATTATTACGTACTTGATGAGCCGATTGTCCCGGATGCCGAGTTTGACCAGTTATTCCTCGAGTTGCAACGACTTGAGCAACGCTATCCCGAGTTAATCACACCTGAATCGCCTACGCAGCGCGTAGGCGGTGCACCACTTAAAGAATTCTCCCAAGTCATCCATCGGACCCCAATGCTTTCGCTCAGCAATGCGTTTGAGGAGGCAGAGGTAGTTTCGTTTGATCGGCGTGTGTGTCAGGGTCTGGAAGTGGGCGAAATCGAGTATGCGGTCGAACCAAAATTTGATGGTCTCGCTGTTAGTCTCTGTTACGAAAATGGACTGCTCGTGACGGGTGCGACCCGCGGTGATGGTTTTGCTGGAGAGGACGTGACGTTGAATCTGCGCACCATCAAATCAATCCCGCTACATTTTCCTGATGGTCTTCAGGGCGCCACATCGCTGGAGGTGCGTGGGGAGGTAGTGATGTTGAAGGCTGATTTTGAGAGGCTTAACCAACATCAGCGTGATAGGGGTGAGAAGGAGTTTATGAATCCACGTAACGCCGCAGCGGGCTCTCTACGCCAGCTTGACCCTGCCATTACTGCGACTCGTCGGTTGACATTCTTCGCTTATGGTGTCGGCACATATGCAGATAGTGATGTTCCTTATAATAAACATAGTCAGATGATGGACCATCTTGCGTCATTGTATTTTTTGGTGGCAAAAGAACGCCGAGTGGTGAGCGGTGCATCCGGATTAATGGCGTACTACCAGGAGATAGGGGCTATACGTGAAAGGTTGCCCTACGATATCGATGGCGTGGTTTATAAGGTCAATGATCTAGTGCAGCAAGAAAGGCTAGGATCTGTCTCCCGCGCGCCACGATTTTCTTTGGCACATAAGTTTCCTGCACAGGAAGCAGTGACGGAATTACTGGGGATCAATGTGCAGGTTGGCAGAACCGGCGCTCTAACGCCGGTTGCACGATTAGAGCCGGTACTGGTAGGTGGTGTAACCGTGACTAATGCAACCCTGCACAACGAAGATGAAATCGGGCGTAAGGATGTAATGATCGGAGATCATGTAATTGTAAGACGTGCAGGAGATGTAATTCCCGAAGTAGTGGCAGTGGTGATGCAACGGCGTCCCAGCACCGCAAGGAGCTTTATCATGCCGGACCACTGCCCAGTATGCGGCGCTAGGGCGGTACGGTTACCGGGTGAGGCCGCAACGCGGTGTACTGGCGGGCTATTCTGTCCAGCGCAACGTAAGCAGGCTTTGTTACATTTTGTTTCGCGGCGTGCCATGGACATAGAAGGATTAGGCGACAAGTTGGTGGAACAATTAGTGGACCACGCTATCGTTAAGACGCCTGCGGATATTTATAAGTTAGATATGAGGTCACTTTCCAGCCTGGATAGGATGGCGAAGAAATCTGCGGATAATGTAGTGAAGGCAGTTGAAAAGAGCAAAGATACCACGCTGGCGCGTTTCATTTACGCGCTTGGAATTCGTAATGTGGGTGAGACCACTGCCAAAGAGCTAGCCTACTATTTTGGTAATCTTGAACAATTGATGACGGCGGACGAGGAGCGTCTACGACAGGTGCCGGATATTGGCCCGGTAGTGGCCCAAAGCATCATTAATTTTTTTTCTGAGATGCATAATCGTGAGGTCATCGAGAAGTTGCGCGCAACCGGTGTACATTGGCAAGAGGGTGTGAGTACAAAGCGGATGAAAACCATTGAAGGTGGGGTCGGCGATAAGACATTTGTATTAACTGGTACCTTGCCAAGTCTATCGCGTGAAGAAGTTAAGGAGAGACTCGAGCTTGCAGGCGGAAAGGTAACCGGAAGCGTTTCTAAAAAGACAGACTATGTGGTAGCGGGGGGCGATCCGGGGAGTAAGTATGACAAAGCGATTGAATTGGGAATAACCATCCTTGACGAAGCGCAGCTGCTACAATTATTGCAAGATTCAAGCGCCCCGTAATTGAGTAGACTCGTGGGCGTTTTAAAAAAACATAGAGCTTTGGATAAGATGAATCGAGAACAAGAAATGAAGGTTCAACATATTGTTAATATTCTGGAAATTTTTTATGAGAAGAAGCATGCCGTGACGAAATCTAGATTTCAAGAGGCCCCATTATGATAAAGGTGACCAAGGCCGTGTTCCCAGTGGCAGGCCTGGGAACACGCTTCTTACCTGCGACTAAAGCTAGTCCCAAGGAGATGTTGCCGATCGTAGATAAACCTCTGATTCAGTATGCAGTCGAGGAAGCTTTCGCCGCAGGCATTACGGAAATGATCTTTATCACCGGTCGTAATAAGCGTTCTATTGAAGACCACTTTGATAAAGCCTATGAAATGGAAGCTGAGTTGGAAGCGCGTGGAAAGAGCGATGCTCTGGAGATGTTGCGTAGTATTGTGCCAAAGAACGTTTCCTATATATATATCCGTCAGCCGGAGCCTCTGGGACTAGGTCATGCTGTATTGTGTGCACGGCCGGTGGTGGGTAACGAGCCATTCGCTGTGCTCCTTGCAGATGACCTGATTGATAGTGATGAGCCAGTTATCCAGCAAATGACGGGGTTATATGAGAAGAGCCACTGTTCGATATTGGGTGTGCAGAATATCGAGTTGGCGGAGACGATAAACTATGGTGTCGTCAAATGTGAGGGCGAGGGAAGGGGACCTCAAATCATTACCAGCATTGTAGAAAAGCCAAAGCCCGAGAATGCACCTTCAACGCTTGGAGTCGTCGGGCGCTATATTCTCACCCCGGAAATTTTTTCACATTTGGAGAGAGTGAAGCCTGGAGCGGGCGGAGAAATTCAGCTTACCGATGGAATTGCATCAATGCTACGGGAAGAGCAGGTGTTGGCATACGAATTTTCTGGCATCCGCTACGATTGTGGAACCAAGCTTGGATATCTCAAAGCGACGATCGCACTGGCTCTGAAGCATCCTGAAGTGAGGGAGGAATTTGCCGCTCATCTAGCCTTAAATAGAGACGACAATCGCCGTAATATCCCAGTCAAGTGATAGCTTCGGCCGGAACTAGCGCTTCGGAAACTAAAGCTGATGATTCCAACTGAAGAAGCGAAACGAATACTTGATACGGCAGAGATGATTTACTCTGCTGACGAGATGGCCGATACCATCAGGAGGATGGCGGTGGATATTACGTTAGCACTGTCCGATCGATATCCGCTCGTTCTGAGCGTAATGCGTGGTGGGGTGATGTTTGCTGGACAACTCCTACCACTACTGAAATTTCCACTAGATTTTGATTATATTCATGCCTCCCGTTACCATGATAATACTATCGGCGGTCAGATCGAATGGAAAGCAATGCCTAGCGAAAATGTACAGGGCCGAGTAGTGTTGGTGCTGGATGATATTCTTGATGAAGGGATTACTCTGGCAGAAATTCGTAAGCGAATTATGAGAGATGGAGCAACCGCTTTTTACAGTGCGGTTCTGACCAATAAAGATATTGGTCGGCCTAAGCCGATTAGTGCAGATTTTGTGGGAGTGCCACTTCCGAATCGTTATGTGTTCGGATTTGGCATGGATGTGCACGGAGCATGGCGAAATTTGCCCGCTATTTATGCAATGAAAGAGTAAAATTTTCAACTGTTCCTGACTTCTGAGAAAGTATGATTGCAATCATCGGTGGTACCGGTATGACTAAGCTCGCTTGTCTTGAGATATCGCATAGACAGGTTATGCGAACGCCTTATGGTGAGCCATCAGGGCCACTGACATTTGGAAAGATCGGTAACCATGAGATCATCTTCCTCGCGCGGCATGGTTACGGTCATACTATTCCACCGCACATGGTGAACTATCGCGCAAATCTGTGGGCGCTGGAATCATTCAAACCGACACGTGTGGTATCGGTTGCATCAGTGGGTGGTATTCGTGGCAATCTGGTGCCCGGTATGATTACCGTACCCGATCAGATTATCGATTATACCCATAGCCGAAAGTTCACCTATTTTGAGGAAACTGATAGACCGGTTACCCATATTGACTTTACCGATCCTTACTGCTCGGTGACCCGTGGACATCTGCTAGAGGCGGCAAAGCAGGCAAAGGAAAAGATAATTGATGGCGGCGTTTATGCCGCTACTCAGGGGCCTCGCCTCGAGAGTGCGGCAGAAATTAATCGACTGGAACGGGACGGTGCTGATATGGTCGGCATGACGGGCATGCCAGAGGCGGCATTGGCAAAGGAATTGGGGCTGTGTTATGCGACCCTTGCGGTAGTAGCTAATTATGCGGCAGGACGGGGAACGAGTGAGCATCTTATCCGTTTGGAAGATGTACACTCAGTCCTTGAGAAAGCGATGGTCAATGTCCGGGATATTCTTGAACAACTGGTAAACCTTGATGGCGATTAGAATGGTTCTGAAAATGGGCGATCCGACTCTACTGAAGGTGGCGAGTAAGGTGGAGAAGTTTGGAACTCCTGAGCTTAATACCCTGATTCAGGATATGCACGACACCATGGAAGCGTTGGAAGGTGCGGGACTCGCCGCACCGCAGATCGGCGTCAGTCAACAAGTGGTTATTTTTGGCGTTAAATCTAATCAACGCTACCCTGACGCAGAGGAAGTTCCTTACACTGTATTGCTTAATCCCGTACTGACACCGCTTACTCAGGAGGTGGAGCAGGATTGGGAGGGTTGTTTAAGCGTTCCGGGTCTGCGCGGTATGGTGTCAAGATTTACCAGGCTGCGTTATAGGGGGGTGGACCAGTACGGCAAGCCGATTGATCGTACTGTAGGGGGATTTCATGCTCGTGTGGTACAGCATGAATGCGATCACTTGCAGGGGATACTCTATCCGATGCGTATTACCGATTTTCGTCTGTTTGGCTATACTGAAGTGCTGTTTCCAGGGCAGATGTTGGTGGATGAGTAGCGAGCCACGTCAGACGTTCCCGCCTACGATGGAGACTCTTCAGGGCTTTACGACCACCAGTATTACCACTGCAATTAGAATCACTACCGGAATTTCATTGAACCAACGGTAATACACATGTCCATGCTGGTTATGGTCATGCTTGAAATCCGCCAATAACTTCCCGCAGTAGATATGGTAGACAACCAGAAGTACTACCAATGCGAGCTTGGCATGCAGCCAACCGCCTGAAAAGCCATAGCTCAGCCAGAGCCATACACCGAATACAATGGTCAGTACTGCCCCAGGTGTCATGATTCCATAAAAGAGTTTTCGCTCCATCACCTTGAAGCGTTCAATGCTCAGTTGGTCATTGCTCATAGCATGATAGACAAATAGGCGCGGCAAGTAGAATAGACCCGCAAACCAGGTAACCATGAAAATAATATGTAGCGCTTTGATCCAGAGCATGCTTTTTCCTTTTATGCAGAAGCGATAGGTTATTTCATCAGGCGCTATCGCGCCAGTACGATTTTTGTATACTATCATCCGAGCTTTAAATTTGAATACGTAACGTGAGGTAGATGCATGAAAATGATTAAAACACGTGCAGCGGTCGCATGGGCGCCAGGTCAGCCTTTAAGTGTTGAACAAGTCGATCTGATGCCTCCGCAGAGGGGTGAGGCATTAGTGCGGATTGTGGCTACGGGCGTATGTCATACCGATGCCTACACCCTCTCTGGAAAAGACCCTGAGGGCAGATTTCCAACGATCCTTGGTCATGAAGGAGGTGGTATCGTCGAAGCGCTGGGTGAGGGTGTGACTAGCGTAGCAGTCGGAGATCATGTGATCCCGCTTTATACCCCTGAGTGTGGTGATTGCAACTTCTGTAAATCTGGAAAGACCAATCTTTGCCAA
>JBAWVG010000017.1:0-28251 GCA_037147395.1 Nitrosomonadaceae bacterium | reverse complement strand
ACCCATTACAGCGGCAAGCCTAGCCGATAAATCTAATCCTCGTCAAGCTATTTGTCGAGGTGATTTAGAGCCCTTTTGTATATTCCGCCGCCCCCTGAAGCTCCATACTTAATTCGATTGTCTTAAACCCGTATTCTTAACGATTGAATCCTCGTTTTTTATCAGTTGCTTGCAACTTAATTTGAGCTTTTATTGTTTTTTTATTTGTTTTGATCCTTTCCCCTCGATTCAAGGCTCATTCCCATGCTTTGGAACTTAACCATTTTATTTCTACACCGCACCTCAAGAAGCTTTTTGTTTAGCTCAGAACCTAGCCAGTATTCCATCTAACTGTTCTAGACTGCTGTACTGGATTACCAAGCTCCCCGCGCCGTTCCCTTTGGTCTTGATTGTTACCTGTGCTCCGATCTTCGCCGACACATTCTCCTGCAGGCTCAATAAGTCTCGATCCGGTTTGTGTGGCTGCTTTAACTTAACGCTCTCAATTCGATTCACCAGCTTTTCGGTCTCACGGACCGAAAGCTGTTTATGTATAACTTGGTGTGCTATCTCTATCTGTAAAGCGGCGGTAAGTACGAGCAATGCCCGTCCATGTCCCATGTTGATCTTCCCCTGCATCATCATTTCCTGTACCGGCCCCGCTAAATTAAGCAGCCTCAGAAGATTCGATACCGCACTCCGGGAGCTTCCCAAGATCTGTCCTGCGGCTTGGTGCGTCATACTAAATTCATTAATAAGTCTTTGTATCCCCTGTGCTTCTTCCAACGGGTTTAAGTTTTCACGTTGGATATTTTCTATCAGAGACATGGCCAATGCGGACTCATCCGGCACATCTCTAATCAGTGCTGGAATTTCCTCAAGCCCAGCCATTTGCGCAGCTCGCCACCGCCGCTCACCCGCGATGATCTCATACCGGCCGGCGGAAACAAGCCGCACCAGTACCGGTTGCATTACCCCCTGAGACTTAATCGAATCGGCTAACTCAGATAGGGACTCCTTGTCCATATGTGTCCGCGGCTGATACTTGCCCGGCTGCAAGAGCGAAGTTTTCAGATTCTGTAATAGCTCTCCCGATCCTTTGCTATCTTCGTTCCCTGATAGCAGCGCATCTAAGCCTCTCCCCAATCCTTTTAGTTTTGCCATGTTCTATCCTTGCTCTCCATGTTGTGCGACGGCCGTTGGGTATTTTTTAAGTATTTCTCCTGCCAATGCGAGATAAGCTTGCGTCCCCTTTGAGAGCTTATCGTGGAACAGTACGGGCATGCCAAAGCTTGGTGCCTCTGCCAGCCTTACATTCCGCGGAATTACCGTACGGTAAACTTTTTCACCAAAGTGTTGTTGGAGCTGTTGAGATACCTGTTGGGATAGCATGCTGCGTGGATCGAACATGGTTCGTAGCAGCCCCTCGATTTCTAGCACTGGATTAAAGTTGGCACGAACTTTCTTGATTGTGTTAACCAAATCACTCAGCCCTTCCAACGCGTAATATTCACACTGCATGGGGATCATTACCGCGTGTGCCGCACAGAGCCCGTTGAGCGTGAGCAAGTTGAGTGCGGGGGGACAATCGATTAGGATGAAATCGTACTCGTTTTCCACCTCTTGTAAGGCCGCCTTCAACCGTGTTTCTCTCTGCGGCAGGTCCACCATTTCGACTTCAGCGCCGGCCAGATCGCGATTTGCGGGAAGCAGATCATACTTGCCACTGGTTGCCGCTGTTCGAACATTGGTAATGCCTTGATTACCAAGCAATATATGATAAATCGTATATTGCAGGCTATGCTTCTCAACGCCGCTGCCCATGGTCGCATTCCCCTGCGGATCTAGATCAACCAGCAGTACACGCCTCTTCGCTGCGACCAAACTTGCCGCCAGATTAACGCTGGTCGTAGTCTTTCCGACGCCTCCCTTTTGATTAGTAATTGCCAGAATTTTTGCCACTATGCTTGCCCCCGAACCGGCGCCGCCGGATACCAAATAATCCAAACACAAAAGGGCGCTTGTTTCATTGCACCCGCCTTAGCATCACTAGATGCCGCTCAGCCTCAAGACCAGGGACCACTATTGCGTGAACATTTTCAAGTACAAAATTTCTTGGTATCTGAGTCAATTCCTCGTGTGGATAAACCCCTTTCATTGCAAGCAGTCTGCCGCCGACTCCTTCCTTTGTGCAAAGATGTCCAGCCACCTGAATAAAGTCTGCCAGATCTGAAAAGGCGCGTGAAATCACCGTATTAAAACTAATCTCTGAATGATGGTTTTCTGCCCGCTCGGCCACTACCTCTATATTTTCAAGCTGCAATTCGATGCGGACTTGTTGCAAAAATGCAGCCTTCTTATGATTGCTCTCGATTAATACCACATGCCAATCCGGTCGCGCCAAAGCCAACGGAATCCCGGGCAAACCTGCGCCACTCCCTATGTCGACAATCCGGGGCCCAGTAATATGGGGGAGAACCGATAGACTATCTAATAAATGCCTAGTCATCATTGTCTCCGTGTCACGGACTGCCGTCAGGTTATGCACCTGGTTCCACTTTTTGATCAGGTCCAAATATTGCACCAATCGCGCTTGCCCTTGATCCGAGACCGTTATCCCTATCGTCCCAATCCCGTCTGACAATGATTGCCTTAAACTCATGCAGTTTTCTTTTTGTCAGCCACGGAAAACCCACGCTTAAGGTGTACTAACAATAATGATACGGCGGCTGGCGTCATTCCAGAAATGCGCGATGCCTGGCCTACTGTCTCAGGTTTGTGCTGATTCAATTTTTGCTGTACTTCACTCGAAAGACCGAGAACCGAACCATAGTCCAGATCTTGGGGCAACCGCGCCTCCTCGTGTTGCATATGTCGAGCCACCTCATCCTTCTGCCGTTCAATGTACCCGGAATATTTCGCTTTAATCTCCACCTGCTCTGCTACCAAAGCATCAATGGCCAGGACAGCACCTGGTATTAACGCCAACAGATCTGCATAGGTAACAGATGGTCGACGCAATAACTCATATAAAGAGTATTCCCGCTCAAGTGGTTTACCCAACACCCTGAGAATATCGGCTTCAAACTTGGGGGTTATATTCATCTTTGGGTTGACCCAGACTGATTTCAACCTTCCTTCTTCCTCTGTGATCGCCTCACGCTTTTTATTAAATGCGCCCCACCGCTCCTCTTCCACCACCCCCAAGGCATGCCCGATCTCGGTCAAACGTAGGTCAGCATTATCCTCCCTTAGTTGAAGCCGATACTCGGCTCGACTGGTAAACATCCTGTAGGGTTCAGTAACGCCACGGGTGGTGAGATCATCCACCAACACACCCAAATACGCCTCATCACGGCGCGGGCACCATGCATCAACCCCTTGCGTCTTAAGGCTCGCATTAATGCCAGCCAATAGCCCCTGCGCCGCGGCCTCTTCATAACCGGTCGTTCCATTGATCTGCCCTGCAAAGAACAGCCCGTCTATCGACTTGGTTTCTAGAGACTTCTTAAGCCCTCGCGGGTCAAAGTAATCATATTCAATTGCGTAGCCGGGCCTTGTAATATGCGCATTTTCCAACCCCTTAATTGATCGCACCAGATCCACCTGCATATCGAACGGCAGGCTGGTCGAAATTCCATTGGGATATACTTCGTGCGTGTGAAGCCCCTCTGGCTCAAGAAAGATCTGGTGGGATGCTTTGGCAGAAAACCTCACAACCTTATCCTCGATCGAAGGACAATACCGTGGGCCCGCTCCCTCAATTGCGCCTGCAAATAAAGGTGACCGATCTAACCCAGCACGAATTATGTCGTGCGTCTTACTATTAGTTTGTGTAATCCAGCAAGATAATTGACGGGGATGCTGAGAGACAGACCCCATGAATGAAAATACTGGCGCAGGCTCATCCCCAGACTGCTCCTCCATGACCGAATAGTCGATGCTTCGTCCATCTATCCTTGGCGGCGTCCCCGTTTTCAATCGCCCTACGGGCAGACTCATCTCCCGCAAACGACGCGCGAGACTAATAGAGGCTGGATCACCCGCCCGCCCAGCCTGAAAACTACTTGGTCCTATATGCGCCAACCCACCCAGAAAAGTTCCCGCAGTTAAGACCACCGCCCGAGCAGAAAACCTTACCCCCATCTGCGTAACGACCCCCGTGACTCGATCACCTTCGAGGGTCAGATCATCCACCGCCTGCTGGAACAAACAAAGATTCGGCTGATTCTCCAATCGTCGCCGAATCGCCTGTCGATAGAGCATCCGATCCGCCTGAACGCGGGTCGCCCGCACCGCAGGGCCCTTGCTTGAATTAAGTATTCGAAACTGTAGGCCAGACTCATCAGCAGCAGCAGCCATGGCTCCGCCAAGTGCGTCTACCTCTTTGACCAGATGGCCCTTACCAATTCCGCCGATTGAGGGGTTGCACGACATTTGCCCCAATGTTTCGATATTGTGTGAGAGCAATAATGTTCTTTGCCCCATCCGCGCCGCCGCCAAGGCCGCCTCGGTACCGGCATGGCCGCCACCCACCACAATCACATCGAAATTTTCAGAGGGGAACATTAATTGAACAAATATCAGCTGTTTAGAAGAAAAGCATTCTACGGCAAAACCAGGGAGGGCGTAACCACCCTCGGCTTTAAGCAAGAATCAGAACACTCCTGGGTTTGACGAGTGTTTCACGTGAAACCCCCGAAAGCGGGGGACGGCTCTTAGATTATTTACCAATACAAAACCGGGAAAATATTTCGCCTAATAGAGCGTCTGCGGCGAACTCACCAGTAATGGATGATAGCGAATGCTGCGCAAGCCTCAACTCTTCAGCCAACAACTCCAACTGGAGCTCACACCCAACCATTGCAGCAGCGGCCTGAAAATGGGCGCGGGCCTCTGAAAGCGCCTGCAGGTGCCGCTGCCTAGCCATGAACAGGCCCTCTCCAGAAATGCTCGGCCGCCATCCAAACACTTCAAGCATAACCTGTCTGAGCAACTCGATGCCAGCACCCGTCTTAGCAGAAAGATAAACCTCTTGAACATCCGACGAAAAACTAATGCGCGGATATTCGTTCAAAATGTCGATCTTGTTAAAAACTTGGATCACGGGAAGTCCCGGTGGAAAAGCATCAAGTATTGTCCGGTCCCCAGGGGTCACACCCGAGCGTGCGTCAATCAATAATAAAGCTAAATCAGCATTCTCAATGGCCGCACGTGTATGTGCAATTCCGATCTTTTCAACTGGGTCATGCGTCTCTCTTAGACCCGCCGTATCTATAAACTGTAAAGACACGCCCTCTAGGCTGATCTCTTGGCGAATAGCATCACGGGTCGTACCGGGAATTTCCGTAACAATCGAAACCTCCTCACCAGCTAGCCGGTTGATTAGGCTAGATTTGCCGACATTGGGCCGGCCCACCAGCACAACACGTCTACCCTCTCGAAGTAGGTTTCCTTGTTTTGCCGATGTAAGCACACACTCAAGCTGAGCCCCAATATCATTGAGCGCAGTGAACAGGCCACTCTGATACAACAGCCCAGTCTCTTCCTCAGGAAAGTCCAATATTGCCTCGATGGTCATGCGCAAGTTAATCACAGAAGAAACCAGCTTTAAAATGGCGGCCGAGAAATCTCCTTGCAACGAACGCACAGCATATCGAACCGCTTCACTGCTGCTCGCATCAATGAGGTCTGAAACAGCCTCAGCCTGTGCAAGGTCCATCTTATTGTTAAGAAACGCTCTCAGGGTAAACTCCCCCGGCTGCGCTAGACGAGCGCCTGCGGCAAGGCATCGAGAAAGCAACAGCTTCATAATTTCCGGGCCTCCGTGGCCCTGAAGCTCCAATACGTCTTCACCGGTATACGAGTGCGGCCCCGGGAAAAAAAGGGCGATCCCGTTGTCTATAATTAATCCATCACCGTCACGGAATGAACATAGGGTTGCGTACCTGTCCTTAGGAACACTTCCCAAAATAGCAAGAGACAAGGGTTTTAGGTCTTCACCCGAGACCCGAACCACACCAATACCGCCACGACCTGTTGGGGTGGCAATGGCGGCAATTATGTCGACAATGGGCATGGGGGACGATCTAAACAAAACCGGAAAACAAAACCCCAGTCACAAATTAATAACTGTTTGACCAGAGCCCACAAAAAAACAAGCACCTGGGCAACAACTACTTTTTCATATTAGGGGTGGTGGCGGCGACAGCAGCAGCACGCTCGATCATCCGTGTGATCTGCCATTGCTGAGCAATTGAAAGTATATTATTTGTTAACGAATACAGCACAAGTCCAGCGGGGAAAAAGAAAAAGAAAATACTGAAAGCAAAAGGCATTATTTGCATCACCTTCGCTTGCATAGGGTCAGCAGGTGCAGGACTAAGTTTCGCCTGAAAATACATAGATATCCCCATAATAATGGGCATAACATAAAAGGGATCTGGCGAAGACATGTCCTCAATCCAAAGGATGAAGGGCGCATATCTAAGTTCAACGCTTGCAAGCAAAACCCAGAACAGTGAAATAAAAACAGGGACTTGAACCAAAATAGGTAAGCAGCCACCTAACGGGTTAATTTTTTCGACCTTGTAAAATTCCATCATCTTTTGATGCATCAACTGCCGATCACTACCATGTTGCTCACGCAGTTTCTGCAGCCTAGGGCCAACAACACGCATCTTAGCCATAGACCTGTAACCCGCAGCTGATAAGGGAAAGAAAACCAGCTTAACCGAGAGTGTTAAAAGAATAACTGAAACACCCCAATTCCCAGTCATGGAGTGATATACAGAAAGAAGCCAGAATAATGGTGCTCCAATCACTGTAAGCCAACCATAGTCAACCGTAAGATCTAAACCGGGAGCAAGAGAGGCAAGCTTGCTCTGTTCCTGAGGGCCAACATAGAGCGGAACATCAACAACCTTAGTCTCCCCTTGTGCAATAACTCCTGTCGGGACAATTACGCCGGCTGTATACCTGTTCTCACTGAGTCGCTTGGCATAATATTCACGAGGGGTCTTATCGGAAGGCAACCAGGCAGTAACAAAATAATGCTCCAGCATTGCAATCCAGCCATTATCAGAATCCTTAGGATAAGTAGCATTATTCTTGTCAAGCGCAGAAAACTCGATCTTTTTAAACTTTTCCTGATCGGTATACATGGCAGCGCCGGTATAAGTAGGCACCATAAAAAGTGAGCTATCTGGCGGCGGGCTGTCATGTAAAATCTGAAAATAGGAGAAAGGCTGAATAGCCGAAGATCCTTGATTAAGAATCTCAAAACCAACATCAATGATGTAACTATCACGATAAAAAGTGTAAATTTTGGTGACCTGAACACCGTTGATCTCTGGTGCAAGAAGGCGTACCTTAATCTCAGATTGATTGGTATCTAAATTATAGGTAGTAGTCGCCGAAGTATAGCGAGTCTTATGGCTGGGGAGCCCCTCACCAATTAGGCCAGACTGAGCAACATTAATACGTCCAGGCTGGTTATCTAAAAGTGCGTACGGTTTATTCCGGTCACCCCTTTCTGGATGAAACAATAACTCAACACGGCGTAAATCACCGCCCGCCGTGTCGATCTCAGCAATTACGAAATTAGTTTTAACAACAACGGTGTCCCCGGGCTCAAGCTTACCGCCCAAGTCAACTTCGGCAGGGGTCACTTTCGCCGGTTGACTGGAAACAAGGCCTTCACCGGGGGTCGGCCTATCATCTTTAGACACAGAAGATGAGGTATTGCCAGCGGTCTTAGTAGCGGCAGTAACTGCTGCGGGAGGGGTCTGTTGTCTCTGCCACGCATCCCATAAAAAAAGTAGGGATGTAGAAAAGATCATGAAAAGTATGAGTTTTTTTGTATCCATGTCATTTAACAAATGTAAGTTTTAACGAAAACGGATACGACCCGCTACGCAAATAATTCACTCTCAATAAAAGCCTATGGAACAGGGTCATGCCCACCCTGACACCAAGGATTACACCGCAGTATCCTCCCAAAACTCATCAAGGAGCCTCGAAAAACCCCATGCTTAGACAGCGCCATGCACGCATAGTCAGAACATGTTGGGGTGAACCGACATGAGGGCCCCAAAAAAGGGCTCAAAAAATACTGATAGAGCCGAATAAAACCGATGATTAATCGCGACATCGAAGCAATTGAGTCATAAGCATATCTGCCTCTACTCTCGCCCTCGAAGAATCTTTGCGGGGGAGACGCCGTTGTAATCGCACAACAAAATCAAAACCAGACAATTGCTGATGCTTACTACGAAACAATTCGCGCAACAAACGCTTCACCCGATTTCGGTTAACCGCAAGCCGCTCAACCTTCCCGGCAACAATAAAACCAAGACGGGAATAAGTAAGGTTATTTGGCCGGGCAAAAATCCTGAAAAACTCGCCGTTGTTAGAACATCTGAACCGGAGAACAGAAGAAAAATCCTCTGCATTGTGCAACCGGTGACATTTCGAAAGAAAACGAATAATACAGACCCAAAAATAAATGAAACTTGACCGGGGTAGGGCTAAACTCCCAAACGTTTGCGGCCCTTGGCGCGGCGGGCGCGAATAACTGAAGCCCCTCCACGTGTTTTCATGCGAACTAAAAACCCGTGAGTACGCTTTCTTCGAGTAACGGATGGTTGATAAGTACGCTTCATTTTTCCTCTAAGAGCGAGTAGATAAACGTGGCATTACACCGCCGGCGAAGGGGGATGTCAACTTATATTTTTAGGCCTGTGGATAAGATAGGGGAAAGCGGATAGAATGAGCTTCGATTATCGTAGCTGAAAATCTCGCAATACAGAATCACTGTAAACAAAATGACTATGAGAACCGCAGAAACGTTTTGGAGCTCATGCTTTGAGTATTTTGCAAAAGAACTAAGCGCCCAACAATTCAACACTTGGATCAAGCCATTACAGCTTGATTTATCAAGCAGCATCCCAGATCAAATCGTAATTACAGCTCCAAACCGTTTTGTTCAACAATGGGTAAAAGAAAACTTTCTATCAACAATAGAAAAGTTAGCAGAAAATCACTTTTCGAAGGCCATAAGATTTAAGATAAACCTTGCAGATATCGAAAACATGAAAGCCGAACAGATAACAAAAGATAAGGAAACCGCAGAAACAGTAACTCCTATAATAAAAAAACAAGTAGAAAGCATTCCCAAAGAAAAAGTACTTGGCCAACAAAACACAAGCCGGCTAAACCCGACATTTACCTTTGATAATTTCGTGACAGGAAAAGCCAATCAACTTGCACGCGCAGCAGCAATTCAAGTGGCCGAGTTCCCCGGAACAGCATACAACCCCCTCTTTATATATGGCGGCGTAGGACTCGGCAAAACCCATCTAATTCAGGCAATAGGGAACCTGGTAATAAGCCAAAACAAGCAAGCAAAAGTACGCTATATACATGCTGAGCAATATGTATCAGACGTAGTACGAGCGTATCAACATAAAGCGTTTGATGAATTCAAGCGGTACTATCATTCCCTAGATATATTATTGGTCGATGATATCCAGTTTATTGGCGGCAAAAACAGAACTCAAGAAGAGTTTTTTTATGCATTTAATGCTCTCGTAGAGGCACATAAACAAGTAATTATCACATGTGACTCCTATCCAAAAGAGATATCTGGAATGGAAGAACGATTGGTATCTCGGTTTGGATGGGGACTAACTGTCGCAGTTGAGCCGCCCGAACTAGAGATGCGGGTTGCTATCTTATTGAAGAAAGCGTTTCAAGAAAAAATAAAACTAGATGAAAATATCGCGTTTTTCATTGCAAAACATATTCGTTCAAATGTAAGAGAGCTAGAGGGGGCATTAAAACGTGTGCTCGCATACTCAAGATTTACAGGACTGGAGTTGTCTCTGGACCTTGCACGGGAATCATTGAAAGATTTACTAGCAGTCCAGAACCGCCAGATATCAATAGAAAATATACAGAAAACAGTGGCGGATTACTATAAGATTAAGGTCGTAGAAATGTATTCAAAGAGCCGTACGCGAACAGTTGCAAGACCCCGACAAATGGCAATGGCAATAGCTAAGGAATTAACAACCTTAAGCCTACCAAATATAGGTGAGGCCTTTGGTGGTAGAGACCATACCACCGTACTACATGGATATAGGAAAATAGCAGAATTAAGAAATACTGACCCAACTACAAACAGAGATTTTAATGCGCTAATTCATATTTTAAGAGGCTAATAACAATTGAATACTTTCTGGATAACTCAATATTTCAATAACTTGAAATATTTATCCACAAATAGTCCCGAAACAATACGTAATTAATACAAAGAAGAAAAGATAAACAAGATATTGATTTTAAAACAAGTAATAAAACAATACAGAATTTAGCTGACTTCTATTAACGATTATCAAGGTTTAAATAAATGAAATTAATACAAACTGATAAGGAAGCTTTGCTAAAACCGCTTCAAGCTGTAACTGGAATAGTCGAAAGAAGGCACACCTTACCAATACTTTCAAATGTATTAATAGAAAAGAAAAATGAAACTATCAGCTTTATGGCAACAGATCTAGAAATACAAATAACGACAACCACTAATGACGGCGAAAATAGCAAAAATGGATTAGCAGTGACAGTAGCTGCGAAAAAATTACAAGATATTCTGCGCGCACTACCAGAAAAATCAGTAGTAACGCTCGATGTAGAAGAAAACCGCTTACAAGTAAAAGCAGGGAAAAGTAGATTTAATTTACAGACATTACCGGTAGAAGACTTTCCAAAACTACCAGAAAGTATTGAACCGCAGGCGAAGATAACTCTGAAACAGAAAGAATTAAAAAATCTATTGTTTTTAGTCCAATATGCAATGGCTCAACAGGACATACGGTATTATCTAAATGGACTTTTATTGCTCCTGGAAGAACAACAACTTAAAGTAGTAGCAACAGACGGACATAGGCTTGGTTTTGCGTGGGTAGAACTAGAATTAAACCAGGAAAGGAGAGAGGTCATCCTTCCACGGAAGGCGGTACTAGAGTTAGCCAAACAACTAAATGATAGCGAAGAGTTGGTCATTATAGAAATTTTGCAAAATCAAATCCGGTTTACATTCTCAAATATCGTGATCGTTTCGAAAGTAGTAGATGGAAAGTTCCCAGATTACAATCGGGTAATTCCGATTGGGTACCAAAAGCATTTTGAAGTAAACCGTTTGTTATTATTACAAACGCTACAAAGAGCAGCGATTCTTTCAAATGAAAAATTCAGAGGAGCCCGAATTATATTAACGACGGGTAATTTACGTATCGTCTGTAATAATAGCGAACAGGAAGAAGCACAAGAAGAATTAGAAATTCAGTACGAGGGAGAGGGCCTAGATATAGGATTCAATATCACTTACTTACTAGACGTATTGAATAATTTAACATGTGAAACGGTACGGTGCTCATTTGGAGATGCGAGTAGCAGTGCACTAGTTACTGTGCCCGGAAATGAAAATTTTAAATATGTCGTAATGCCAATGAGAATATAAAATAAATAACAAAAACAAGAAAATATAAATAAATCAAACCAGAATAAAATAACCATTCAATGAGCGAAAAAAACGCAGCAAAAACAGAAAATCAAGAAGCATACGGGTCAGACAGTATCAAAATTCTGAAGGGATTAGATGCGGTGCGCAAAAGACCCGGCATGTATATTGGAGACACAAGCGACGGGACCGGACTGCATCACATGGTTTTTGAGGTGGTGGACAATGCGATCGATGAGGCATTGGCGGGACACTGTGACGAAATTACCGTGATCATCCATCCGGATAATTCTGTATCTGTTCAGGATAATGGCCGCGGAATACCGACAGGCATTAAGAATGACGACGAACTAAAAAGATCTGCTGCAGAAATTGTTATGACAGAGCTGCATGCAGGGGGAAAGTTTGATGACAATTCGTACAAGGTATCGGGCGGGCTACATGGCGTAGGCGTCTCGGTAGTAAATGCACTCTCTGAGTGGCTACGGCTTACCATCCGTCGCGATGGACAGACCCATCAAATGGAATTTCAAAAAGGAGTCCCGGTAGGATCATTAAAAGTTACCGGAAAGACAGAAAGGCGCGGGACGGAGGTACACTTTCTTGCCAGTAAGGAAATTTTTGGCAATGTAGAGTTTCATTATGACATTTTTGCAAAACGATTACGTGAATTGTCATTTCTAAACAATGGCGTAAAAATACAACTGGTGGATCAACTCAATGGCAAAGAGGAGAACTTTGCCTTTGTTGGCGGGGTGAAAAGCTTTGTTGAGTACATAAATCGTACAAAGGCAGTTTTACACCCTGATATTTTTTACGCTGCAGGAGAGAAAGACAATATCGCGGTCGAAGTTTCAATGCAGTGGAACGATAGCTATGTTGAACAAGTTTTATGCTTTACTAATAATATTCCGCAGAAAGATGGGGGAACACACCTGACGGGACTTCGCGCCGCGATGACGAGAACGCTGAATAGCTATATTGAAAAGAATGACCTAGCAAAAAAAGCGAAAATTGAAACAGCGGGTGATGATATGCGCGAGGGTCTCTCATGCGTTTTATCGGTGAAGTTATTCGAGCCAAAGTTCTCATCGCAAACGAAGGAGAAGCTCGTCTCTTCAGAAGTACGACCAGCAGTCGAGGAGATCGTGGCTCAAAAGCTAACAGAGTTTTTGTTAGAGCACCCAATAGATGCCAAGACGATATGTGGCAAGATAATAGATGCCGCCAGAGCACGGGAGGCCGCACGTAAAGCGCGTGAGCTGACAAGGAGAAAGGGTGTTTTGGATGGGATGGGTTTGCCCGGAAAACTAGCTGATTGCCAAGAAAAGGACCCCTCACAATGTGAGCTTTACCTGGTTGAGGGTGACTCTGCAGGGGGGTCAGCCAAACAAGGAAGAGACCGCAAGTTTCAAGCAATTATGCCGTTGAAAGGGAAAATCCTTAATGTTGAAAAAGCGAGATTCGACAAGCTGATCTCTTCTCAAGAAATTATTTCATTGATCACCGCATTAGGCACCGGGATTGGCAAGGATGAGTACAATCCAGACAAGTTACGCTATCACCGAATTATCATCATGACTGATGCGGATGTGGACGGATCTCATATTAGGACATTATTACTCACGTTCTTTTACCGACAGATGCCAGAGTTGATCGAGAGAGGGCACATCTACATAGCTCAGCCGCCTCTTTACAAGATCAAACATGGTAAACAAGAACGATATGTCAAGGATGATCATGAACTCAAACAATACCTACTGGGGCTAGCTCTGACAGATGCAGAGTTGCATACGCACGAAAGTAAGCTGCCGCTGATAGGAGAAACCTTAGCGAAAATTGCTAATGAATATTTATTGGCGGAAGCGGTAATAGATCGAATGAGTAGACTGATCGATAGTGAGGCGATGCATGCATTATTCCGTCATCCAAACATAAGCTTAAATAATGAGACGGAGGCCATAAAGAGCGCGGCAAGTTTAGTCAAACACGTGGCCGGGGTTGAAATCGTACCGGAATTTGATGCCGTGACAGAAGAGTTTAGATTGAAAATAACTCGGATGCAGCATGGCAATATACGTACCAGCCACTTGGACCAGGATTTTTTGCGTAGCGGCGATTACATTCAGATTAAAAAAACAGCACAAGTGTTAGATCAGCTATTGGGTCCAGACGCGTATGTCAAACGTGGCGAACAAAAGCAAGCTGTCAGAGAGTTTAAAGAGGCATTAGATTGGTTGCTGCAGGAAGTTAAAAAGGGTATCGGCATGCAGCGATACAAAGGATTGGGTGAAATGAACCCAACCCAACTGTGGGAGACGACGATGGACCCGAACAGCCGTCGACTGTTACGGGCTCAAATTGAGGACAGTCTTGCAGCAGATGAAATCTTCACCACACTGATGGGTGATGCGGTAGAGCCAAGACGAGCTTTCATTGAGAACAATGCACTGGGGGTGCGTAATCTCGACGTATAGATTTCGTTGTTCCGAAGATTGGACTCCCCTGTAAACTGTTACCAAGGGTGATGAAATTCCCCTAGACTTATCTCATAAAACAAAGGATTGAAATCAAAATGTTGTCGGCAAAAAACACCATAGAAAGCGTTGATCCAGATTTGTGGCAGGCGATCAAGGGAGAAATTCAGCGTCAAGAAGACCACATCGAGCTGATTGCATCAGAAAACTATGCGAGCCCCGCGGTAATGCAGGCGCAGGGGTCGGTTCTGACCAATAAGTACGCCGAGGGCTATCCTGGAAAACGGTACTACGGGGGATGTGAGTATGTGGACCAGGTGGAACAGCTTGCAATAGACCGGGTGAGAAAGTTATTTAATGCGGAGTATGTCAACGTCCAGCCGCACTCTGGCTCACAAGCCAATGCAGCGGTCTACCTTTCCGCACTAAAGCCGGGTGATACGCTCCTCGGTATGTCGCTAGCACACGGAGGACACTTAACTCATGGGGCGTCAGTAAACCTCAGTGGTAAAATTTTTAACTCAATTGCATATGGCCTCGATTCCAACGAGGAGCTGGATTACGATGCGGTCGAGAGACTGGCTCATGAACATAAGCCAAAAATGATTGTTGCCGGCGCTTCCGCCTATGCATTGGTGATAGATTGGAAACGCTTTCGCGAAATTGCCGATAGTGTAGGGGCTTATCTTTTTGTAGATATGGCACATTATGCGGGGCTGGTGGCGGCCGGGTTTTATCCTAATCCTGTTGGGATCGCAGACTTTGTCACCAGCACAACGCATAAAACATTACGGGGTCCGCGTGGTGGCATCATTATGGCAAAACCAGAGTACGAGAAAGCGCTCAACTCGGCGATCTTTCCACAAACCCAAGGGGGGCCATTGATGCATGTGATTGCCGCTAAGGCCATTGCATTCAAAGAGGCAGCAACTAAAGAGTTCAAGGATTATCAGGAGCAGGTGATCGATAATGCCCGGGTAATGGCAAAAGTATTACAGCGCCGAGGTTTACGGATAGTCTCCGGACGTACAGACTGTCATATGTTTTTGCTGGACCTTCAAGCAAAGAATATTACGGGTAAGCAGGCTGAGGAGTCGTTAGGGCTTGCGCATATTACGGTTAACAAGAATGCAATACCGAATGATCCACAGAAGCCTTTTGTTACCAGCGGTATTCGTATTGGGTCACCGGCAATGACGACAAGAGGGTTTAAAGAATTTGAGGCTGAGCAGTTGGCGAATTTAATCGCGGATGTGTTGGATGCGCCCACTGATTCACATGTGTTAACGCGCGTAGCACAGGAGGCAAAGATGTTGTGCGAGAAATTCCCTGTCTATGGTAACTAATAGACCCTCCGCAAGATAGAACCCGACGGATGCGGGTCGTTGCGAGGAGAGCTTAATCCCGCCACCCCTCTTAAGTACCGAATATATGAAATGTCCATTCTGCAATGCCGAGGATACAAGCGTTATCGATTCTCGTGTCAGCGAGGAGGGCAGCAGAGTTCGCCGCCGCCGCCGATGCCTTACTTGCGAAAAGCGTTTTACGACGTATGAAACAGTAGAGCTGAGATTGCCGCAGGTGGTGAAGCAAGATGGCAATCGATCCGAGTTTAGCCGCAATAAGTTACTTACCGGTTTCATGCGAGCGCTACATAAACGACCTGTTCCGACAGAATATGTGGATGCGGCGATAGATCGCATCGTACAAAAAATTCTGGGTTTGGGTGAGCGCGAGATTGAGTCTCGTAAAATTGGTGAAATGGTAATGAGAGAGCTCTACAAGCTCGACAAGGTGGCGTATATCCGATTTTCATCGGTATATAAAAGCTTTCAAGATGCAGATGACTTCCATGACGCAATCAAGGAGGCTCAAAGACCCCAACAGAAAAAGGCAGAAAAAAAATCCTGAACAAAAGAAACTAATCTCATTTCGATCATTCCATCTCTGGAAGGGTCATTCCTCTTTAGAAGTATTATAATGTTTTCATCATCTGATCATATTTACATGGCGCAAGCACTTCAACTTGCAGAGAAGGGACTGTATAGCGCGAGCCCTAATCCCAGGGTGGGATGTGTAATAGTTAACAATGGTAAGGTGGTTGGTTGTGGGTGGCATGAGAAAGCGGGTAAACCACATGCCGAAATAAATGCGCTTAAACTTGCTGGGACAGCAGCACGGGGATCGACCCTCTACCTTACGTTAGAGCCGTGCAGCCATCATGGAAGGACCCCGCCATGCGACGAGGCCATAATCGAGGCCGGGATTGATAAGGTGGTGATAGCGATGAATGACCCCAATCCATTGGTAGCGGGGAGAGGGTGTGAATTATTGAAGAAGTCCGGGATCAAGGTTCAGACGGGGTTGATGGAGGAGGAAGCGAGGATTCTTAATATTGGCTTTGTCACTCGGATGACGCTGAATCGCCCATGGGTACGGATGAAAATAGCAGCAAGTATCGATGGTAAGACGGCACTTAAGAATGGCGCAAGCCAGTGGATTACTTCCGCACCAGCGCGGCGCGATGGTCACCGATGGCGCGCACGATCGTGTGCGGTTTTGACGGGGATCGGTACAGTTCTAAAAGACAACCCACAACTTACAGTACGAGATGTAGAAACACCCCGGCAGCCATTGAGGGTCGTGGTGGATAGTCGGCTGGAGATTGAACCAGAGGCCAGAATGCTACGGGGGGAGGGGGAGCTGATATTTACGGCAAATGCCAGTGAGGAGAAAATTTCTGCTCTACGGAATGTAGGCGCTCATCCAATTATGGTGGCCAATGAGAGTGGCGGAGTAGACCTTGTCAAAATGATGAGCAAGCTCGCCGATTATGAGGTCAATGAGCTCCTGGTTGAGGCGGGTAGTAAGTTGAGTGGATCCCTTATTAGGGAGGGGTTAGTGGATGAACTGATAATTTATCTTGCGCCGTGCTTAATTGGCGACGCAGCACAGGGAATGCTGAGACTGCCGGAGCTACAGAACCTATCGGGCAGGCATGATCTGAGGATAAGAGACTTGCGTATGATCGGGACAGATATTCGAATCATTGCTCGGGTTGGGCAGTGAGTTTATCGCGGAATCTTAGTGAGTTTACGTTGAAGTGTGCGGCGATGCATATTAAGTATGCGAGCGGTGGTCGAGATATTACCCTGATTCTCATTAAGCACCCGCTGGATGTACTCCCACTCAAGGCGGCCAACCGATAGGGGGTGTGTGCTAATCGGCACCTCAGCATCTCCGGTGGTCCGCTCAAATGCGGACATGATCTCATCTGCATCGACCGGCTTCGCAAGATAATGAGTTGCACCTAACTTGATTGCTTCGACCGCGGTGGTAATGCTGGCATAACCGGTTAGCATAACAATCCGTGTGCCAGAATCTAGAGCCCGCAACCTCTCAACAAGGACAAGTCCAGAGGTGCCAGCAAGACGCAGGTCGATGGTTGCATATTCGGGTAAGTAGGTCTCGGCAAGTAAGCTTGCTTGTTCGACTGTATGTGCACAATGTACGTCAAAACCACGTCTGGTCATGGCACGGGACAGCACCTCGCAAAAGGTCAGGTCATCGTCAACAATCAGCAGCGTTGGACGATCATCAATGGACTCTGTTTCAGGAAGGTTTGTCATAAAGTTGTTTTAATTAGAGGTAGTCTAACTTGAGTGCTGGCGCCGCCCTCCTCACGATTAGTGAGGCGGACACTGCCGCCGAACCGTTCAATGTTTGCATTAGCGAGAAATAGGCCAATACCGAGCCCCTGACCAGGCTTGCTGGTGAAGAAGGCTTGGCCCGCACGCTGTACAGTCTCCTCGCTCAGGCCCTTACCAAAATCAAGGATTTCTAGGAGCAGCTCATGATGATTCCAACTGCTCTCAATTTCAATGCGGTCTAAAGAAGCATCTGCAGCATTATTGAGCAAGTTTAAAATAGACTGACTAAGCAACTGGGCGCCAATAATTTGAGGAGCAGGCTGCAACCCATTACAGCGATAAGTAAATTTAACCATGGGGCGCATCAGACGCCATTTATCTAAAACCTGTTGTAAAAAGAGATCAACCGCCTGACCGCTGCCATCTTCCGACCGTGTCTGACCAACATCTGCCAATAATTGTGTCAGGGTTCGTTTGCACTGCACGATCTGATCGCGAAGTATTTTTATATCGTGCTGAAACTCAGTGTTTTCAAGTTGTTCCTTTTGTAACTCACCAATGACGACTGCCATAGTTGCGAGTGGTGTACCGAGCTCATGAGCGGCTCCCGCTGCGAGGGCTCCCAGTGCAATGATCTGTTCGTTGCGAAGGGCCTGCTCACGTGCTAACGCCAGATCTTTGTCACGTTCACGAATTGATATCCCCATTTTGACAACGAACCAGGCGATCAAAACGGTGCTTAAAACAAATGCCAACCACATCCCTGACACATGCAGATTAAATTCATTGGTATGTTCGCTATGATCATGTGGTAGCGGCACATAATAAAATAAAAGTAACGTATAAAGGCCAATCGTAATGGCCGCCATAATCCAGGTATAGGTCCATGGCAAGATCGCGGCGGCAATCGTCAGCGGGAGCAAGTAGAGCGAGATAAACGGATTGGTTGAGCCTCCGCTGAAATACAACAAGGCACTAAGCGCGAGGACATCAACCAATAGTTGTGTAAAAAACTCAATACTGGACACCGGCCAGTTACGATGCAGACGGACCCATGTCGCAAGATTAACGAGGGAGAGAAAGAAAACAACGGATAGCATTTCCGACCAGGGAAGCTGTATTTCAAGCACCCAATGTGCCAGTCCAAAGGTCAGACACTGCGCTACAAGCGCAATATTCCTGAGAAGGAATAATCTCTGCAAATTCTTGCCGAGTGGGGATGGACCGAGATTACCGAACATCACAAGTAATTATGTAGAAGAGCTTAATGTCAGAATTTAAACCATACATTATCTGATATTCCAATTTACAGCCATGTGGCAAATTGCCGCACATGTTGTCGTCAGGGTAAGTATGGGCGTTATGAATTCTAACTGGGATTCAAAACTTTACATGTTTACTTCATGAAATCGCTACAATGGCGAAAAGTAAAACCATAGATTGAACTCGTCTCAACTTGCAATTCTATATCAAGACCCCGCTTCGATCACACACTGCAGTAATCGGGTTGGGTGGCAATGTACTGTTATATACGGCGAGAGATGGCCGTATCTTTAAAATAAATAGGGTCTGATGTTCACAGGAATTATTGAAGCTGTCGGCGAGATAAAACAAGTCGTGCCCTTAAACGACTCCAATTTGGGGGGGGGGATGACAGACGGCATACGGCTGATCATAGAGCCGGGCAGGATGGATTTGTCGGACGTCAAGATTGGGGACAGCATTGCGGTAAATGGCGTATGTGTCACCGTGACTACGCTGATAAACGGAAGATTTACAGTAGATTTGTCTCACGAGACGCTGAAGTGTACCCATGGACTAGATCGTGCTGTGCGTGTCAATCTGGAAAAGGCCTTACGACTGTCGGACAGACTGGGTGGGCATCTCGTCAGCGGTCATGTGGATGATATCGGCGTAGTCACAAAAATTGAGCCAGCAGGGGAGAGCTGTCTGATAGTGATTAGGGCGCCAGAGTCATTACTAAAATATATAGCTAAAAAGGGTTCAGTTACGATGAATGGGGTGAGTTTAACGGTGAATTGGGTAAAAGCCGGGGAGTTTGGAACGAACCTGATCCCCCATACATTGTCGATGACAAACTTGTGCGAACTTGAAGTCGGTTCCAAGGTGAATCTGGAGATTGATATGCTGGCCCGATATGTAGAGCAGATACTGAGCAGCAAGCTAATTGCGAATGCGGGTTGACATGATAATCAGCCCCATCCTAGATATTGTTGCGGACATTAAGGCCGGCAGAATGGTAATTCTGGTCGATGAAGAGGACCGAGAGAATGAGGGTGATCTCGTCATGGCGGCAGAGTTCATTACAGCTGAAACAATCAACTTCATGGCCACACATGGTCGAGGACTGATCTGCTTAACATTGACTGAAGGGCATTGTCGTCAGCTTAACCTACCTCTGATGGTGAGCACCAACCGATCCCCAATGGGGACTAATTTTACGCTCTCGATAGAGGCTGCAAGTGGGGTGACGACCGGAATTTCGGCGGGGGACCGGGCTCGTACCGTCCAGGAGGCGACAAGGGTTGATGCTAAACCAGAGGACATCATCCAGCCTGGACACATCTTTCCGCTGATGGCGCAAAATGGTGGAGTCTTGGCGAGGGCAGGTCATACCGAGGCGGGTTGCGATCTGGCCGGACTGGCAGGCCTCACACCCGCGACCGTGATCTGCGAAATTCTGAAGGAAGATGGCAATATGGCGCGTCTGCCAGACTTAATCCAATTTGCGGAAAAGCATCAGCTCAAGATAGGAACGATCGCCGACCTAATTCAGCACCGCAGTCGTACCGAGAGCTTAGTGAGTCGCATGTCAGAACGTACTATTCAGACGGCTCATGGAGAGTTCCGTCTATTCGCATACCTCGACAAAACAATCAATGCAACTCACCTTGTTCTGGTCAAGGGTCAGATCAACCCAGAGATTGAAACGCTGGTCCGGGTACATGAACCGCTTTCCGTAATCGATCTGCTGGATATCAGTGATGACACTCACTCTTGGAGCATCGACGAGGCCTTGAGAGTCATTGCCGATGCAGGTTGCGGCGTAATAGTGCTGCTTTATAAACGGGAAAATCCGGAAGACTTGCTGGAACGGGCATCACGAACAGAGTCTAGTCCACCTGTTATCGCTAGGACAGATTTGCGGGGCTATGGGATCGGAGCTCAGATACTGAAAGATCTTAATGTGGGAAAGATGAGACTGCTCGCTGTTCCTCGGAAAATGCCAAGCATGATGGGTTTTGGTCTTGAAGTGGCGGGATACTTGACGCCTGAAAATTAAAAACTGAAATAGTTGACCAATTCTCATCTAAGTCGGCGAAACACTTTTAAAGTTAATTTTATTGGGAGTAATTATGGCGCGCTACGATAACATCCTTGAGCTTGAAACCGAGCTCGGTGGAACTGGATTACGGGTTGGTATTGTCATGAGCCGATTTAATCTTGATATCAGTGAGGGTCTGCTGGGAGCCTGTACGGCAGAGCTAATTAAATGCGGGGTGGAGGAGTCGGCCATGTTACTGGTAACCGTTCCGGGTGCGTTGGAAATTCCACTGACCCTGCAAAAGATGGCGCTGACGGATCAGTTTGATGCCTTGATAGCACTGGGTGCGGTCATACGCGGGGACACCTATCACTTTGAAGTGGTCGCGAATGAGTCGGCTAGTGGGTTGGCAGCGGTTCAGCTGGATACGGGCATCCCTGTTGCGAACGGCATACTTACCACTGAAAATGAGGATGATGCACTCTCACGAATGAAGATAAAGGGTATCGAGACTGCGCAGGCAGCCATTGAAATGGCGAATCTTTTGCGACAACTCGACGAAATAAGTCAATGACACAGAACGATCCGGCAACGAAGGCTACAAAAAGTCCAGGACGATCAACCCGCCGGTGTTCGCGTAAGCTAGCCATGCAGGGCTTTTACCAATGGCGGGTTGCGGGAGGGGCTGTTGAAGTAATTGAGGCTCAACTGCGAGATGGAAAGGAGTTTGCTAAGACCGATCAAGACTTTTTTTCAGATCTGCTGCGTGGCGGTCTGGCCAAATCTGTAGAGCTGGAACAACAGATCCAGACCTGTCTCGACCGACCTCTTAAAGAGCTTAGCCCGGTAGAGTTCGCTATTTTACTGCTAGGCGCCTATGAACTTTCAGATCACCCCGAGACGCCGTACCGAGTAGTAATCAATGAGGCCGTGGAACTGGCCAAGACTTATGGCGGTAGTGACGGGCATAAGTACGTGAACGGAGTGCTGGATAAGTTAGCGGCCAGGATGCGTTCCCACGAGGTAAACACAGCTAACTGACATCTGGTGGTTGCAAAGAGTGCTCTCCGAATTTGACATCATTCAGCGCTACTTTACACGCCCCTCCCCCGGAGCGGTGCTCGGTGTGGGGGACGATGCGGCCTTAGTCAGGCCATCTGCAGAGATGGAGCTGGCAATTTCCACCGATATGCTGGTATCCGGCCAGCACTTTGCGGGCGATGCTGATCCGCGGCAACTTGGATATAAATCCCTTGCTGTTAATTTGTCCGATATGGCCGCGATGGGAGCTACCCCGCGGTGGGCGATGCTGGCGGTGGCGCTTCCCGAGTCCCTTGTGAATGCTGGTAGCCGCTGGCTTGAAATGTTTGCAGAAGGGTTCTTTGGGTTGGCGAGCGAGCATCGGGTGGGCCTTATCGGGGGAGATACCACCCGAGGGCCACTAAACATCTGTGTGACAATCATTGGCGAAGTAACAATAGGGAGGGCCTTGAGGCGAAGCGGGGCTAAAGCGGGAGATGATGTCTGGATATCAGGACAGTTAGGCGATGCAGCGTTAGTGATTGCTCACACTCGACAGCAGATTATACTCGATCCAGAAGAGGTTTCGTGTTGTTTGCCAGCATTGAATACGCCCGTAGCACGGATAGCTTTAGGAAAACGGTTGATCGGTCTTGCTCATAGCGCTATTGATATTTCTGATGGCCTACTGGCAGACTTGGGTCATATTCTGGAGCAATCCAAGGTTTCGGCGACCATTGAGATGAGTGCAATTAAGTGCTCGGCGGTGATGCAGAGACACCTTCCTCACCCAACAGCGATTAGTTGCTTAATGGCGGGTGGGGACGATTATGAACTTTGTTTTACTGTACCAATCGCAAGGCGCGGAGACGTCGAGTCTCTTTCGCGCGAAGTTGGGATCCCGTTGACCCGAATCGGGAGTATAAATCAGGGAGGGGGCTTGTTCGTGCTGGACGAGTTCGGTAAGTCGGTTGAGATGGCAATAAGAGGCTATGACCACTTCCAGACCTGACGACCAGCTCACACCTGGGACCGAGTCGGTACCTTTTGTCGCATCTGTGAATCCGCTTCCTAATTGGGAGTTTGTGACGAGGAGGCCGGCACACTTCATTGCATTCGGGGGCGGGGCGGGCTTAAGTCGAGCCGCGCCTGGGACCATGGGAACGATCGCTGCGCTTCCAATATTCGGGTTGATGAGTCAGTATCTTGGACTGAGTAGTTTTTTGTTATGTATAGGATTCTTCTTCCTCATTGGTATTTGGGCCTGTAGTGTCACGGGGAAGGCGCTTGGCAGCCATGACCATGGCGGCATGGTATGGGATGAGATTGTTGCGTTTTTGTTGGTGCTGCTATTTACCCCTAATAATCTTATATGGCAGGCATTTGCATTCTTATTGTTTAGATTGTTTGATATCTTCAAGCCGCAGCCGATTCGTTATTATGATAGGAAGTTGAGGGGTGGTTTTGGGGTGATGTTCGATGACTTGCTGGCCGCCGCCTATACCCTACTTTGCTTGGCGGCATGGAAGGCATTTTCACCATTTTGACGCAGCATACGATGAGAAATCATGATCAACAAGGATGACCAAGCACTGATAATGCTTGCTGGTCATGTTGGTATAGACTTGGTTCAGCGAGGACTCATGCTAACCAGTGCAGAGTCCTGCACCGGTGGTTGGCTGGGTCAAGCAATCACCGCAAAATCGGGCAGTTCGGACTGGTATGAGAGAGGATTTATCACTTACAGCATTGCATCAAAGCAGGAGATGCTGGGGGTAAGCGCTATAACATTGAAACAACACGGAACAGTATCAGAGCAGACCGTGAAGGAGATGGCGGCAGGTGCGCTGACTCACAGTCGTGCACAGGTGTCAGTAGCGATTAGCGGAATTGCCGGACCTAACGGGGGAACCGAGGAAAAGCCTGTCGGCATGATTTGCTTTGCCTGGAAAATGAGAGATGGGCTGGCCCGTAGTTCAACTCACAACTTTGGCGGCGATCGCGAGTCTATAAGAAGGCAAGCGGTGTTCGTGGCGTTGCAAGGGGTGGTAGATCTGTTGCACGACAGCCCGCCTCTCTCTTCATGAATGACTAGGGCGGGGCATAAGACCGTCTCAGTTTAAGAGAAATGATGGCGTATTTCGTGGCAAATCAGCCCCTTCCTCGCCTTCCCGAGCATAGTCGCATGTGCGATAATTCGAGAGATACTTAAAAGGATAAGACCATGGACGAGAACAGAAGTAAGGCATTGGCAGCGGCACTCTCCCAGATCGAGAAGCAATTTGGTAAGGGCTCGATTATGCGACTCGGTGCGAGCGATGTCGCTAAGGATATCGAGGTGGTCTCTACCGGTTCGCTAGGTCTTGACATCGCGCTCGGTGTGGGCGGGCTGCCGAGAGGGAGGGTAATAGAAATCTACGGTCCTGAGTCATCTGGCAAGACCACCCTTACGCTGCAAGTGATTGCGGAGATGCAGAAGGTGGGTGGTACGGCCGCATTCATCGATGCTGAACATGCGCTGGATCCACAATATGCACAAAAGATTGGGGTTAATGTAGAAGAGTTATTAATCTCACAGCCCGATAATGGGGAGCAAGCACTCGAAATAGCGGATATGTTGGTGCGATCCGGGTCGGTGGATGTGGTCGTAATAGACTCGGTGGCGGCATTGACACCGAGAGCGGAAATCGAGGGCGAGATGGGTGAGCCGCAAATGGGTTTGCAGGCACGATTAATGTCTCAAGCGTTACGCAAACTCACCGCCAATATCAAGCGCAGCAATACGATGGTAATTTTTATCAATCAGATACGGATGAAGATCGGGGTCATGTTTGGCAATCCTGAGACAACTACCGGTGGAAATGCACTTAAGTTTTACGCATCAGTACGTCTTGACATACGGCGCATTGGGGCCATCAAGAAGGGTGATGAGGTGATCGGTAGCGAGACCCGGGTTAAGGTAGTCAAGAACAAGGTTGCCCCACCATTTAAACAAGCCGAATTCGATATCCTATATGGGGTAGGTATTTCTCGTGAGGGCGAGATTGTCGAGTTGGGGGTGGCGCATAAGCTCGTTGACAAGTCGGGTGCTTGGTATGCTTACAATGGTGAAAAAATCGGTCAGGGCAAGGATAACGCACGCGAATATTTGAAAGAGCATCCCGAGATAGCAAAGGAGATTGAGGCCAAAATTCGTGCTGCAGTGGGGGTTGTTGGGCAGGCCGAGGGCATCGATTCGGAATAAATGTGGTGAAGAGGGGGGGCAACCTAAGAGAACGAGCGCTGGGTTACCTAGCTCGTCGGGAGCATTCCCGCCTGGAATTGGAAAAAAAACTCTTGCCGCATGCCCAAGGTCTGACAGAGATTTCTGTTTTGCTTGATACGATGGAGCAGCAGGGACTCCTGTCAGCAGGTCGAGTGGTCGAACAAGTGGTGCGGATCCGCAGGAAAAGATTTGGTATTCAGCGCATTGTGTATGAATTACGCGAAAAAGGGATTGACGAACACTTGATCGCATCCGTTGTGCCGGATCTCAAGAAAACCGAACTGGAAGCTGCACAAGAGGTGTGGCGAAAAAGATTTGCCACACTGCCAGCGGATGCTAAAGACCACGGGAAACAGATGCGTTTTTTGCGTGGTCGAGGTTTTGCGACTGAGGTGATACATCAGGTGCTGCAGTCGAGGGATGAGTAGACAAGGCATCCTTGAATAGAGTGAAGCCGATATGCAAAGCAACGAAATAAGACAGAAATTTCTCGAGTTCTTCGAGTCTCACGGCCACACCATCGTGGCATCAAGCCCGCTCGTTCCCGGCAATGACCCCACACTCCTCTTCACCAATGCAGGAATGGTGCAATTTAAGGACGTATTTCTTGGCCAGGACAAGCGGCCATATATGCGGGCAGTGAGCTCGCAGCGTTGTGTACGTGCAGGCGGTAAGCATAATGACTTGGAAAATGTTGGTTATACCGCCCGGCATCATACATTTTTCGAGATGCTGGGTAATTTCAGTTTCGGAGACTACTTCAAACGAAATGCGATCCAGTTCGCGTGGGAGTTCCTCACCGTTACTTTGCAGATTCCGCAGGAGAAACTATGGGTGACAGTTTATGCTGAGGATGATGAGGCGGCCGATATATGGCTCAATGAAGTCGGGATTCTACCTGAGCGTCTGACCCGTATTGCCACCAACGACAATTTCTGGCAGATGGGGGAAACGGGCCCCTGCGGACCTTGCTCTGAAATTTTCTATGACCATGGGGTGGAAGTTGCAGGGGGTCCACCAGGGACACCAGAGGCCGAGGGAGACCGGTACATTGAGATCTGGAACTTGGTGTTCATGCAATATAATCGAGACAGCGCGGGTACACTTCATCCCCTGCCCAAGCCATCAGTTGATACCGGGATGGGATTGGAGCGCATATCTGCGGTGATGCAGAAGGTGCACAGTAATTACGAGATCGACTTATTCCAGAGTCTGGTCAAAGCGGCGGCAAGAGTTACCAATACAGCCGACTTGAACAGCAACTCACTTAAGGTCATTGCCGACCACATCAGGGCCTGTTCATTCCTTATCACCGATGGGGTAATTCCCGCTAATGAAGGCCGCGGATATGTCCTAAGGCGCATCATTCGACGTGCAATCCGTCATGGATATCAGCTCAATCAGAAGCGGCCATTTTTTCATTTGCTGGTGGAGGATTTAGCAAAGGTGATGGGGGGGGCTTATCCTGAGCTGCTTATAGCACAAGAGCGGGTAATTTCGACGCTAAAGCAGGAGGAAGAGCGTTTTGCGGAGACCTTGGAAAATGGGATGCATCTGTTGGAGGCTGCGTTAAATCATCAGAATCGAGTGCTGGATGGCGAGACCGTTTTCCGTCTGTATGATACGTTTGGCTTTCCAGTCGACCTGACAGCCGACATCGCGCGAGAGCGCGGAGTTATCGTAGATCATGCTGGATTTGAGCGGGCTATGGACTTTCAGCGAGAGCGGGCGCGGGCGGCGAGCAAGTTCAGCATTCAGGAGGGGATGGATTACGGCGGAGCTCCGACTCAATTCCATGGATATGAAAACCTGCAGTATGAGGGTCAGGTGATTGCCATCTATAAGGAAGGAAACCGGGTTGATTTTGTTGAGGCGGGCGATGAAGCGGTGGTGGTGCTCGATCAGACACCCTTTTATGCCGAGTCCGGCGGGCAGGTGGGAGACCGCGGAGAGTTGCTAACTGCAAATGGCACTTTTAACGTGGTAGACACGTTAAAAATCCAGGCTAAGGTGTTTGGTCACAAGGGTTTAATGCGTAGCGGACGACTGGTCACCGGGGATAAGGTGCTGGCAGAAGTTGATCCGGCCGCGAGGGCACGTGTCCAGCGCAATCACTCTGTCACGCATCTGATGCATAAGTCATTACGAGAGGTACTGGGCGGTCATGTTCAGCAAAAAGGCTCGCTGGTCGATGCTGATAAGACCCGCTTTGACTTCGTGCACAATCAGCCGATGACGGATACAGAAATTCGCAGAGTGGAAGTCCTCGTGAATATTGAAATTCTTGCCAATACGGAAATCGCCGCAAACGTGATGACGATCGCAGACGCACAAAAAACGGGCGCAATGATGCTTTTTGGCGAAAAATACGGTGAGGAGGTGCGGGTCCTCGACATTGGTAGCTCGCGCGAGTTGTGTGGAGGCACTCATGTTAAGCGCACCGGCGATATCGGGGTTTTCAAGATTGTTGCAGAGAGTGGTGTCGCTGCTGGGGTAAGGAGAGTGGAGGCGGTAACAGGCGAAGGAGCTTTGACTCATATTCAACAACAGGAGTCACAACTAAAGAGGGTAGCAGATGCGGTGAAGGTGCAGCCTCAGGAGGCTGCTGCGCGCATTGTGCAGATCCAGGAGAGCGTACGTCATCTGGAAAAAGAGCTGGCTCAGATGAAATCAAAGCTTGCAAGTTCTCAGAGCGGGGATCTTACCACCCAGGTCAAGACAGTGAAGGGCGTACAGGTATTAGCCGCAAGCTTGGAGGGGGTCGACGTGAGAGCATTGCGCGAAACCTTAGATAATCTTAAGGGTAAACTCACTTCTGCGATCATCGTATTGGCAGCGGTGATGGATGGCAGGGTTACGCTGATCGCCGGTGTAACGCCAGACCTCATTGTGAGAGTTAAAGCTGGAGAACTGGTGAACATGGTCGCCCAACAGGTCGGCGGAAAGGGAGGGGGACGGGCCGACATGGCGCAAGCGGGGGGCACCCAGCCAGAAAATCTTCCCGCAGCATTAGAGAGTGTGCTGGGCTGGGTGGAGCGGCAACTGTAATAATC
>JBAWVG010000016.1:0-28421 GCA_037147395.1 Nitrosomonadaceae bacterium | reverse complement strand
CCCAACCGCCCTTAGCCGATCCTGCTTGGCTTGATGATCCTAGTGTTGTTGCCATGATAACTACCTCCTATCTTGTTGATTTAAAACAAACTGCACCCCTGTCGCAATCACTTAAAGGACAGGCCCTACACTTTCTTTGACCGTCCAGTTTCAATATAGTTTCAATCTATTTATTGACCGGTCACCCCTAAAAAACTAACCGACAATACTGGGACAGGTACCGGTAACCTCACCCCAAAATACCGGACCGATACGATCCCCATTCACGCTCACAAGTGTGAATGGGAGCCGGCCCTCTTTCGTTCTCCTATTAGCCAGATAAATCGGTAAAATTAACGGGCATGACTTTATGTATAGCACCAGAAATTCCCCGCTATTGGGCAACTTGCAATTTGATGGCTCTATAAGACCCAATTGTGGCTGGCTCCGACGAACCGTAGCCAAATTCTTTGCAGACCTCTATCGAGAAACACCATGAACTCTCCTGCTCGCCACTACCTCTTCCTACTACTCTGTCTGACCCCTGCAGCAGCGTATCCTGCTGCCATAGACAGTCTAAAGACCTTCGTCCAGGGGACTCGTACCGTTCGGGCAACATTCTCACAGACCCTGATCGATCGAGATATGCGCGTTCTGCAAAAAGCGAGCGGAACAATGCAGTTTGAGCGTCCTGGAAAGTTCAAATGGACGTACGAAAAGCCTTATGAACAGCTCATCATTGGCGATGGCGTCAGAGTCTGGTTTTACGACTACGATCTTAACCAGGTGACTGTGCGTAAGCTCGATCTCGCCATCGGTAGCAGTCCGGCCGCACTACTTGCGGGCAATGGTGCCATCGAGTCTAACTTCGCTCTTAGTGAAAATGACCCGCAGGGAGGGCTAGAATGGCTTGAAGCCCGGCCCAAGAATAAAGAGGGCACATTTGAATTGGTACGACTGGGATTTACGTCGACAGGGCTACTAAGGGCAATGGAGTTACGCGATAATTTCGGACAGACTACGATGCTTGTTTTTTCTGGGTTAGAAAAAAACCCGAGACTGGCAACTGACCTATTCAAATTTACTCCGCCCAAGGGCGCGGACGTGATCAGTGACTGATCTATTCGAAAGACACAAACCCGCTGCGCCGCTCGCTGAGAGGCTACGACCCAAGAGTCTGGATGATGTCATCGGCCAATCTCATTTGCTCGGAGTAGGCAAGCCCTTACGACTTACATTCGAGTCCGGCAAACCTCACTCGATGATCCTGTGGGGCCCACCAGGAACTGGCAAGACCACCCTGGCCCGACTCATGGCCACGGCATTTGAAGCTGAGTTCATTGCACTCTCAGCCGTGCTATCTGGGGTTAAGGATATTCGCGATGCGATTGAGCGGGCACAGATGGCGCTACAACAGTCTGGACGCCATACCATCCTATTCGTGGATGAAGTACACCGATTCAATAAGTCGCAGCAAGATGCATTCCTACCGTATGTTGAACAGGGGTTGGTCACCTTAATCGGAGCCACTACCGAGAACCCTTCATTTGAGGTCAATAGTGCATTGCTCTCACGTGCACAGGTCTACATTCTCACTGCACTGTCTAAAGATGAGCTCGCAACTCTGCTCGAGCGGGCAATGAAGGACTCCCCCCATGATCTTAAATTTACTGATTCAGCAAGAGGTCTACTCATCGGATACGCTGACGGCGATGCTCGACGTTTGCTCAATCTGTTAGAACAGGTAAGAACTGCGGCGCAAACAGAGGGGATCTTAGAGATTGATGGGGACTATCTAGGCAACGCTCTTTCCAGCAGTGTCCGTCGTTTTGATAAGGGTGGGGATGAGTTTCATGACCAGATCTCAGCGTTGCATAAATCAGTACGTGGCTCCGACCCAGATGCAGCACTTTACTGGATGTGCCGCATGCTCGATGGAGGCACTGATCCGCTTTATATTGGCCGCCGGTTAATCCGCGCTGCAGTGGAGGATGTTGGATTAGCCGATCCGCGAGCACTTCAGGTAGCGCTGAACGCTTGCGAGACGTATGAACGGCTCGGCAGCCCGGAAGGCGAACTAGCCCTTGCTCAGGCAACGCTGTACCTGGCCTGTGCACCGAAGAGTAATGCGGCCTACCTGGCTTATAATAAAGCGTTGTCTTTTATCAAGAGCGACACGTCGAGACGGGTACCCGAGCATCTACGTAATGCGCCCACCAAACTGATGAAGGAGCTCGGCATCGGGCGCGAGTACCGATACCCTCACGACAGTCCAGAGGCCTACGCTGCCGGAGAGAGCTACCTCCCTGATGGGATTCCAGAGCTGGCGCTCTACCAACCAACGACACGTGGGTTAGAAGGAAAAATATCAGAAAAATTAGCACATCTACACGAGTTAGATAAACAGTCTCAGAAAAAAACCTAGAACCCCCTCCCCCCATCAGTCGGTGGGTACAACACACATGATTTGGAGATTGCATGCTAGATATTCAATTATTACGTACCGATCTGGAGGATGTCGCCAATCGTCTCTCCGCACGTGGATACGCCTTCCCCGTAGAAGAGTTCAATTCACTGGAGACCGAGCGCAAGGTCATCCAAGCCCGTACCCAGGAATTGCAAGCACAGCGCAACTCAGCCTCCAAAGAGATCGGCAACGCCAAGAGCAAGGGTGAGGATGTCAGCACCATCCTGACCTCGGTGGCAAGCCTTGGCGATGGACTGAAGCAGGCCGAGGCCCTCCTCGAGGGAGTTCAAACTCAACTGCGACAGTTACTATTCGATATCCCCAACCTACCCCATGAAAGCGTACCAGAGGGAAGGAGCGAGCACGACAATCAGGAGATCCGTCGCTGGGGAACACCTTATACATTTGATTTTACAGTGAAAGATCATGTCAGCGCGGGCGAAGATCTCGGACTCCTTGACTTCGAGACTGCAGCGAGACTCAGCGGAGCACGTTTCAGTCTCATGAAGGGTGGGCTCGCACGACTGCACCGCGCACTGACGCAGTTCATGTTGGACACACATACGCAAGAACATGACTATACTGAAATGTATGTACCCTATCTGGTCAATGAGGAGAGCTTACGCGGCACCGGCCAGTTGCCAAAGTTTGAGGAAGATCTGTTTGCTGTGCCGCATGGAGACCAAGGAAGTTATTACCTGATTCCAACAGCCGAAGTTCCGCTCACCAATACCGTGCGCGATCAGATCGTTCCGATGGAATCGCTGCCGATCAAACTGACTGCACACACACCCTGCTTCCGTTCCGAGGCGGGTAGTTATGGCAGGGACACTCGCGGCATGATCAGGCAGCACCAGTTTGACAAGGTGGAGCTTGTACAGATCGTCCACCCGCAGAAGTCTTATGCGGCTTTAGAGGAGCTTATCGGACATGCTGAGAAGATTCTGCAGAAGCTGGAGCTACCCTACCGGGTAATGTCGCTCTGTACGGGTGATATGGGATTCTCCGCTGCCAAGACTTACGATATCGAGGTCTGGCTACCCGCACAGAATGCCTACCGTGAGATCTCTTCATGTAGCAATTGCGAGGCATTTCAAGCGAGGCGTATGCAATCACGGTTCCGTAATGAAAAGGGGAAGCCCGAGCTATTGCATACCCTGAATGGGTCGGGCTTGGCAGTCGGACGCACGCTGGTAGCGATTCTTGAGAATTTCCAGAATGCGGATGGCAGTATTTCTATTCCGGCCGTCTTACACCCCTATATGGGAGGCCTTACTCGCCTGACCAGATAGGACAGAAAATGAACCACACGGCACTTGCCTCAACACCACAGGAGACCCTTAACCATGCAGAACGACACCAGCAACACGATGGACAGCGGTAACGATAACGCTAATCTCGAGTCCGAGGTGCGCGATGCCGTTGCACAGGGCGACAATGTGCAGGAGTCTGTTCAGCGGCTAACACTCACCGCTCTGAGCTCAGAGATCCATGATCTTGCATCTTTGCGCCGTGTTATAACGGCGGTGATGATGGGAGCACGTGACGGGGTACAACAGAGGTTACAACAAACATCCTCACAATCGCACACAGTAAAAATCCAACTGACAGATGCAATTTCCGGACTGGATGCCGCCCTGGCGCAGCTTGCTGAGGCGTCAAAACTCGCCGTTGAGGAGGCCACCAGCCGAGCTCGTAAATTTTCGAATGAGGAGCTCACTCGCACTCGCGCCGATCTAGAGAGCTTAGAGGCCTTGTTCCTGGAGACATTACAGTCCTCGGCCTCGACCGCGAAGGGGTTGGTCGCGGATACCCTTCACGACTTGGTCACACATGCAAAGCTCAACGGCACCGCTGTCGGCTCACAGTTACAAGATACCCTGACAACCTTCACCCAGCAGATGACGTCGACCGGCCAGGCCCAGCTTGAATCAGGTGTAAAGCTGACCCATGCCACCTCCGATCTGTTACGTAAAGTTGCCGCTGGGGTACTCGGTGGCCTGGCAGAACGAGTCAAGCCAGGCGAAAAGCACCAGAGTAATTAATGTTCTGGCAGGCTCTGATGGCGGCGCGCGATCTCGGCCGCCTGCACGAGATCGCATCAATCCTGATCCGCCACGGGTTTGGCAATATGGTGCGCAGGATGGGCCTCGCCGGCCCGCTAGAACGCGCTGGCCGAGCATTACACTGGCATGAAGCAGAGGAGATGGCCCGGCTCGAGACTCATTCCAGAGTGAGACGAGCACTGGAAGAGTTGGGTCCGACCTTCGTCAAGCTCGGTCAGATTCTTGCCACACGAGTAGATCTCTTTGCACCGGAGTGGATAGCAGAATTCAGTAAGCTAGAAGATAGCGTTCCTGCTGTTCCCTATTCCGCGATACTTCAGCAATTGACAGAAGATCTGGGTGCCCCTCCCGATGAGGTATTCGACTCATTCGATCCAGAGCCTCTGGCAGCCGCATCCATCGCACAGGTATACCGGGCACGCCTTAAAGACGGCACTGAGGTGGTGGTCAAGGTGCGCCGTCCCGGAATCGTCCCAATCATTGAGTCTGATCTGCGCTGGCTATCAAGATTAGCGGAATGGGCCGAAACAGAGAATCCTGAGCTGCGCTACTTCCGTCCCCAGGAGGTGATCCGACAATTTGCTCAGTCGCTCCGTCATGAGCTCGATTTTGCTGCTGAATGCCGCAACGCTGAGAGCATTGCAGCTAACTTTGCGGGATACTCTGACTCAAACTCCCCACCCAACCCATCTACTGGTGATGACGCGCCCCCGGTCATCGTCATCCCTCGTGTCTATTGGCAGTGGACCGGGGAGCGGGTATGTGTGCAAGAATACATCGACGGCATTCCCGGTCGCGATCTTGATGCGGTCGATCATGCAGGACTTGACCGCAAGATACTCGCTCACCGCGGTGCACGGGCTGTAATCAAGATGATCATCAAGGACGGCTTATTTCACGCTGACCCGCATCCTGGCAACGTGTTCTACTTACCTGGCAACCGTATCGCCTTCATCGATTTCGGCATGGTCGGGCGGCTCACCGAAGAACGTCGCGATCAGTTGATTCATCTCTTGTTGGGTCTATTACAACATGACCCCACCCGTGTCGTTGATGTCTTGCTTGACTGGACGAGCGACGGAGTAGCCGATGAGAATGGTCTGATACTGGCAATCCAGACCTTCGTCCAACAGTACCAAGGTGTCCCGCTCAAGCAACTCAGATTCGGCACCATGTTCTCAGAAATTGTAGCCAACTTGCGCGAGCACAAGCTCGTCTTGCCCCCCGACCTGGCACTCCTCACCAAGGCATTCATCACGCTTGAAGGTATGGGCTGTGAACTTGAACCGGACTTTGATATGGCCGGGGAAGCACTTCCACTATTGCGCGAAGAGATGTTGGCCCGTTATACCCCATCATCGCTTGTTCAACGGGGTTGGCGCGCGACCAGCGAGATGCTGGGGCTCATTGCCGGCCTACCTCATGATCTCTCCCGCTTGATACGCGCTGCCAGACGCGGCAAGCTCGATATTCATATTGATGTCATGCACCTCAAGCATGTCGGTGACCAACTCGATGGCGCTGTTAACCGGCTCTCTGCCGGCCTCATTGTCGCCGCACTCATCGTCGGCTCCTCCATCGTCATGACCGTCGTTGGGGGGCCCACACTGATGGGACTACCCTTCTTTGGCGTACTTGGGTCCTTCTGCGCAACAATCGGTGGGGCATGGTTATTGCGCTCAATCCATCGTAGCAACAAGGCAGACCGAGAATCGAGACCGTAATGTAACGGGAAAGCAAGAACTCTCTCACATCACTTCAAAAAATCTATGAGGGCGCTCAGTGCCACTCCCCCTGTCAAAATGAAATGAATACGACTTACTTTTCTAGAAAAATCACTGACGATGGCCCATTCTTGAGTCACCCTTCTTTGAAAAACTGATACGGCCCTGGCCGTCTTTGAGATGCGAGATGGTATTTAAAGATGGCAGGAGAGGCTCCCGCCATCTCTTGTATTTAGCCCTTCAGTGCAGACATCGGAGCGCCGAAATTGATGTGGAATGCCGTCCCACCAATCACTAATGCCGGCACTGACTTAACGCCAGCCGCTTCAGCCGCTGCAATCCGTCCTGATTGTTCGCCGAGGTGTACATGCTCCACATCGTAACGAGCAGGATCCAGAGCATCTGCAACCTGATTCTCAGCTTCAACACAGACAGGACATCCAGCGTGGTAGAAAATAGCAGCTGTCTTCATAAATTAATCTCCAGAAATTTTAGATGTCAGTGGGGGCTGCCCACGTTCGCAAGAACAAATAAACTATGAATGCGACCCGACAATTATAATCGTTAGTCGCATTATCGCGCCAGCAGCTTGTCAGACCCAAACTTGGGAAGATTAATATCCAACTGATTAAAAACAACTAAATTACATTGTTATAGATTGTATCTTGGCTTGAATCAGCCCCTTAAGGGCAGCCCTACTGCGCAGAGCGCTCCTCCTTCAGAGACAATGCCAGTGCATACAATATCTTTCTACTCTCACCTGTAATATCCGCTGCAAGCTTTACTGCCTGCTTCAGTGGCAATTCCTCAAGCAGTATCTCCAGCGTATGCTGGGATTGGACGCTAATTTCTGATTCCTTCTGAACCTCTGCACCTGATATTAGCAGTACAAACTCCCCCTTTTGCTGGTTCGCATCCGCCTTCAACCAGGCCAGGGCATCTCCGAGATCACAGTGATGGATCGTCTCAAATAATTTTGTTAGCTCCCGTGCAATCGTGATCCGACGGCCTACCCCCATAACCGCAGCCAAGTCCGTTATACATTCCAGAATGCGGTGAGGCGCTTCATAAAATATGAGGGTATGGGGCTGTGATGTTAACGCCTCCAGTGCACGTTTACGTGCACCGGTCTTGGTCGGGAGGAATCCGTAAAACAGAAAATGCGGTTCGGTGATTCCACTTGCCGACAACGCGCACACAGCGGCATTTGCACCCGGTATCGGAGTCACTCTAAAACCCTGTTCCCGCACTAGCTCTACCAGAATCGCCCCAGGATCTGAAACTCCCGGGGTGCCTGCATCGGTGACCAATGCGACCGATTGCCCCGCTTGAAGGAGCGCGATCACTTTCTCCGCAGCGACACGCTCGTTGTGCTGATGCAGCGCCATCATCTTTACACTTAATGAATGATGCGCGAGTAAATGCCGTGTGGTTCGGGTGTCCTCTGCTGCGATCACGTCCACTGACGCGAGCACATCCAGTGCCCGCAGACTGATATCGCGCAGGTTCCCTATCGGGGTAGCAACCACATATAATGTACTCTGTGTCATCATATCCTTGCACTGCAGCATCTGTTTGGCCCTGTCTTCCTCGTATCGGATTGCACTATACGGTAGGCCATGAGTATTTTCTACCTAACCACAGGGGTGTACGATTCTGATGGAGCGCTCCCCCTATCCATTAAATGCTCTCGACCACCCCCAGAATCTTCGTAAGGTCGGTTTGCGAGACACCATATTTCTGGAGTGAATTAATGAAAAATTTGAGATGGAACTGGCTGGTACTACCCCTATTATTTTCCACCCTCTCTGGTTGCGAGGTATTCCTTGTCAGCGGAATTATTACCGGAGTTGGTACCGGCCTCGCAGTATCTGAAGATCGTCGTACCAGCGGTACATTTGTTGAGGATGAAGGGATTGAATTCACGAGCGCCCAGCTGATCAGAGAGAAGACCACCGCAAGTATTCATGTCAATGTCACCAGCTTCAACCGTAACGTTCTTCTCACTGGAGAGGCCCCGACCGAATCCATAAAAAAAGAAATTGAGGACCTGATCAGTGGGGTTAAAAATGTCCGAAATGTGACCAATGATATTGTGGTTACCAGTCCCAGCTCACTCCTCACCAGAAGTAACGACATGATAACGACGGCTAAGGTCAAGGGGCGATTCTTGGATGGCGGAAGATTTCAAATAAATCACGTCAAGGTGGTGACCGAAAATGGCACGGTCTACTTACTGGGCCTGGTTAAACGCCAAGAGTCCGAGAGTGCTTCCGAGATAGCCAGTTCTACCAGTGGCGTTCGACGCGTTGTTAAAGTATTCGAGTTCCTGGATTGACCTTAGAAACTCCAGATACCCGCCCCAAGAAGGCACGTCCAATGCTCCCTCCAGACTTTATCTCCCAGCTTCGAACCCTGCTTCCCCCGGAACGGCTTTATACCGATCCGATTGATTGCTATGCATACTCTTATGACAACAGCCGAAAAATTTTTCCCCCAGAGGCCGTTGTATTCCCACTCGCAACTGACGAGATCGTGAGCATTGTCAGGTTATGCAATGACTATCATGTTCCGCTCACCCCACGTGGGCGGGGTACCGGCACGACAGGTGGGAGCCTCCCCGAACAAGGGGGTGTAGCATTATCCCTTGAGAGGATGCTACGAATCATCAAGATTGATTTCGCGAATCGTGTCATCGTCACCGAACCCGGTGTTCTTAATCAGTCGGTTCAAGATGCAGCCCTAAAGCACAACTTTTTCTGGCCACCCGACCCCTCAAGCGCGGCCTATTGCAGCGTCGGCGGGAATCTTGCTACCTCAGCCGGCGGTCCACATGCTGTTAAATATGGCACCACCCGAGATCACGTCCTAGGCTTAAAAGCGGTCACAGGCCAAGGCGAGGTTATCAAGACCGGCTGCTACACCACGAAAGGCGTGGTGGGGTATGACCTGACCCGTCTCCTGATTGGCTCTGAAGGGACGCTTGCCATCATCACTGAGGCAACGCTTAAGCTCACCCCCTTGCCGTCGGCTATCGGTGGGATTACAGCTCACTACCGGGATGCTACGAGTTGTGCTGATGCGATCGTTGCCATCATGGCACTCCCTCAAGTTCCCAGCGCTCTTGAGTTTCTCGATGAGGGCTCTCTCAACTTGATCCGTGGACGTTTTCCAGACATGCTCCCCTCGGACACCCGCGCGATGCTCATGATCGAGTTGGATGGAACACCTCGGGATGTCTTGGAGTCAACGGAGTTAACTCTTTTAGCGTGTCAATCCGCAGGATTATTGCATGCTGAACGAGTGTCAGATACCGCGAACCTCTGGAAGACTCGTAAGGCATTGTCACCATTACTGCGTGATATCGCACCCAAAAAAATCAATGAGGATGTGGTTGTGCCGGTTGCGGAACTGCCTGCATTATTGGAGGGACTCAAGCAACTGAGTATTAAGCACCAGATTGTGAATGTGAATTTTGGTCATGCTGGGAATGGAAATATCCATGTGAACCTGCTGGTAAACCCAGAGGACAGCAGCGAGATGGCACGTGCGGAGAGATGCTTGGACGAGGTATTCGATCTGGTGATAAGGCTTAACGGCACCTTATCGGGCGAGCATGGTATCGGTAGCGAGAAGCGGGCCTACATCAGCAAGGAGGTCGATGTAACAACCCTTTCACTGATGAAGTCCATCAAACGGGTCTTCGATCCAAACAATATTCTAAACCCAGGCAAGATGTTCCCCTGAGCTGGTCGTGTAACTAGATGCGCGGTTAGCGACCCTTAAGCAGTGCTGCAATATCGTGGGGGAATACCTCACTGCCCTTGCCATTACTCACATATAGACGCAGCTTTCCTGCCGCATCAAATATATAGGTTCCTATGGAATGATCCATGTCATGCTTTTCGGCGGTTCCCCCTGCCTGCTGCCGATATGCGACCTTAAATTCTTCCGTTACTTTCTTGATCGACTGATCATCTCCTGTTAACCCGAGGAACGAGGAATTAAATGAGGACAGATACTTTCCGAGACGTTCCGGTGTATCACGCTCAGGGTCGATGGTCACAAACAATACCTGTACCCGCTCTGCATCCTTGCCGAGCTTCTTCATGGTCTCCGACAGCTCACCCAGCGTTGTAGGGCAGACGTCTGGACAGTTGATGTATCCGAAAAACACCACCACCACCTTGCCCTTAAAGTCAGAGAGTGTGCGTGTCTTTCCTGTGTGATCATTAAGATTGAAGTCGCGACCGAATGCAGCGCCTGTGACATCTGATGCCAGGAATGTAGACTTAACTCCTACACCCTTTGTCTCAACTCCACAGCCTGAAATAGATGCTGTGGCCAGCGCTGCAGCAAGCAGAGCTGCATGATACGATTTAACGTAACCGATCAAAAGTAGAAGTAGTGGTCTACCAGCAGCACGGCGAATAAAGCTGACAGGTATATGATCGAGTATCGGAAGGCTTTACGTGCGAGTTGATCACTGTAGTCACGATAAATCTTTATCGCGTAATACAAGAATACTGCGTCCAGTGCTAAAGCGCTGCCCAGATATATCAAACCGCTCATCTTAGTGGCGAAGGGCAATAACGTCACACCAATCAGTATCAGCGTATATAGCAATACCTGTAGACGGGTATATTCATCCCCATGTGTCACCGGCAGCATCGGCATCCCAGCCTTTGCATACTCGAGCTTTCTATAGAGCGCGAGTGCCCAGAAATGCGGTGGCGTCCATGCGAAGATGATGAGGAATAAGATCAATGCATCTGCTGAAACTTCTCCCGTTACCGCAGCCCAACCCAATACTGGTGGCATTGCACCGGAGGCACCGCCGATCACAATATTCTGAGGGGTCAGTGGCTTCAGTATCACCGTATAGATAATCGCATAGCCCACGAAGGTCGCGAGTGTGAGCCACATGGTCAGAGGATTCACTAACTCATGAAGTATATAGAGCCCTGAACCCCCCACCAATGCCAGGAAGAAAAAGGTCTCAGGTGAGGTCACTGTGCCCTGTGGTAGCGGCCTGCCGCGTGTTCGTGCCATCACCGCATCCATCTTCTGCTCTACCAGACAATTAACCGCAGCAGCAGCACCTGCCACCAACGCAATTCCGATCGTGCCAAAAATGAGTGCGTCCAACGGAACCGCTCCCGGGACGGAGAGAAACATCCCGATGATTGCCGTAAAGACTATGAGTGATACGACCCGTGGCTTGGTCAATTGATAAAATTGTTGCATACGTGATGCCGTATGCTGCCAGACTAAACTAGTTGCCATTCGTGGGTCTCCTATCCTGGATAGGGTCCTTAATTGAGCTTCTCGTTATTTTAATACTTTCTGAGCAACCATCTCTCAATCTTTGGTGTTTTATTGAGATTTTTTTAAATGCTTGCTCAGTAAAATTTGGATCGATCGCTTTTAGAATCTTATATCAGTGCTTGGTTCCCGGCATATTAAGCGCATGCTCAATCTGTGAGACCTTCAGAAGTCGTTTTATATCTTTTGCCATCAGTGCCGGGTCAGCATCTTTTGGGAAACGCATCATTAAATTCCCCAGTGGATCGATCATATAAATATGATCATGTGTAGATGCTACCGCAGGGAGCTCTTCAAGAAATTTGCTATCCTTTGCATTAATAAAGAACATCCCCTTGTAATCCTCTGCCATCTGTGGATTTTGAGGGGGGGCACCATCATCTATCAGCCATACACGCTCTATACGATTCTTTTCAGCGTTTTGCATCGTACGTACCTGACGCATGTAGTATAGGTTTTTGTTGCACTTCTCATCACAGGTCGATGCGTTGACTGTCAAGAGCACCCACTTTCCACGTAACTGACGGATACGGAATATCGTATCATCTTCTTGATTTAATCCACTTCCTTGCAAAGGAGTGACCGCCATCAGATCGCCGTAGTTCACACTCGGCGGACGCACATCAGAAAAGTACAATAAGTAGGATATGGCAACCGGTGCGAGTAACATCAATGCCATTACCAACAACTTACGGTTACTTCTCTTCGGGTCGCTCTCGTTTGACACTCAGCACCAAATAAATAATCATAACAATGAGGGCCATACCATACCACTGAGCCGCATAGCTCCAACTGCTCGAAGCTCCTGAGTCAGGACGATCCCACTGCCGTACTAACCCATCACTCCAGTTGTCCTGTTGCAGTATCACCACCGGCTGCAAGTTTAACCCCGTCACTTGTTGAACGCGTTCCAACTGAAGGTTTGGCCAAACCTGTCCTGCCACTATCTCATCTGAAAGTGCAAATACCTTTGTCGGGACTGAAACTGCCCTTCCTCTGACCACAACCGTATCAGTCGGCGTTGTCACTATCGGCAGAATACTTCTATCACGGCCTGAAGGCACCCAACCTCTATTAACCAGCACATGCATTGAACTCTCAGCGAGCTTGAGTGGCATCACGATATGATAGCCCGCTGCGCCCTTATTCATCTTGTTATCTAGATAGATGGTGTGGCTTGAAATAAACGTGCCGCGAGCCTCTACCTGCTTAAACTTGAAATCTTCTATCGATACCAGATTTGTCGGTATGGATACTGCGGGCTGCTCTGATAGCCTTCCAATTTGTTCGTGCCTTTCTTCCTTCTCTTGGGCACGTGATATTTGCCAATTCCCAAGTGATACCATGGTTATAATGACGACTATTGTCGCCATCGTCGGCCACAATTTTGCCTTGAACTTCAAACCTAATTTAGTCATAAATCAATATATTAAAATGCGTTAAACTCCAGCCTTCACTTTAATATAAGAGTTTCTTCCTTGAAAGTTGTAGCGATCCTTTTTTTCTTGTTTATTGTGGGCAGTTTAGCCTCTGCAATGTTCTACCTTGTCAAAGATAAAGGACAGAGCACTCGAACAGTTAAAGCACTGACTTTTCGTATCGGCCTATCAGTTGTCTTGTTTGCTCTGATGATGCTGGGCTTCTACCTTAACCGCTAATTCACATTTCCCGGTTTCTATTTGTAAATAAAACTAGGGGAATTACTTCCCCTAGTTTTAGATCAAATCTTTTTTTGCTTTACTTGTACGTCTCTAGCTAAATCAAGTACACGAAGATAAACAGTCCAAGCCAGACTACGTCTACAAAGTGCCAGTACCATGCCACACCCTCAAATCCAAAATGGTGTTCTGGGGTGAAGTGTCCCGACAAGCATCGACAAAGAATTGTAATTAACATGATCGTTCCACAGGTGACGTGGAAACCATGGAAACCCGTTAACATAAAGAATGTCGAGCCGTAAGCACCGCTCGTCATCTTTAGATTCAATTCTGAATATGCATGACCATACTCATAAATCTGGCAAGCTAAGAAGGTGATCCCCAGCGCGATCGTTAAAAATAAGCTTAAATTCAGTTGACCGCGCTTATTTAGTTTAAGCGCCCAGTGTGCCCAGGTACATGTCACGCCGGATGTCAATAACAAGGCTGTATTGATCGCCGGCAGTCCCCAAGGGCCCATCGGTGTAAATTTCTCCTGTACACCCGGGCCTGCTGTAGGCCAATCACCTGTGAAATTAGGCCATAATATTTTATGCTCTAAATCTCCAAGCCAAGGCACAGATAGCGCTCTCATATAGTACAAAGCACCAAAAAATGCCGCAAAAAACATTACCTCAGTGAAAATGAACCAACTCATCCCCCAACGGAATGACATGTCCACTTGTGCGTTGAATTTCCCAGCTTCACTTTCTCGTGCAACAGTACGAAACCACATAAAGATCATGTAGAAAAGAATCGAAAATCCGATCCCTAAAAACATCTTACCCATCGGGAAAGCGTTAAGACTAAATGCCGCGCCAAACCCTAAGAAGAATATCGCGATCGAACCTGTCAAGGGATAAGTTGACGGCTCTGGCACATAATAGGTATCCGCTGTATGACTTGACTCTTGACTCATATTCTCTCCCCTGCCTTTAGTTTAATTAATCTCTAACTTGTAACCAGCTTTACCAACATGAGTATGCAGGCTACAAATATCGCCGCCCCTAAAATCCCTGCAATGACTACCTGTCCAATTGATAACGTTTCAGCATCGTTATCATGATCACTCTGCTTACGTACCCCGAAGAAGGCCCAAGACACCGCCTTCATTGCTTGTAAAAATGTGCCTTTAGCGCGCTTTTCGCCGCTCTTTTCGTTCAAATCTGTTTTGCCTTAGTGGCATTATCTGCCGCGTCATTTTTTAATTCAAAGAATGTGTACGAGATCGTCATCACACTCACATCACTTGGTATCTCTGTCCCGACGATGAACTGGACCGGCATCTGCCGAACCTCGTACGGTTTTAATACTTGTTTACTAAAACAAAAACACTCTAACTTCTTCAGATGTTTCGCAAGTAACTGCGGGCTATAACTCGGAATCGCTTGTCCAACCATTTCTCGATCCGTGGTATTCCTCACCTCGTACATCACCTCAACTAACTCACCGGGGTGTATGCGCACACTCGACTGCATTGGTTTAAATTGCCAAGGCAGTCCCACACTATTTGCATCCAGCTCAACCGTTAGCCAACGACTTGTATCTACCTTAACAGGTTCGGTCAGGGTATCTGCTTGGAGAAGGTTATTCACCCCCGCCACCTCGCAGATCTTTTCGTAAAACGGTACCAGCGCAAAACCAAACCCGAACATTACGACTGAAAATATCAGCAGCTTTTTCAGTACGACCGTATTTGCTTGCGCTAAACTCATTCTGACTTTTTAATTATAGCCATGATGAATACGCCAATCACGGTTAGGACCAGAATGAGCGCTGTTATGTACTTCCCCTTGCCGCGCTTTGTATCTGGGTCCTGTTGCATTACGTTTCTGTATTACTTAACGACCGGGGGGGTTACCCAGGTGTGGTATGGGAGAGGTGATGGAAGCTCCCATTCCAGTGTGGTGCTCCCCTCCCATGGCTTAGAAGGTGCTTTTTCTCCGCCACGTATGCATTTCACGATCACGTATAAGAAGATCAGTTGACTGAATCCGAACCCAAATGCGCCGATGCTTGAAATCATATTGAAATCGGCGAATTGTAAGGCGTAGTCCGGTACACGACGTGGCATTCCAGCTAACCCCAAGAAGTGCTGTACAAAGAAGGTGACATTAAAGAAGAAGAAGGACATCCAGAAATGGAGTTTCCCCATCGATTCATCGTACATATGTCCTGTCCACTTTGGCAACCAGTAGTACGTCCCTCCGAAGATCCCAAATAGCGCGCCAGATACCAGCACATAATGGAAGTGTGCGATCACGTAGTAGGTCTCTTGAACTTGTATATCGACCGGTACTAATGCACAGATCACGCCGCTGAATCCACCGATCGTAAACAGGAATATGAATCCGATCGAGAAGAGCATTGGCGTCTCAAAAGTCATTGAGCCGCGCCACATGGTTGCAGTCCAGTTAAATACCTTAACCCCTGTCGGGATCGCAATCAGCATCGTTGCATACATGAAAAATAACTGAGCTGTCGCTGGCATTCCCACTGTAAACATATGGTGAGCCCAGACGATGCACGAAAGAATTGCGATCGACGCCGTGGCATACACCATTGATGAGTAGCCAAATAGTGGCTTACGGGCGAATGTTGGGATGATTTCTGACACGATGCCAAATGCTGGCAATATCATGATGTAGACCTCTGGATGCCCAAAGAACCAGAAAATATGCTGGAACATTATTGGGTCTCCACCACCCGCTGCATTGAAGAAGCTTGTGCCGAAATGTCGGTCGGTCAGCAGCATCGTTACCGTTCCTGCCAATACTGGCATTACTAAAACGAGCAGGTATGCTGTAATGAGCCAGGTCCAGACAAACAATGGCATCTTCATCAATGACATTCCCGGTGCCCGCATATTGATGATGGTCGTGATGATGTTGATTGATCCCATGATGGAGGATGCCCCCAAGATATGGACCGCAAATATCATCATGTCCATACCCATACCCATTTGCACTGACAGTGGAGGATAGAATGTCCACCCCCCCGCTGGTGCGCCTCCTGGCATGAAGAATGACCCCATTAATAATAATGCAGCCGGAGGTAACAACCAGAAGCTCCAGTTATTCATCCGAGCAAAGGCCATGTCTGGAGCGCCGATCATTAACGGCACCTGCCAATTAGCAAACCCAACGAAGGCCGGCATAATTGCCCCAAACACCATCACAAGTCCATGCATTGTGGTGAGTTGGTTAAAAAATTCCGGCTCAACTAATTGCATACCTGGCTGAAATAATTCCGCCCGTATCATTAACGCCATCACTCCACCCGTCAAAAACATGGTGAAGCTAAACCACAAATACATCGTTCCGATATCTTTGTGATTTGTTGTCGTTGCCCAGCGCATAAATCCGCTGGGGGGACCATGATGCTCGTGCTCATCATGTCCGTGGTCGTGCCCGTGGGCGTGTCCGTGATCGTCGTGTACTGCTGCCATGACTGTCTCCTTAGTACTTATTTTCTGAATCTATTAATTTCGGATGGCTGTATTAAGTCGCCTTTCGTATTGCCCCAGGCATTTCGTTCGTAGGTTACCACTGCTGCGACATCAACATCTGACAGGTGCTTGTAAGCCGCCATTGCTGTATTGACCTTCCCATTCAAGACCATCCCGATGTGCTCTTCTATCGGGCCATTAGCGATCTTTGAACCATCCAACGCTGCGAACGCTCCTGGTATACCTTTACCATTAGCCTGGTGACACGCCACACAATTGCCAGCATAGACCTTTTCGCCTTCCGCCTTTAATTCATCCATCGTAAATACTTTGTTTACATCTACTGTCGTTTTAGCTGATTTTGCTTTTTGTGCGGCGACCCACTGTGCATACTTTGCGGGCTCCATTACTTCCACCACGATCGGCATAAAGGCATGATCCTTGCCGCAGAGCTCAACACATGATCCGCGGTACGTTCCGACCTTGTCAGCTGTAAACCAAGCATCACGAATAAACCCTGGAATCGCGTCCTGCTTGACCGCAAATGCGGGGACCCACCAAGCATGCAGTACATCATTGGCCGTTATTAGCACCCGGATTTTCTTCCCGACTGGTACCACTAGGGGGTTATCTACCTCTAACAGGTAGTGCTCACCCTTCGGTTCTTTGTTATAGATTTGCGCTGTGGGGGTAGTGGTTTTGCTTATAAAGCTAATCCCAGATCCCTCGCCCACCAAGTAATCATAACCCCACTGCCACTGATAGCCCGTTACCTTGATGGTGATGTCAGGGTTAGAGGTGTCTTTCATGGCGATGATTGTTTTTGTCGCGGGATACGCCACTCCTATCAGAATAAAGAATGGAATAACTGTCCAGATAATCTCGACCGTGGTGCTGTGATGAAAATTCGCAGGCTTATACCCCACAGACTTGCGGTGGTAGATCAGTGAGTAGAGCATGGCACCGAACACCACTACAAAAATCCCTACGCATATCCACATTGCCGCGATATGTTGATCGTATGTTTCTTTGGCAATGATGCTCTGCGGCTCTTGAAAATTTAGCTGATAGGGATCCGCTGCCGCCATTCCCATCCCTGAATACAAGGTTAGCGCCAGAAGTCCCAACAGGGTTGCTGTTACTTTACTGCTCATAGTTCCCCCACTTGATTACTGAATCCAGTATGACAAAAATTATTACAAATTATGAATACCCATCTCATCTCTACGAAAGGCACCATCCGGTTAGATCAAATCAATTTCTTCTACAACGTTCTGTTGTTGCAGCTAGCAACCGCCGTACTGTTTCTTTTTATTCTTATCCCGCCTCTACGGACTCCCTTCTGACCTAGATTCAGGTTGAGGGCCTATCTTTCCATTGAACTTGCTTACCTTAAACCCAATACACATGCCATTCCGAGAGAATTCTATTTTCTTTTTTTCTTTTTTTACGTGCGTTAACGCCTTGACCATATTAGTTTTGTGGCGCAACGATACGCTATATTTTATGGGTTCGCAAGACGTCTTATTTTGATCCAATCAAATAATTTTGAAAGTGCTGTACCCGTTCATTTACGGTCAACGTCCCCTCTGAAACTATGCATCGCGCATCCAGTCGTTCCTAATGGCCCCGTGACTGGACTTGTGGATGCTGGAATCTTGTTACCAGCTGGCAAACTCCGCTATTCGCGAACCCACTCTACAATTATCAGTAGTGGGCCTTGATCCTTCCGCATCCTTATTTTTAACTCTCTGACTCGCCTGGGGATACGTGCCACTTATTTTTAAATTTTATCATGCCAACATTAAGCGGACAAGTATCCAGATATTCGTATCTAGATATGAGTGACTGGAAAATTGACCTTTCTTTTGGTCATAGGTATAGTGTTGCCCTTTCCGGGGTGTAGCGTAGCCTGGTAGCGCGCCTGGTTTGGGACCAGGATGTCGGGAGTTCAAATCTCTCCACCCCGACCAATTCAAGCCCTGTTAATTCGGGGCAAACCCGGTTTGAGTAGTGCCCGTAGCTCAACCGGATAGAGCACCAGCCTTCTAAGCTGGGGGTTACAGGTTCGATTCCTGTCGGGCACGCCATGGATCATTGCTTTATTAAGTTACACGGCAAACCCCAACTCCGTGTAACTCTCTTTCAAATGGTGGCTGTAGCTCAGCGGTAGAGTCCCGGATTGTGATTCCGGTTGTCGTGGGTTCGAACCCCATCAGCCACCCCAATAAAATTAAGGCCTTCAGCGATGCGGGCCTTTTTTTATTTCTAACCATTCTGCAATATGTCCCTCCCTGAAAACCTCTCTTACTCGAGAGCCTAGCTTCTACTTCACTTGTTTTTGCCCAAGGTTTTTTGCGGTGCTGATCTATTGATCGGCCTATGAACATTCGAACCGCGAGACCGCTGTATGGCCCGAACGGACTATTGTCACATATCTCAAAAAAGAGGATTGTGAGTCGCTGTACCAATTTCAGCAATGCGACCAGTCATCATATAAAGAGGAGGGTGCAAAATGTCAGAAAGGATCAACTCCATCATCGGCGTAGGGACTTATATTGTAGGCAATATTAGCTTCACTGGAAGCATGCGCATCGATGGGCATGTTTGCGGGGATGTGACCGAAGCGGGGAAGAAGCCCAGCACTCTGATACTGAGTGATCATGCACGTGTGGAGGGGAGAATAAAAGTTTCTAATGCGGTTATTAATGGCGCCATCGTCAGCGCAACCAATATCGGAGGCCGCTCGCATAAGGAGCCCTACTGCCCCCCCATCTGATCGTCAACTATGGGGCTGTTTGGGCAAGGTTCCCAGCTCTGTACCTGCATGCTTCACCACGGTCAGAAGGGTAGTGCGTGCAGAACGGAGTTGTGATCCAAGACGTAGCAGCGTTCCCAGCGTTACCGACCGCCGCAGTATCAAGGAGATCAGTCGGACTGGGTCCGCGCTTCCATCTGGGTGTACCGCACTCAAAAGAGGGACGGGGGGCGAGAAGTCAAGCGGGTCTGCGATCACTCTGACTACGAGGAAGGGTATCCCGGCTCTTGCGGCCACTTGAGCCACCGCACCACTCTCCATGTCGACCGCACAGGCGCCGGTCGCCTCCGCCAGTTCCCGCTTAGCATCTGCTGAGGTTAATACCCCAGCGCTCGCTGCCAGTACTCCACTCGTAATGTTGATATGAGCGGGTAGGAGCTGTTGAAGTCGATTACGCCAGTCTTGATCGACCGGCAGTCGGTGGCCGACATGTATCGAGTCTGGTAGCACCAAGTCTCCCGGCCGGAGCCTTGAGTCCAACGCACCCGCAAGTCCGAAACTTACCAGGGCATCGCAGCCACCCAGTTGCAACCCTTCCGCCCCTTCTCGCGCCGCCTTTTCACCCATCCCGCTCAGCCAGATCGCTGCCCCCTCCCCCAGGCTGGCCATCTCATTAAAGGGCAGACTCGCCCGGGTCAAACAGCTCGCCTCCACGCGCATGGCGGTGACGATACCGACCACCTTCACACAGAAATCTTCCGAGTCATCGCGTGAAATCGTGCCAGTGCCCACAGTGGGAAGTACTTCGCGTAACCGTGATATCTTAAATAAAAGACCCGCGGAAAGCCCGGCGCGTTATACCAAGGCTGGTCCCATAACCCGTCATCTGCTTGTGTCCGCACCAAATAATCAATCCCACTCCTCACCTCCTGGCTATTGACCTCACCTGCCGCCATCAGACCCAGCAGCGCCCAAGCGGTCTGACATGGAGTACTTGTGAAGAACCGTCCGGCCTGTTGCGGGTCGGAGTAACTATCATTACTCTCGCCCCAACCGCCATCATCTCGCTGCACAGACTTAATCCATTGCACCGCACGTCGGATTGCGGGGTGTTCAGTGTCCACACGGATCAACCTCAATGACTCCATGACCGACCAGGTCCCATAAATATAATTGCTGCCCCATCGCCCAAACCAGGCGCCACTGGGCTCCTGTTCTCTGAGTAAATAGTCTAGACCCCTCTTCATGCTGTCTTGTTGACTCTCCTTTCCATACAGAGCCAAGAAGCCGGCACACCGGGCACTCACATCGCTGGTTGGGGGATCAAGCAATGCCCCATGGTCGGCAAATGGGATTTCATTTAAGTAGTAATAAGTGTTATCCGCATCAAATGCTGCAAAACCACCGTTACTGGACTGCATTCCGGTCAACCAGTCTGATGCCCGTTCCAGACTATTACGATAGGCATCAGGATCTGCCTGATACATCGCCCATGCCACTGCAGCGGTGTCATCTAGGTCTGGGTAGTGGGGGTTTGCATATTGGAAGGCCCATCCACCACCCGGTAAGTTAGGGTGATCATCCTTCCAGTCTGCGGGGGCATCCAGTATCTGCAATGGCACCAGCCAGTCGAGAGCCCTACGAATTGATTTTTGATCCGCACCCGTATCCTCCTGCATGGCAAGGGTAGCAAGGACGGTATCCCATACCGGGGATGTGCAGGGCTGACACCAGGCCCTCTCGCCCTCCTCTATCAGCAGTCCACGCAGAGCCTCGCGGCACTGCACCCGGCAAGGGTGTCCATACTCATAGCCCAACAATGCCAATGCCTCATTGGCGTTCACCATTGCGGGGAAGATCCCTCCTAAACCATCGACGCCATTAAGCCGCTCCACGATCCAAAGCTCTGCCCGCTTTAGCGCGGCACGTCTCACGGACTGCGGAATGAGTGTCTCGAATAATCGAGCGGTACGCTCGATTATCAGAAAGACCTGGTTTAACGTTGAACGTACTGGAAAGTAATCACGCTCCTCTTCCGCAGGCACGGTGAAGAGCTCTGGAACACCGACCTTACGGGGATTTGCAGACCGCACCTTCAGTGAGTACAGAATGGTCAGTGGCACAGAAACGGTGCGGGACCAGTAAGCAATCTTGCTTAAGTGGAATGGAAACCAGCTCGGCAACAGTATCATCTCAACCGGCATGAAGGGCACCCCTCGCCAGGGGATCTGTCCCCACATCGCGAGCATTATCCGGGTGAATGAGTTGGCCCGTGCTGCACCCCCATGCGCCAGGATCGCTGTGCGTGCCTTCACCATATGCGGCGCATCGGGTGAGTCCCCGACAATCTTTAACGCATAGTAAGCCTTGATCGTGCAACTCAGATCGAGTTGACCCCCATAATATAGCGCCCAACCACCATGCTCCGAACCTTGCTGCTCACGGATGAAACGAGCCAGCCTGACTTCAAGGTCGACATCCACATCATCCATGAAGTGCAACATCAGGATATATTCGGCTGTGATCGTGCAGTCCGCCTCCAGCGGGAAGCACCAATGACCATCCTCCCTCTGCAACGACAGAAGCGCCTTACGAGCCCTGACGAGCGCGTCTTCTGGTGATGTATTCGTTGCTGTCTGATCTTGGTCTGACCACATGTCAACGGTGGCCTTGCTCATGCGGTCGTTACTGCTATTTCTCAGAGATGTTCTAGTCATGCAATCAAAACCTCATCAATTTTTTGTGCCGAAAGAGCCTAGGCAAATAATTTTGTATTGTAACTCATTGATCCGGCCCCAACCTCCACCCAACCTGTCCAGTGTCCGATAAGCCTGCGCGGGGCAATGCCTATCTTGGTCCGATGGGTGGAGCACACCCCGCTCATCGTCACCAACCAACACTCGTATTCTATTAATTCATCACTGGGGCTTTTTCTGCGGGGCGTTCTTTCACGGGATTAAGTTCAAGATCAGTCTGCTGAGCACCCCCCTCCGGAAGATCCAACGTCATCTTAATGGGGTCGATCTGCGGAAGGGTGGACACCCTGTCGGTACGGCGATCTCTTACGGATTCATCCTGTACGAAATTATTCTTGGTTGAACTCTCCTCAGCAGTCTCAGCCAAGTCCTCCTCTAAGGAGTCGTCATAACTTTCAATGGGCGGCTTACCGTCATAGACCTGATGTCTACGCTGCTGTAGAGAGGCCTCACGTACGAATAGATAGGGATCCAGTGCGGCCTGGTCTCGGACCTTCATGGCATTGGCTAAACGCGCCCTCTTATTGATCGCGCCTAAGACCGCGATCGGGGCAGTGACCCCAACACTACTCACTAAAATAAGTGCGCTGGCCAGGTTACTGAAGGGGATCATGGCGATATCGCGAGTGCTGCTGGGGCCGTGAAAGGGCAAGAACAAGTAAGACCCGGCATCAACACCCCACACCCCCAATGTCTGCCCAAAGTCCTCGTCATTCTGCTTAAGTCCCATGGGGGTTGCGACGTCAAACAGTCCGAACAGGCCGATGGTCGAGTTAAGGGTGAACCTCAGTGTGTCCTCTAGTCCCTGCTGCCCCTTACCCTGCAGGAAGGCGTTCAAGGCGACATTGGGATAGGCCAGATTGTCATAGAAATTCCCGATCGTGCGCTGCAAGGGGCTCGGTACATACTCGATATAGGCATTGGCAACCGGCTCCATAAAGTGCCGGTCGATCGCGTCCGTGAAATCGTAGAATACCCGGTTGGTACTCTCGTAGGGGTCGACCGACTTGGCGCTCTGCCCGACCCCCTTGCCCTGATCGTTCTGGGGTATGGTGGCACAACCCCCGAGCAATGCGACGCAAAGCAGAATTAGAATTGTGGTTCGGTGGTTAGTCTTCATCATCAATAATTGGTTGGACTATTCGCCCCTTACTTTGTTCCGCGCGACCCAAATAACGCTCACTTAAGGCTAGCTTAGGGCACGAATTATAAACAAAAATTATTGAGCCAATGTACAACTTTCTCATGCACTCTCACCCCGATTCGCGGTCGCTAGCAAGACCGGTAGTATCACCAGTACGCAGATTAACGTGAGTGCCAGCCCGATGGTGAGAAGTACCCCCATGCTGGCGGTGCCCTGGTGAGTTGAGAATGCCAGGCTGCCGAACCCGACCAGGGTGGTTAGTGCGCTATAAAAAATGGCCCGCGTGGTGCTGCTATGCATCAGATCCTCATGCCTCGCCCCATCCACTTGACGACGGCTACGCTGCACCATATGAAGACCACTATCGATACCGATCCCCAGCAAGAGCGGCAGTGCGATGATATTGGCGAAGTTGAACTCAACACCCATCAGTACGGTTGCAGCACCCGTGAAGAGTGCGGCCAGTAGAAGTGGGGTCAGTACCAGCACAGTCGATGATAGGCTGCGCAACATGACCCAGAGTATTACCGCAATCCCCGCCAGCGCCAACGAAAAGGCCATGATGAATGCCTCCACTACGGCCTCACCCGCTTCCAGGCTGATGATCGGCGCACCGGTTGCTTGTGGTAGCTCCTCCTGAACGGCCCTCACGAACCGTCTTAACGCCTGATTGTCATTAATATTTTCTACCGGATAAATCGCGATCTGATACTGCCCAGCCTGACTCAGCCAACGAGTCCGTAGCGATTCTGGTAACTGATCCTGATTAAATTCTGAGGCCTCAATCGATGTGCTCAAGCTCTGCATTGAACCCGGCAAGAGTGATAACAGGTCCCTCTCGATGTCATCCATCAGCTGACCCCTCTCCTCAACACCCGCTTCATCCACTCGTCTGAGTAGCGTGACTAGGGATGCCCTCAGACTACGAGCAGATGCCTGACCGGGATGATTAGGATTCTTTTCTATCAGCCGATCTAATGCATCCCTCAGCCCATCTAATGCGGCTCTCTTCTGCTCTAATGTGTACTTCTTCGCAATCTTAGGCGATGACGTGATCGTGAGAGGACCCAGTGTCAAGGCCAGTTCATCTATCATCGCAATCTTCTCCTCCTGGTCACCTGGTACGAAGTCGAGGATGGTCACAACCTTGCTCACCTCTGGCCGCCCGGTCAACCCCTTCACTAGCCGGCGCAACTCTTCCTCACTGCTGGTTAACGCAACTGCGTGCCAGGGCGAGTTCTGAGTATCCTTTAGCAGATCTCTGAAGGTCTGTACCGCCTCCCCACTTTGGTCTTGCAGGTTCAGGAGGTTGTAGTCGAACTTGATACTCGGGACTGCCGCAAGAGAAGCTAATAATGCGACGATGGTGACTATGTAAACCGCCTTACGCCAACGCAGAGGATGCTCAAGTAGTCTCCCCAAAGACACGGCTGCGGAGCTCACGACTGTCTTGGTGGGTCGTGTCGGTAGATATCTTTCAAGGGCCGGCACCAGTGTCAGCGTCACCAAGAGGCTGACCATCATCCCGGTCCCTGCGATCAATCCCAATTCTGCCACACCGCTGTAGGATGTCGGCATAAAGGCATAAAACCCGATTGAGGTGGTGATGGCACATAGAAATAATGAGTGCCCGGTATCCCCCCCTGTTGATTGCAGAGCCTTTATCGGCTCCTCTCCCTCTTCCAGCCGTTCTCGGTACCGAAGCAGAAAATGGATTGCATAGTCCACCCCAAGTCCCACATACAGCACTGCAAATGCAACTGAGATGACATTCAAGTGGCCCACTGCCGCAGCCGCAAAGGCTGCAGTGAGCAGCAGCCCCATGATCAGGCTCAGCAACACACCAAAAATCGGTCCTGCTGCATTCAGAGCGAGATACAGCACCCCCGCCACCAGGACCAACGCGAGCAGCCCTGCATACTCTGTTCCGTGTAGCGCGCTTTTTAATTCCTCGTCCGCCAGAGCCACATCACCGGTCACTCGTACCCGTATTCCATCCCCCTTCAACCCGAGGTCTTGTGCCATCTGACGAAGCGCTGCGATCGACTGCTCTGCTGCTGCGATCTGGGTGTAATCCAGATTCGGCTGTACCGTCATCAACTCTCGATAGCTCTCCTTCTGAGGCTCTCCTCGAAAGAGTGCCTGCCAAGAAAGAGCACGTGGGGTCCCTGTGATCCTTGCATCTAGTGTTGCGCTCACCCCTCCCAGCACCGGTTCTAGATCTAGTGTCCGTCCCTTACGTAGCTCCTCCACCGCTTCCGTGAGTACTGATGTGAAGTTATGTAGTGTTGGGTCCCCCACAATCTGCGCAATGAGGGGTTGTGCTGCCGCCAATCGATCTGTGATCCGTCCGAGCTCTGGTAGGCTCTCATAGAGCAGCCCATTCCTCTCAAAAAATATATCTCCGCTCGGGAGATGAACATCTTTAATATTTACGGTATCTTTTTTTAGATGCTCGGCCAGTCGCTTGGTGGCGGTATGTGCCTGCTCGGGGGTGGGTGCTTCGACTACGACAACCAGGGTATCTACTCCCTGGTCTTGTGGAAATGCTTTCTTGTATTGAGTGAAGTTCGCTCGAAACGGAAGGTGCTCTGAGAGCATGTCTGTGGTGTCGGTATTCATCCCCAAGTTACGAGATGTGTATACCCCACACGCCAACGCAATCAATAATGATCCGATCAGTATCACGGGCGCATATTGATAGGAGCCCGATACCCATCTCGCGAAGAATCGGTAGCTACCGCTGTGCACAGGCTCCATGACTGCGGTCATCTTTCAGGGGATTTTGAAACGACCAACCTTCAGCTCTGCTCTGCTGTGGCGATCTTCTTCTTGAGCATATCGATCAATGCTGGGAATCCATCCCTCTCGAGGATGGACCGGTACTCGACACGCTTGAGGGCTAGGTCACTGACACCATCGGCCATGATATTGATAATCCTCCAGCCATCCTTAGTCTCTCTCATGACGTAGTCAAAACGCGCGACCTCGTCCTTTCCCTGGACCATACGGCTTCGGATCAAGACCTGCTCTCTCGGCATGGCCTGTCGTTCTACGAATTCAAAGCTCTCTCCCTCATGGCTCTTAAACCAATCCGCGTAGCTGCTGATGCTGAGTTGGCGGAAGGTATCGGTAAAGGTGGTCTGTTGATCTGGGCTGAGTTTCGACCAGAGATTACCAAGAGTGGTCCGTGCGATAAAATCAAGATCATGTGACCGGATCACGGCAGGCGTGAGTAGATCTATCCGTCCTCGGAATCCCAACTTACTTCCCTCACGCATCGCCTCGGTGAGTGAGTCATGAAGACGTTTTACGACCTGCTCTGGGCTACCAGGTTCCGCCTTCTGAGCCCAGGAGACTTGCATACTGACCAGCATCATCACCCCGATCATACAGAGATGAGAAGCCGACTTGATTCCGGGTAAGATTCTCATATTGGCAGACCTTCCGGTTAAAACGCTGAACAGGTTCAGCTTAAGACAGATGCAAATTAGCCATCAGTGCCCGTACCCGCAGACCCCTCGGAGGAGGAGCTCGTTTTCTTGACCACAACCGGGATTGGAAACTCTTTTCTGCCGGGATGATGAGGCTGTGATACATCGTAAATCCGTGGCAGTTCTGGAGCCATGGGTCCGTCGGTCCGTGGGCCGCGCATCGATACCCCGAGCGCTTTTAATGGGTTCTGCAGCATATCCTCAACCGCGGTCGCTTCATAACCGCAGTGGGCCATACACTGAGCACACTTTGGGTTACTGCTATTGCCGTACTTGGCCCATGGTGTGTCATCCAGCAACTCCTGGAAGGTGGCTGCATAGCCCTCATCCGACAATAAGTAGCAAGGCTTCTGCCATCCAAATACATTCCGGGTTGGGTTACCCCAGGGTGTGCACTGATAGTTCTGATTCCCTGCTAAAAAATCAAGATAGAGTGATGAGTGGTTCAGCTTCCATTTACGGGACTTACCGATTTCAAAGATGCCTCTGAATAGTTTCTTGGTATCCTCGCTCTTAATAAAGACATCTTGCTGAGGAGCGCGCTCGTAACTGAATCCGGGTGCAATGGTTGCACCCTCAACACCCAACTCCATCGCATAATCTAAAAATTCAGCCACATCCTTCGGGGTCTCGCCCTGAAAGAGGGTGCAATTCACCGTGACCCTAAAACCCTTGGACAGTGCGAGCTTAATCGCCTCGACCGCACGATCAAAGACGCCTTCCTCACAGACCGATGCATCATGACGCTCCTTCATTCCATCAAGATGGATGGAGAAGGTCAGGTAGGGGGAGGGGGTATAGTCCCCGATCCTCTTCTTTAAGAGGAGTGCATTGGTACACAGGTAAACATACTTTTTACGGGCAATGATACCTGCCACGATCCGTGGCATATCCTTGTGGATCAGCGGCTCACCCCCCGGGATGGATACCATCGGTGCTCCACACTCATCGACCGCCTGCATACACTCTTCATAGCTCAAGCGTTTATCCAGAATCTCATCTGGATAGTCAATCTTGCCGCAACCCCCGCAGGCGAGATTACACTTAAATAATGGCTCCAGCATCAGCACGAGCGGGTACTTCTTGACCCCCATGATCTTTTGCTTGAGTAAGTAAGTACCGACCGCGATCTGTTGCCGTAAAGGAACTCCCACGTGCATCCCTCCAAAATTATTTAACTCAAACCTGCAGTCACTACCTTTGTAGAGTGACCACTCTCAATCTCTTGTTTACACCAATTCTGTGTTTAAGTACTCACCGTCTTTTGCATTCAGTAAACGCATGGTTGAACACCCCTTGCTAGTACTCACTTCATCTTGTCGACGTCATTAAGACGCCATACTAACATGTAATCCCCGCCAATTAAATACGGCGGCGGGGTAGTGTGCGCGCGTCACTTTCCGTATTAACTTTAGCAGACAATCTTGTCACGAGAAGTATCAAGTAACCGAACAAAAAAATGGAGCGCCTGAGCGCTCCATTTTCAACTAATCGAGGTCCGATTAGAAGTTGTGACGCATACCCATCGTCCAGGTATTGCGGTTACCTTGAAGATAACCACCG